>CALKHN010000113.1 GCA_937991535.1 uncultured Sphingobacteriales bacterium
TATGCTATGAACGGACAGGAAAGAGAACGTGAAATCACACCGGGAACCTACTCCGCTGAATTCTGGATGTATGAAAGCAGACTGGGAAGAAGGTGGAATGTTGACCCGATGATGGCAAAATACCCATGGCAAAGCCCCTATTCAGCATTTAATAATTGCCCGATACTTTTTGCTGATCCGACAGGACTTGAAGGAGAACCTTCAGAAGACAAACCTTTCGTTCCTGAAGGAGCACCTGAAAATCCAACAGAAGATGATTCTTATCGGGATATGCAGGGCAGATTATGGCAATGGTTTAAATCTGAGGATGGCCCTTCAGGATGGGCGAGACTTGATGGGAATCTTGAAACAGTAGTTATCTATCCTGAAGATGTAAAGAAAACCCGACAGGAGAATTATGAGCGTACGAAAAGAAACAGTAACAGTATCATGGGTCAATTTTTCGGAGATGGAACAGCCTGGCAAAATGCAATTCCAAGCGGGCATTCAATTTTTTACGACTCTCCGGAAATGCAGAAAAAATATGGAGCAACAAGAGCAAACCACCAAGCCTTAGAAAATTTCTTGTTAGTATATGCAGGAGGTTCCTTAGCAGCTCCTTTTGTTGCAGTAGGGGCAGTAGAAGCAGCACCCTTTTTATTCCAAGCAGCAAGATTTTATCATCTAACATTTGGGGTGAACGGAGGATATTTTAATATAGCTTGGAATTATTCTACACAAAGTTATGTTACTGGTGATTGGACATTAGAAGGTAAATCCCTCACAGGACTTGCCACTTCAGGCTTCTTGACTTACGGAACATCTATTCAAGGACAGGCTTTTGTTGGAGCAATGGATCCTTGGGTGTCAATTAACTATGAAAACAATACGTTAGTAGGCAGAGGATATTTTTCTGGCGTAGGAAACAATCGGCCTTCATTACAAAAGACAACAATATTAAGTTTGGTTGGTATTATGCCTCCATTAATGCATCATGTCCCTTTTACTAATTCCCTTTTTATGAATCAAGTAGTTAACGAAGGAACTTCTTTATTAATTCAGCAAGGTGTAGAAAAATCAGGAAAAAAATGAAAAAGCACAAAGATAAATTAATTGGTTTGGGATTAATATTACTAATCATAATACTTAGCCAGATTTCTAATCATGACTATGAAAAGCAGATGGAAAATACCAGTGAGACAAAAGCATTTTACATTAAAAATTTCCATGTAAAGAATTTTGGACCAACAAGTTATTATTATTATTATGTAGATCATCACAAATACCAAGGAAGTTTTTATGATACGGATACGTTTTTAAAAAAAGGAGATACTATTTTAATAAAATATTCGAAGGAAAATCCATCTCTTTCAGAAGTTGTAGATAAATACTATATGCAAAAATATAGGGGGCGGTAATGGGTCGCGGGGCAACCTCTAAAACTTTCTTAGAAAAACGCTTCGAATTTTCGTAACTATTTGATAATAATATCTTTTAATCCCAAATGTCAAACCCGGCATTTGGGATTATTTTTTTGCCGTTAATGTCTGAAAAATTATTTCTAAAAAAACTCCCTTACTTCAACATTCATTGCATCTGCAATTTTTTTAAGTGTTAAAGAAGATGCGTTTTGTCTTCCATTTTCTATAGCAGATAAATTAGATTTCTCCATATTGATAACAGCACAAAGTTCATTTTGGCTAATTCCTTTTCGTTTGCGAATCTCCGCAATAGATTTTCCTAATCGAACTAAAAAATCTTGGTCTGTCATGGAAACCAATTTCCATATAAAAAAGAGTTTGGCGGTTATGATATATAATAACTATTGCTTATATTTGAATTATACCGCTACGCATAAACTATGAAAGATAAAGAACAATTACGGGTTTTAATAGAAAGCGACATTCGTGCTGTTCAGCTAATGAATGTATTAGAGCATGGTCAAATTGAAGTTGATTTATTTTTTACGGATAATTCCACGCTCATTTTTGAATCAATGGATATTAGTGCAAAATACCATACAGATGAGCTTTACAGCACGTATTTTCTATTGGTGGGAAAAGGAATAAATCTAAAAAATGATAATGGAGCTTTTGAACGGCTCATTTTACAGGTGTACAACTATCTTTTAAAGTACAGCGAGCTGTGCGCCATACTGGAAGAATCAGGAATATCTACTACTATCGGATAAATAAGGTACAAAACGGGAGCAATCATTTTATTGTTCCCGGATGTGCCAATGATTAAAAAGCCATCATTTTTGCTCAAAATCGGCTTAAAATGGGTGTTCCTGCCCTTTAAATCCAAGAAAGTTATTAACAATCAGTGTTTTGCGCTCAATCCCTTTATTTATGAGGGTTTAAGCGTGTTTTCATCGGGTTTTCCGTTTTCCCTTATTTTCTGTCCGTTCAGAGGGATTTTATA
>CALKHN010000114.1 GCA_937991535.1 uncultured Sphingobacteriales bacterium
TTGGCATTTACACATTCCCTATCTTTGGTTTACGCCCTAAATGGATAATTCTATTAAATTATTTATCAGGCAAAAACGATCGCCAGTATCAGTTCTGGAAACGTGACCCTCTGGCTATTCCGTTAAGTACGATAAAAATATTAGAACAAAAACCGGAATATATACATAATAATCCTGTGGCTGAAAAAAATGGGCATTATGTAACCTGCCTGAAGATTACAGGTGGAGTAGTGCAAGGTTCTATTTAAAAGGCGTTGATGAATTTGGTTTCCTGACACATTATAAGGAGTGAGTGTTTCGGTGTGTGAAGACACACTCCGATAGGGGAAATTTTCCGGTCGGTGAGACACCGACCGGTAGCGGAAATACTGGAAGCAAAGTCCGCAGCAGGATATGTTGCAAAAGGATACGAATGGTTGGCAGAAACAGCATCGCCTTTCTTTAAAACAATAGACTTTTATAATGAAGCCGAAAAGGTAGGCGTAAGCTTAAAAACTGTAAATGCGGAAAAGAATTTTACGTTTGAAAATATTCTTAAAAACATAGATGATTTGGTCAATTTGAAGAATGTGGGTTCTACAGCTACATTTAAAGGAATAGAAAGACCAATAAAAAATGTTGAACTTCATATTGGGATACCGAGAGGGTATAATAAAGGCAATTTAAATGAGGTTATGCGAATAGCTCAAGACAAGTTGGGCAGGAATAATGTTAGAATTGTTGAATTATCAGATTAAAATTTATGAAAGTTGGTTTATCACTTAGTTTTGATGAAAGTTTTTTTGTGCCTTCATTCTATGTTAATCTATTTAAAGAATTTGCGAGGTTCAGTCCAGAGAGACTTACACAAAAGTATAAGACCAAAAAATGGAATAGAAGTGAACACATTAAAATATTAGAAAACTATCAATCCCATGAAACCATTGCTATTGGCAATAATAATTCTGATATATTTAGCATTGTTATTACTGGAAGTAAACACCCTCACCGTCATATAAGTATTGTGCAAGAAAATGAAATTTTTCACCCTTCTAATAGCGAAATAGAAAGGATAATTGATCATAAGAGTTTTAACGCAGGGTTTTTATATAATGAGGATTTTGAGTGTGTACAATCTACTTCATTTATTGAAAATATTGACCATAGAAATATAGATAAAGATATTTGGCGAACAATTGAAAATACACCTTATAAAATAGGGCTTTTTGATAAAAAAGAGTATGATATTAAGTTTAATCCTGGCAGAAGTGTTTTAATATCATATACATGGTTAATGGTAGCGTGGAAAATGTGGTTTGGAGGGGAATTTTTTAAATTAGTTCCCAAAGAAAGAATACTAAGTTTTCCATATGCCACAGAAATAAAAGAATTACCAACTGGTCAGGTATTTGTTCAGTTGTATGATAAAATAGAGGACCCACATACTCCGGATAATATATTTAGGCAATGGAAATGGAGAGAGTGGCTAGACTATGATGGATTGGAAGAAAAATATGGTTGATTTTTTCTGCCGGCGTTCCAGTGCCGTGCAACTTCCACGAACCTTCTATAATAAGCTGTCCGGAACTCCGGACATAAGCTATAATCGGATGCTGTGATAGCTTAGCTATACTTTAAATGTTTTTATCCGGGAAACAGTTTGATGGCTTTATAAAAAAAAGCAAAAAATGAATGTAAAAAGCAAAGACAAAATATCCGGCTTCCTTTTTTTTGCCCACATTGGTGTTCCAGCTACCCGCCGTTGTTGTGTATGCAGGGCGGATACTGCGGGTGGCGTACCAACAACAGTAACTGCAGAACTGCCTATTTTTTCTCCAATAATTTCTCCAATAATTTTTCCACTCTTTCAATCATCTCATCTTTTTCCCTTAGCATCCTTTCGTACAATGCAATCTTTTCTTTATGAAGCTGAATTAATTTTTCGATAGGATGAAAATGGATAGTGCCAACGCTTCCTGCTTGATACCGAGCATCTCCCGGAAGCGCTTTATATTCCGTCCTTCAGGTATTTTATTCTGCATAATGGGAGTGTTTATAACAGGTCAAATGTAAGGTTTTAAAGCCATATGCAGTAATGGTAATTCAGCAGTAAATTATTCCTGTAGTTACTATAATATCTGCTATGTAGTGGTATTCCTGCTCAATAGCGGACAAGGCGTATACGAGTGCGACGCAATAAATGAGCAATAGCAGCACCACAGCTAAGTACAAAAATACCCTACACCTTACGCCTTATACCATATACCCTACGCCAAACCTGATGGCTCAAAGCTGAAACCTAACATCCGCTGCCGGTCACGCCTCTCTTAATACACCAAACTTTTTATCGAAGGTGGGGGCATGCTCATACAGCATATCAATAAATGATTTACCATACCGGGCATAATACGGCAATATATTTTCCACCCTTTCCTGCAGGGTATTATTGGGAAACAATGCCGATTTCAATTTCCGCAATTGGGCGGTTATTGCGTCATATTTATTTTTCTCGGCTCTCAGCATTTTCTTCTCTAAGTTTTTAAGTGCTTTTACAGATTTTGCTTCCAATGCGCTGACATGTTGGGTAAGCGTTATGTCAACCCGGTTTGTGACCGACCTGAGATGATCATAAAAGTCGGCCAATTGCGCTGTTTCTTTTTCAAGCGTTAGTTGCAGGGTGCTGCGGGCTTTAATGATATTATTCAGCAACAGCGCTTCGTCTTTAAAAATATCTTCGGCCGAAAGCTGCAGCTTCTCCATCAGGCGGGTCATTTTTTGCTCCACGATTAAGAAAGAATTGCGCAGTATCAAAACAGGGTAGGGTACATTATAGTGAGCAAACATTTCCTTTAACTCAAGCCAGTAAGCAACTTCAGAACCTCCGCCAATAAAGGCCACATTAGGCAAAATCGTTTCCTGGAACAAACCGCGCAATACCACATTCGGACTAAACCGTTCGGGATAGCCGTGCAGTTCATTTAATATTTCATTGCGGGAAAAGCGGATACCCGTATTGTTGATTTCAAACTGATCGCCGGTTTTGATTATTCTCTCCCTGATACCGTCTTTCATGTAGAAAAGGTTAATATCTCTTGGATTAACCTGGGCATGATAATGTTTTGCCAGTTGCCCGGCAGTTTGTTTAACAATCGCAGCAGGGGTATGCTGCAGAAGATCGTCTTCAAATACGCTTGTCATCTCTTTTTTTAGGGCCCTATTATCTGCGATCAATACCAACAGCCCGTAATTTTCAAACAGGCTGTTCACAAATTTTAAAGTGCCTTCCTGTACCGATGAAGACTGGCAGTAACAGGTTTTCAGCAGTTCAGCCAATTGTTGTCCATGCTCAAGAACACTAAGTTCCCCGCTAATGCGATCAATAAAGGAATCCAGCCCTTTGGTGCTCATTCTGCCAACCGCGCCCGTTTGATTGGTTTCCCAGGTTAGCTTTTCACCATTTAAGTAAATATGGTTCAATTCTTCCAGGTCATTATCCTCGCTGCCCATATAGTACACAGGCACAAAATGATATTGCGGATAAGCAGCGCTTAGCTCATCGGACAATTTTATGGCATGTACAATTTTGTAAATGAAGTACAGGTAGCCGGTAAACAGATTGGGCTGATGCGCGGTGCATACCGTAAATGTCTTGTTATCCGCTAACTTCTCTATATTGGATTTAACCTTTTCGGATGTAGTAATTTGTGCATATTGGGTTTTAAGCGCGGCTACTAAAGCTGTACGGTCGGTGCTAAACAATTTCCTTTCTTCAATAGCGCCGCCAACTCCCTCAAGGCTGGCGCTGTGTTTATAAAAGGGCTGTAATGTTGTTCGCTGATGCAGGTAATCAATAGCCAAAGCAGAAAAAGCGTTGGTGCTGTCGTAACTAATCCATTCGGCAGTAAAATTCATATCATTCACAATAAAATATGGGGCAAATTAGCTAATTCATATAAATGGATCGGGAAATTACATTTTTATTAAGAGAAAGTTTCAATGGGGATGGCCCAAAAAAGCTACAACCTCCCGGTTGAGAGGTTGCACTTGAAGTTGATTGACACTAACCCACCATATGTTGAATAGCTTGTTCTGTAAGGCTAACTGAATGGGTTCAATTTTGAAAGAAATTTCTTTCTGTGATAAAACTACCGCTATTTTAAGCGAAAATCAATACCATAAAGCGGGTATAAAATGTTAATTTTTTTTAACGCAAAGTAGACTATTGATTTTGTATTTTTCTAATAACCAATTATTTAGAGAATTAAAATGCCACTCCGAAAGCTTTTAATTAAAATGCAGCCCTTTTGAAATACCCAATTCCAATCCACGCAATTCTGCCAGTCCACGCAAACGGCCTATAGCGGAATAACCGGGATTTGTGATTTTATCCATGTCGTCCAGCATCTGGTGACCATGATCGGGGCGGAAAGGTATAGGATGAGCCGCTTGCTGCTGAATGGTGAGCAGGGATTTCATCACCGCATACATATCCACATTGCCCTCAAGATGATCGGCTTCGTAGAAATTGCCATCCTCATCTCTTACTACGTTGCGCAAATGTGCAAAATAAATGCGGGCGCCCAGGTCTTTGATCATTGCCGGAAGATCATTTGCGGGGTTAGCGCCCAGCGATCCCGTACAAAAGCAGATCCCGTTTGAGGGCGCTTCTGAATAAGAAATAATATCCCGAAGGTCTTTTTGCGAGCACACAATGCGTGGTAAGCCCAATATATCAAATGGGGGGTCATCGGGGTGAATGGCCAACTGAATGCCTAATTCGGCTGCTGCGGGAGCTACCTGTTGTAAAAACCAGGAAAGGTTACTCTTTAATGCAGCACGGTCAATATCCTTATACTTTTCCAATTCCTTTTTCATACCGTCCGTTGTTCGCCTTTCCTCTCCGGGAATACCGAACAAAATGGTATTGACCAGGTTTTCTTTTTCGGCTGAAGTGTATGCATTATTTTTTTTAGCCGCTTTTTCAATGATAGCGGCGGGATAGGTTTTTTCAGCATCTTTTCTTTGCAGGATGTGTATATCAAACAAAGCCAGATCGCTCCAGTTAAAATAGAGTGCTTTTGAGCCATCACGCATGGTGTAATTGATATCTGTTCTTGTCCAGTCGTTTACCGGCATAAAATTGTAAGTAACAACCTTCACGCCGCAGGAGGCAAGGTTGGCAAGCGATTGTTTGTATTTTTCAATCAGTTCCGCATAATTGCCGCTGCGCGTTTTTATGTTTTCGTGCACGGTAAGGCTTTCCACTACACTCCATTCAAAGCCCCCTGCTTTCAGTTCATCCTGGCGCCTGCGTATTTCTTCTTTCGTCCATACTTCACCGTGGGGAATATGGTGCAGCGCGGTAACAATGCCCTGAACGCCAGCCTGTTTAATATCCCGGAGACTTACAGGATCATTTGGCCCGAACCAGCGCCATGTTTGTAGTAATTGTTTGGTATGCATGTTTTTGTTATTGTTTACAGTCACTGAAAGGTTTCCAACTTTTCAAAGGTTGGAAACCTTCAACACATTGTGCGAAAGTATAAGTTAAAAAATGAAAATTCAAAGACGGAGTTCTCATTTTTCATTTTGTTACTTTTGGCCGTGAACAAAGGTAAACTTACCAGTCGTCTTTCACTCTTTGTATTGTCAAATTATAAATCCCGCCGGCATGCTGATACGTACAACAATATTGTTTCTTTTTTCATTCTTGGTTTTTTCAGAGATCAACGCCCAGCAACCGCAGGTACTCAGTTATGACGGAGCCTGGTGTTGGTTCAGCGACCCCCGCGCTATTTATACCAGCGCCAGCAAAACCATGATTGTTACCGGCTGGATTGATAAAACCGGAAATGTGTATGCTGCATCGCTGGAGCCCGGCTCGGGAAAAATTGTCAATAAAAAGCTTTATCACGAATTGGAGATAGACGATCACGATAACCCGGCTTTCCTGGAATTAGCCGATGGAAACATATTGAGCCAGTATACCTGGCACAATGGCACCGTAAATGGGATGGGCGTTATTCAAAATATCACAGAGCATCCCTATGATGTAAAGTGCTTTGGCGCACCCCTGATATTTAAACCGTATACTGAAGCGCTTGTTAGCAAATACAAGAAGCAAACATACAGTTATGCCAATCCGTTCAGGCTGGAATCTGAGCAAAATAAATTGTATAGTTTCGGCCGCTGGATTGGTTTTAAACCTAACCTGATTACGTCTACAGACAACGGAAAAACCTGGTCGGAACCCAGGGTGGTGATCACCTCCAGAGGGCTGGATGTTAACAATCGCCCTTATGTTAAATACCATTCTGATGGAAAATCAAAGATCCACCTGTTATTTACCAACGGGCATCCCAACAACGAGCCGCTTAATTCCGTGTACTATTGTTATTATGAAAACAATGCTTTCTGGCGGGCAGACGGTATGCAAATATGTACGGTTGATCAATTACCATTTCATCCGGAAGATGCATCCATAGTATATAAGGCTACGCCGGCAACAGGCAAGGCATGGATATTTGATATTGCAACGGATAAAAAAGGCCGTCCCGTGGTGGCTTATACCCGGTACCCTTCTAACCGGGAGCATCTTTATTATTATGCAGCATATAACAATGGAAAATGGGAAGATCATTTGCTTATTAATTCCGGAACGTGGTTTCCGGAAGATGAAGAAGGTAAAAAACAAAGGGAGGAGAATTATTCCGGCGGTATGACGCTGGATCCTGCAGATCCGTCAACGCTGTATTTTTCTCACCAGGTCAATGGTATTTTTGAGCTGTCAAAAGCAATAACCAGAAATTTTGGAAAAAGCTGGAAAATAACACCCATAACGCGTAATTCCAAACTGAATAATGTGCGTCCGGTTGTACCGCGTTATAAGAAAAAATCTGACCCAACGGTATTACTGTGGATGCAATTTAGAAAGTACCGGCATTACACGGACTATGATGCGGATATTGTGTACCGGGTTTGGTAAGAAAAGGCATAGTCTCAAAAAAATTATACTTAATCTCAGCGCAACGGGCATTAACCCCTATTGCACCTCAAGGTTTCCAATCTTTCAAAGGTTGGAAACCTTCGATACATTGTGCGGAAATATACGTTAAAAAGTGAAAAGTGAAAGACGATGCTTTCACTTTTCAAATGGAATGTTTTTTTATATACTTAATTATTCCTCCGGTATAGCCGTTAATGGCGGCACATTATTCTGAAAGCCATCATACCCTTCATTCTGATTTAATATACCTTCCACATTGCTATTTATGGCGCCCTGGGGTATTGGCCAAAGCACATGGTATGGGCTCATGGTGTACCTGTCGCCATGATTGGTTACTACCCCTTTATTGTAAAAATTATTCTTTTCCATGATCCTGTCATAAAAGAAATTATCGGTAGAGAAATTCTGCAGGTTGTATGTTTTGCCATTGTAAGCCGTTTTTCCTGTTTGGGCAAACAAATAGGATATACGGGTAAGCTCAACCTTGCGTGGTTCTTCGTAATACAATTCCCTGCCACGTTCATCGAGGATAGTGCCGATATTTACATCCGCCGCTGTTATGGGCGCAGCGCCTGCACGAACTCTTATTTTATTGATGTCTTCCGCAGCAAGGTCGTTTTGACCTTTCCAGAAATACGCTTCTGCCCTGAGCAAATAGGTTTCTGCCAGGCGAAATACATACCAGTCGGTATGCCCGCCGCTGGGCGTTGCGTTTTCAATGTCCGGAATGTACAATTTATAATGTGGCCAGTCGAACCAGCTTCTGATGGTATCGGCGCAAAGAATACCACCTGAAGAATTGTAAAGCTGCAATGGTTTTCCGTAATAAGGATCGGGGGGATTCATGGTTTTTAATGCGGGGTTGTTGTATACCAGGTCTTCCATCCGCATCCAGTTGCCCGGCGCGTGCCGCAGATCGTTGGGATCATCCCATAAGGTATGAGTGCTGTACCAGGTGGCACGGCAACGGCCTATAGCCCTGCCAAAGTTGGTGGCCTGGTCAAAGTCAATAGCTGGATTGTTCTTCTTTAATGCATCGGTTGTTCCCCTGTTGCCGGCGGGTGTAATTATATTATTGGAGAACCAGTAAGGCACTGCCTGCCGCATGGTGGAACCGCCACCGCCGAAATCGCCATTGTCTTTGTACCCGTCCCTGTCTATCACCAGCATTAAGGCTTCGGTGTTCTCGGCCCTTGCTTTATTGAGCGGGCGGTGCAAATCCCATATAACATTTTTAGAAGCATCAGCCTTATCAACGCCAAACCGTTGGGTCATTAAAGCATGTACACCCCCGTCAATAACGCGACTCGCAGAAGCAATGGCGTCATCGAAGTTGCCCAAAGCAAGGTTCACTTTGGTAAGCAAATGGCTTACGGCGCCTTTTGTAACTTCCCCTCCACTTGTTTTTGCAGGAACCCATTGTTCCGCGAATTCCAGGTCCTGCTTTATTTTTTGAAGGATCACTTCCCGTTTAACCGAGTAAAAATCAAGCCTGGGTGCTGTTACTTCCTTCATTACCGTGGGAATATCGCCAAATTCATTGGTGAGCATATAATACCTGTAAGCGCGGTGAAAATAAGCCGCTCCCAGTACCGCGTTTTTTTCTTCTTCCGACTTCCATTTCGGCTGATCAATATAAGAGATCGCCGTGTTGGCGTACTTAATGCCCTTATAGCCCTCGTACCAATACCAGCCAATCCGGTTAAAGTCAACATGGTTTAACTGCGCTGTGGGTGTGATCTGCAGATTCAGGTCCTGCGCCGGTCCCGATTTATCTGTTGTACCTTCAATAGCCATCTCCGAAAAAATCAATTGCGTAATAATCGGAGCGCCGTCTCCAAAAAATTCATAGCGCATATTGCGTTCGCAGGCAACCAAAACACTTTTTAATCCTTCCGGTGTATTAAACGTATTTTCAGGCGTATAAAAGGATAATGGTTCCGGTGTTAAAAAGTCTTTCTTGCATGAACCCGTCAATGCAATGATTGCAATTGCCATTATGGATAATGCAGGTTTATATATTATTTTCATTTTCTGATATTTATGTAGTGATTGGATATTGTACTCAAGGTTACTTTACGAAATGTTTTATAAAGTAAAGTTCAAGCCCAATGTGTATATCCTTGGTGTGGGTCCATTGTTTTCCGGATCCCAGTAGGTCCATTGCTGTGCATAGACCCCTGCATTTTTTATGGTGAAAAAGAATTTCAGATCCTGCGTACTTATTCTTTTCAGCAGATTTTGAGGAACTGAATAAGCGAGTGCCACATTGTCTAACCGGATGAATGATTTTTTACGGTACACGCTGTAACTCGCGCTACCATCGTTTGAAGCCAGCCGGGCGTAATCGTCTGTGGGATTTTCAGGCGTCCAGAACGGGAAGGCATAGGAGTTCACACGGTCGGGGAATGCATTGCTCCTGTTCTTTGCCTGGTTATAAGTGGCCATGTGACCCCAGTACGAATACATCATGAATGAAAAACTAAAGTTCTCAAAGAAGGTGAATTCATTGCGCAGTGTCCAGCGGAAACGGGGTTGGGTATAGCCCAGGAACTCCCGGTCAGCGTCGGTATACTTACCGTCAGCGTTTACATCTTTTACTTTAAAATCGCCGGGGTAAACACCGTATGTACGTGCCTGGTCGTATTCATCCGTTTGCCAGATGCCCAATGCGTTTTGATCCCATACAACGTCTAAAGGTTGTCCAATAAACCATTTATTAGCTTTGTCATCCGATTCTTTCTCCCCTATCACATTTCCATTCGCGTCTTTTATATCTGTTTTAGAGCCATAGAGATGCACAATTTTGTTACGGTTCAAAGAAAAGTTCAATGAGGTGTTCCAGGTAAAATTATTCCTCTGGATGTTTCTTGAATTGAGGCCTATTTCTATTCCTTTGTTATCAACCTGACCGAGGTTATCCCACACAAAACTAAATCCCAGGATATCGGGCAAGGTGCGTTTAACCAGCAGGTCATTTGTTTTGCTCTTGTACACATCAATGCTACCATCTATCCTGTTGCTGAGCAGGGCGAAATCGAGTCCCACATTAAAAGCGGTAGTGGTTTCCCATTTCAGTAATTTGTTCTGCATATTGTTCACATACAATTGCGATACCTGCTGGATACTTCCGTTAGGCAGTACATGCAAATATTTCCCGGTTTGTAAATCAGACAATGCAACATATCGCCCAATGTCCCTGTTGCCATTGAGCCCGTAGCTTACTCTTAGTTTGCCATAGTTCAGCCATCCCGATTTCAGGAAAGGTTCATCGCTGAAAACCCAGCCTATGGCTGCTGATGGGAAAGTGGCTCTTGGATTGCTTTGCCCAAACGCGGAGTAGCCATCACGCCTTGCTGTTAAAGTAAGCATGTAGCGGTCTTTATACGAGTAAAACAGGCGGGCCATTAATGCATCCGCTGTGCTCACCTCATCTCCATACTGGGTGCCATCGCCTTCATCGCTATAAACGCAGGTATTACAGGGAACGGTAATGGTTGCGGCTCCCATATTGTGGTAACCCAGTACATCACTTGGCTGAAAACCTGTACCCACCACTTTATTACGCCATACCCTGTATTTTTCCGCATTGGCCAGTAAGGTTACATCTACATGATGATCCCTGCCAATATTTTTACTCCATGTTAACAGGTTATCTACCTGCCACTGGTAAATATTCCGGTTTTCCCTGGTGGCTATACCGCCAACATTGGTCCAGTCCTGGTATTTTGAAGATTGCCCGTTGAAATAATTGTACCACTCAAACCGGGGTGTAAAATTTACCTGGTATTTTATATCAAATGGCAAAGAAACCTTTGCGTAAATGCTGGAATTGAGGGTATAATATTTTTTCAGGCGGTCGGTGTATTTTGGAACCGAGAAAGGGTTTCTCCCACCACTGGCTTCATCATTGGGATGATAGCGGTAATCTGTTGAATCGTCATTCCAGAAAGAGCCCCAGGGAGAATTGGATGTTATCAACGTCCAGTCTACCGGCACGGCGCTTTCATCGCGTACACTAAACTGGGTGTTGGTGCCTACACTTAAAAAATCGGTTACTTTAGCATCTACATTGATGCGGGTGCGCACTACATCATAATCATCACCCACAACAACACCTTCGTTTTTCATATAGCCCATAGACCAGTAATAGCTTATCCTGTCCTGCCTGCCGGAAAGGCTTATATTATAGTCCTGGCGCTGACCGTTGCGGAACATCATATCGTACCAGTTCAGGGAGCGGCCGGCTTTGTAGTTGGCAATTTCAACCGGTTGCAGGTTTAATCTTTGCAACCAAACGGTAACAGGGTCGGCAGTAGGATTGGAATTGTCGTAAGCCAGCCAGTCGGCCACAGATATATTTGACGGCAATTCACGGGGGTCATCATACTGGAAGGGTTTTGCTTTCGCAATGTTCGTACTGTATTGCGCATTTCTTCTCCAGGTATATAGAAATTCCTCCGCGTTGTACACCCTTTCATTAACGCTCATGGTGGCAAGCCCGGTGCTCGCGTTAAAATTAATAACGGGTTTACCGCTTTTGCCTTTTTTGGTAGTAACCTGGATTACGCCACTTGCCGCTTTTGCGCCATATACTGCCGCAGAGCTTGCGTCTTTCAATACGTCAATGGTTTCGATATCATTGGGGTTAATGTCGGCCAGAGCACCATAATAAATGATACCGTCTAATACGATAAGCGGACTGGATCCTGCATTCAAAGTGTTTTTGCCTCTTACTTCCAGTGATGCGTCTCCCTTTGGTGAGGCGGTAAAGCCGATGTTCAGCCCGGGAATATTTCCGCGCAGGATATCCTGGATAGATGCAGGCCGTTCATTTTCCAGTTGAGTGGCTTTGACCGACGATACAGCCCCGGTAAGATCTTTCTTTTTGGCCGTACCATAGCCAATCACCACCACCTGTTCCAATTGCGAAGCTTCCGCCGCTTCCAGTTCAACGTTAATGGTTGACTGATTTTTTACAGCAATGGTTTGTGGCTGGAAACCCACAGATGAAAATATAAGGTTTCCCAAGGCGGGTACTCCGGTTAAACGGAATCGGCCTTCATCATTGGTGGTAGTACCATTGGTGGTGCCTTCCACGGTAACCGATATTCCCGAAATACCATTGGGGCGGTCGGCCGTGGTTACCCTGCCCTGTACCGTAATATTTTGCGCCAGGGTAGTTTGCCACTGGCAAAGCAGGAGGATGCATAAAAGCACCGGTAGCCTGCGAAGTTTTCTCTCCTTCATAATAGCAAGTTTTGTTGGTTATTAAATAATCAGCTTTAGTTTGGCGCTTTTTGCAGTTAACTCTGTTTCTATTGTTTTTATCCGGATGAATATGTATTTTATTATGGTACTACTTTCTCTGCAACCAGAATCAATTTCAAATCCGAAGGTTTTAATTCTGAAATCCGAAAGAATGCAACGACTAAACAAAAAAACTAAAAATCATAAACTCCAATTCCGAAATCCGAAGCCGGATGCAACCATAAACCATAAACGATAAATCCCAAATAATAAAGCGATAAGCTCAGTTTGAAACGGATATTTCCTGTACCCTGTAACCTGCAACTAACCCAAAGCTCGAAGGCCACCGCCCAAAGCTGAATCTGAAAGCTGATCGCCGGCAGCCTTTGGATTCATCGGCGGTCTGACGCTCCTTTGTCGGTACCGACCGCTGATACCTGACGGCTGAAAGCTGATAGCTCACGGCTGAAAGCTGATAGCTGACAACCAATCGCTAAAACCCAATAGCGTTACCCCCGTCAACAGGCAGCACGATGCCGGTGATATAACCTGCCGCGTCGGATGATAAATACACAGCCGCATGCGCTATATCTTCCGGTGTTCCCAATTTGCCCATTGGTGTACGCGATAATACCCGTTGCTTTCTTTCTTTATCGCCATTGAGCGCTTTCGACGACATGTCTGTTTCTATAAAACCCGGCGCTATACAATTTACTCTTATCCCTAACGGAGACAGCTCTACGGCCAAGCCGCGTGTCATTCCTTCTACTGCCGATTTTGATGCCGTATAAGCGATTACTTTAGGTATGCCATATTGTGATGCCATGGAACTCACCATAATGATCACACCGCTCCTGCGCGTCACCATTTTTTTGGCGCACTCCCGGCTTACTGCAAATACGGCCTGCTGGTTAACCCTGATCACTTCTTCATACGCTTCATCACTTACTTCAAGTGCATCTTTTTTTAAATGGATGCCGGCATTGTTTACCAGTATATCAATAACACCATGGTCTTTTTCTACGGTTGATACAAATGCGCCGATCCGGTCTAAATCTTTAAGATCAAAAATCAGCCCTGTACATTTTTCTCCAAGATCCTTACATGCTTTGTTCATGTGTTCTTTATTCCTGCCTGTAATGATCACTTCGGCGCCGTATTCAATAAATGCCTTTGCAATGGAAAATCCGAGGCCTCTGCTGCCGCCGGTGATCAATGCTCTTTTGCCGGCCAGATTAAACATATTGGTTGTCATCATAAAAAGTAGTTAGATCAGTATTATTCATCTTTTACTTATCCTGTTTTTACAGGCAAAGCTCCGCCCCTGGCACGTTAAATTGTTTTTTTCGGGCCATTCTTTAAAGCTGTTATCGTTTATACCAGGCTAAAAGCAGTTAATGTTTCGTTGCTGTTTCCAGTGCTTTCGTTGTAGTGTAATATTTTGCTATCATATTGGGTATTTCCCATTCCGGAAGTTTTCCTTCTTTGATGTATTGTAAATACCTTTCCATCACCTGTCCAAAATGTGCTTCATGTCCCACGTCGTATGATGAAGGAATAACCACCTTCCACGCCGCTCCCTGCTGCTCAGCTTTTACTCCGGGATATTTTGCAGCCACGGTTGCTATGGCTTCCTCCACTGCCGAACTAAAATCAGCCTTTTGACCGGCAGCGGGAAGAATGTATAAAACAGACTTGTAATTTTCTGCTTTGCCCTGCCTTGTTTCCAGGGTGGCTTTGGTTCCCTTTATAATTTCATGATGGGTATCGCCGCCTTCTGCAGCTTTATAATCCCAACGGGCAATGATCTTAACATGAATGTCTTTTAATGTATAGTTCATTTCGCCATTGGCATGCGTATTTAAAATAGAATCTTTTACAACATCCGGCCTTAGATATTCGGGGTAAGTATTTTTACCGGTGATGGATGTATATTGCGACAAGGTTAAGGGCGTTGGCCAAACACGGGCGCTGTTCATCTGAATATCTTTCGTATAATCCAGCGATACGCCGGGGAAACACTGCCATTGTACCAGGTCAACAAGGTGCGTTCCTACATCGGCTATGGCATCGCCCTGCTGCGCCGCATCAAAAAACCATTCCGGTCTTACCAATGGCTTACCCGATACGTTTTTAAAAAAGTAATGCACACTTTCAATCATAACAGCCGGATCTTTTTCCGTGCCCTTTTTTAATTCGCCAAACAAACCGGGCAGGTGCATCAGTTCCTGCTGCAGGATATTGGTGATTTCTGAACGTTCAGTCATTATATCATAAAGCAGTACTTTCTTCTTTCCTGCTTCTTCAAATGCCTGTACCAGTTTGGTAAAATTAGTACTGTTAATGGCCATGGGCTTATCGGCCAGCACATTCAGCCCGGCAGCCACAGACCTTTGTATATAATCTGTTTTTAAACGGTTGTTGCCCGACAGCACCACTACATTCCCTTTCTTTTCCTCCAGCATTTTTTCAGCGAAATCACTTCCGGTATATACTTCTTCGTTCCAGTGTGTGGGATTATCAGGTCTTTCATTGTACTGGTTAACCAGGCTGAGATAGGATTGCAGCTCCGGACCTTCGGGCGCATATACGTGTACGGTAGTATCCACGCCGGCATAGCTCACCTTTTGTACCAGTGCGGCATGAAAATGGCCCGGGTCGAGTGTAATGAGTTTCACCATGCTGCTGTCTTTTGTTTCTTCATTCGTTTTATCGCCGGAAGACCGGCAGGCTGTTGAGCCTATCATTAAGGCCGAAAATAGTATGATTGTATATCGTTGCATAGTATAGTTTTGACTCACTCTCTTTCTCTCTCCACGCAGTAGAGAGAGACGGTGCTGTTGAATAATTTCAGGCTATTGGTTCTTCCACATCATTTTTAGAATGTAGCCGACCAGGGCTGTTGTTTTTTCTTGATTTTCACATTTTTAAATTTTCAAATTGCCACATTTTCAAATTGTCAAATCATCGTTCTTACATTAAATCCCTTTTCAATCTGGTAAGGCCATCTTTGTGAACGCACCAGCATGGCGTTGGCTTCATCGTCATTTTTAAACTTTTCGGTTACAGGATCCCAGTATAGTTTCCTGTTCAGCTTCATAGCGCTATGATTGAGCAGGCAAACCGAACATGCCCGGTGCCCTACTTCTATAGGCGCAATATTGGGAACCCCGGTAATGATGCTGTTCAGCCAGTTGGCATGATGATCTTTGCTATCAATGAGATGGATTTCATTTTCGCCAATTACTGATGTAAGAATTTTGGGATCGCTTGCATCCAGCGCCTTTGTATTTTTGCCCTTTGCTACCGGGTCGCTGGCTGTTGCGGAATAACTGCCGCGGGTAACAAATATCCAACCTTCTGTGCCTATAAATTTCACCCCATTGGGGTATTCATTGCTGGCCAATACTTTTACCCCGTTGGCAAAGAGATTTTCCGTTTTGTAATTGCCGTGCACGTCCCACAAAGCTTCTTTAGCAGGCCAATCGGATTTGCCTGATATTTCAATGGGTCCTGTATTTTCTGTTCCCATTCCCCAGTTGGCAATGTCGAAATGATGTGCACCCCAGCCGGTGATCATGCCTGCGCCAAATTGTTCGCAACGCAGCCATCCCGGCCTCGAATAATCTTTTTGCGGGTGTACCAGCTTTTCGGTATAGGGTACCCATGGGGTGGCGCCCAGCCATTTTTCGTAATTCAGGTTAGGCGGCACCGGCATTTCTTTTTCAATGGTGCTTTCCTCCGGCTTGTCAATGGGAAGTCCTACATAAATGGTGTGTAACTTTCCAATCCGTCCATTGCGCACCAGCTCACATGCTTTTTTAAACTGTGGCATAGAACGTTGCTGGCTGCCTATTTGCAATACACAGCCCGATTTGAGCACTTCATCACTCAGTATCCTTCCTTCACTAATGCAGAGCGAAGCGGGTTTCTCCATATATACATGCTTCCCAGCCTGCACAGCCCGAATAGCAGGGAGCACATGCCAATGGTCTGGCGTGGCAATAATTACTGCATCTATATCCCTGTTGCCTAACAATTCCTCGTAGTGCTCATAGGTTTTTGTACTGTTGTAGCCCGACTGACCTTTTTTTACGTAATAATCATCTACTAACTTTTTAGTGCTCTGCACCCTGTTGCTATCCAGATCACAAACAGCCAGTATCCTTGCGGAATCCTGTTTTATTACACCAGGAATATCCCAGTCACGGGCGATCCTTCCAGTGCCAATAGCGCCAACATTTATTCGGTTGGACGGCGCATACTTGCCCAATACCGAAGCAGGCACAATGGAAGGAATAGTGGCCAGCATGGCAGCACCTGCGCTGCCTTTAATGGTATTTTTAATGAAATTTCTCCTGGAGGATACTGTTTTTTTGCTCATGATAACTGGTTTTATGATAGCGGTTTTTACTGTATTGAAAATATATTGTTTTAACTGTCATTCATCTTTAATATGTTAAAGGATCGTTGGGAGCCGTTGCTCTTGCTTTCGAATAATCCAGTGGTTGGTTATTTCCTATAACCCATATTATACCACCCATAATATGTTTTTGAAATTCTGCTGTTGCATAGGTGGCGCTGTCGTGCCCCAGCGAAGTATACCATTGTCTTCCACCGTCAAATTCGTGGCACCATACCGAAGGAGAAGATGTACCGCCATAATAGGTTGGCTTGTCTTTATCATCTAACGGCGCAAGGTCATGTACTATCAATACCCGGATATCGGGATTGTATTCTTTAAAAAAGTAGCACTCGTCATTTCTCTCCCATATTCTGGGTAAAAAGGAGGTAGAAGGATGATCTGCATCAATGATGATCTCTTTAAAAGGCTGGTGCTTTGCATGCCGCAAAAATGAAGCGCCAATCAATCTTTTAAACCATGGCCACTGCCTTTCCGTACCGGTTGCAGAGTGAATACCCACGAATCCGCCGCCTGCCTGCACATAGCGCATGAAAGCTACTTTTTGCTCATCGGTATCAAAGCCCTCATTGTTGGTATTGTTGAATATAACCAGGTTATACCTCTTAAGGTTATTTTCGGTAAAATCCGCCGGATCTTCCGATGCGGTTACTGAAAAGCCATACTGGGCGCCCAACTGCTGAATAGCGGCCACACCCGCCGCCCTGTTCTCGTGCACATATCCTTTTCCGTTTTTAATGTATACCAGCACATTCACTTTCTTCCAGTTCACTTTGGCTTTATCCTTTGATTTATTCTGGGCTACAGCAAATAAAGCCAGGCAGATGCATGCAATTAATAATAAGCTTTTTTTAGTCATATTTTTATATTTCAATTTACCTCACCCTCTTTCCCTCTCCACGCAGTGTAGAGGGACGGTGCTTTAGAATAATTTCAAACTGATGGTTATACCACTTCCTCTTTAGAATAATAGCCAGGCAATATGCAGCCTTCCCTCATTCTTAAATTCCATGCGGTCTGCCGCTCCTGCGTCGCATACCGACCGCTATATATATCATTTTCAAATTCTCACATTATCCCTTTCTCAAAACCTGTGAGGACTGCTCAACGTCAACGCAGCGCCTCAGTCCTGACAGGTTCCCTTCCTTCATTTTCAAATTTTCAAATTTCTCACATTTTCACATTTTCACATTTTCACATTTTCACATTTTCACATTCTCACATTCTCCACCTTCACTTCCGGAGGATGCGCGAAACTTTTCCATACTTCTTCCGCCTGCGGGGGTGTTATTGTTCCATCATAAATAAGCATCCTGTATTTTAGAACGTAATTCTTTTGAGGTTCCAGCGTCCAGTCTTTATTTCTGGTGGGGCTGAAACTAAAAAATACATCGCCTCTTTTATTGGCGTCTGCCGGCCAAACCCGCATCGGTTCCGGGAAATTATAATTGGAAGGGAAACTCATGAATAAAATGCCGCCATGTCCTTTCGCCAGGTCTCCGTCAATCATGCACCAGCGGGCAGTGGAGGCATCCGCTTCTTTACGTGCTTTACCTTCCGATGTAAGCACTTTGCTGTTGGCGTTATTCCATTCTTCCGTAGCCCTGAAGCCAAAGCCGCCATAGCGGTATTCTTTAAGCTTTACCGGGCTGTTGGTGGCACAATTCAGGGAAGAGGTGAAATCACACAGCCACATATTTTCTCCCGCATTGTACACTTTAATATCCCAAACTTCATTCATCGCTGTTTTTTCCATTCCGGCTGCGGGTATATTAAAAGCCACATGTTGCTGCAGGGCTTTAAAGCCGGCATATACATCGCCACTGTATTTTGAAATGAAGTTACTGAAACGAACCGTACCTTTTTTATCGCCGATATTCCAGAAATCTACTTCTTTGTTTTCAAAAAGCACATGCGTCCAGGGGTTCCATAAGCCCATGTGATGATAATGGTCCGGAGGATTGATCCTTGTAAGTACGTTTCCCGAAGGCGTCCATAAGGGATGGATAAACCCGCTGCGTTTAAAAACGGTATCAACGCCGGCGGGAGGATAATGCGTGGCAAAATTGTATTGCAATACATTTTTACCGTTTTCTGTAATCAATACAGTTCCGTCGTTTATAGTTAATTGTAAAGCTGCGGTTGCGGAGGCAGAAGCAGAATTGATTTTGACCAGTTCAAACACTCTTTTTGAAGAGCTTTTCTTATTGTTCACCATCCACCACAGGTAGCGATGATAACCCGTTTCAATTTGGAAGGGTACGGTTGTGTTTTTTTTGCCGGTTATTTCACGAAGAGATAGCAGAGAATCCGGAACACTTGTTATGGCATCAAGATTAATATATACAGGCGCACTAATGCTGTTGTTAACAGCAGCAAGCGTTAGTTTGGCAATAACCTGGGCATTGGTTGCAGGGCAGCACCATAGCATCAGCACCGCTATAGTGGTTAGTAATTTTATTTTCATATTTAAATCAAAAAGCAATCGCGGCAAAATCAATAAACCTTTTTTAAATTCTGTTGACGTAAAAATAGGGAGATACGCGGTGCTTTCCAATAGTGGAAATGAACCGCACGCCTGGTCATTTTCTGCACTCGTTCCCGGCAACGTTTGCATTATATGTATTTCAGTTAAAGCTCTAATAATTTAGAAAAGATTTATTCCTGCCGGTAAATAGGTAAATATGTTTATGAATGCTAAAGGGATTATATCTTTATGGTATGCAAACGCCACAGCCGGTAACCATAAAAGATATTGCGCGTAAACTGGGTATTTCTGCGTCTACGGTTTCCCGTGCGTTAAGGGGAAGCACGGAAATAAATGATGATACGCGTAAACTGGTACAGGATCTGGCCAATGAATTGAAATACACACCTAACCCGATTGCGCTTTCGTTAAAAGAAAAAAAAAGCAAAGTAATAGGTGTAATCGTTCCTGAGATAGCCAATTATTTTTGTTCGGCCGTAATTGCCGGTATTGAAGATATAGCCTATAACCTGGGCTATCACGTGGTGATCTTTCAAAGTCATGAAAAATATGAAAGAGAAGTAACCAATATTAACCTGCTGGCATCGCGCAGGATAGACGGACTGATCATTTCTGTTTCTAATGAAACTAAAAAAGGCGCTCACTTAGCGGAGCTCATTGATAAAGGTGTTCCGGTGGTAATGTTCGACAGGATATGCGATGAAATTGATACGCCCCGTGTGGTTACCGATGATGCGGGTGGAGCCTATGACGCTACCTGTCATTTGCTGGAACAGGGATACCGCCGTATAGCCCATGTTACCATGGCTCCTTACTTATCGGTTACAAAGAACAGAATGAAAGGGTATACAGAAGCATTAAAAAGATATAAGATCCCGGTTCAGAAAAAATGGATTGTTCACTGTGATTTTGGTTTTGCCAATATCAAGAAAGCTTTGGTTAAATTATTAAAAACCACGCCAAAGCCAAACGCTATATTGGCCACCAGCGAAAGAATAGCGATAGATTGTTTTGAGGTATTGAAAGAAATGAAATTGCGCATACCTGAGGATATAGCCCTTGTAGGTTTTTTCGACAATCCCGTCTGCCGTTTTATTGACCCTTCTTTAACAGCGATACACCAGCCTACATTTGATATTGGGCAATCGGCCGCCAGGTTACTGATAACTATGATTGAGAACAACACCCTTCATCATCAATACAAAACCATTGAACTAAAAACCACAATGGAGTTAAGGGCTTCTTCAATGAGAAAGGGGATTTGAGATTTGAGATTTGATATCCGCCACGGCGGACAGGTTTAAAATTTGAGATGAAGCAGGTCTCGGGTTACAAGTTGCAGGGTAGAGAGGATGTTCGTTTCAGTCTGAGCTTATCGTTTTATTATTCGTGGTTTATCGTTTGTGGTTTATGGCTGTATAACCGGCTTCGGATTTCGGAATTTGAGTTTATGATTTTTAGTTTTTTGTTTATCGTTGTATTCCTTCGAATTTAGAAATTACGGCTTCGGATTTGTTTCACGTCACAACCGAACGGGCAGGCAAAGGGCAAGGAGGTGGAACGGACGCCAAGGGCATTTCACACTTTTATTCAATAGCTGAAATGGAAGCACCTGTGCTTAGCTTTGCCATTGAGCACCGTCCCTCGCCACTCCGTGGAGAGGGAAAGAGGGTGAGGCTACTTCATCCTCGACCATACTTCATATATCGGCTCCCCGCGGGAACTTAGTCCGGAGTGGATCCAGTTGCCATTCTCAATTTTCCCGTCAAAACTCAGGGAAGCGCCTACCCTGGAGCTGTCGCGCGAAAAAAAATCAATATGTTCGGTGTATTTTCCGTTGGCAAACGTATATGTTCCGCCGCCTGTTCCCGAAAATTCGCCTGTTTCAATATTAATGGCCGCCCATTGAAAACGCGTTCCCGTTAAAAGTTTGAGGGTTCTTCTGGCACGCAGCGGCAGATCCCCCATTTTACCATCTTGTTTCCGCTGTGTAATACGCCAGTTGCCGGCCAAATTACTTTTCCCATCATCCGTTCTCTGCCAATCTGTTTTGGCTCCGCTTATATTACTGGTAAGTATATTGTTGTCAATGGAAAAATCATATTCCATTGTTTTGCCCACCTGGGTTTTGTCGTTGCTGTTAAATTCTACCTTAAGGCTAATTTTATCGCCCGCGGCGGTAAGAGGTCCGCCAAAACTGTGAATGAATTTTTTATTGGTTTTGTCGTATTTTGTAAGCATACAATAGCCATCTGCTACAATAAGGCTCTGCTCAATACTACCTTCGGCGTTGTGCCATGCACCCTTCAGCATTGCGGGATCAGCGTACCTGTTCGAAAAACCTTTTGGTATGGTGAAGCCTGCAAGTAAAAACAATACAATAGCGGCTTGGGTAACATATTTTGGCAGGTATTTCATATAAAAATGTGTTAAGTGTACAGGTTCATTTTCTACAGGGATTTTATGACAGGGCGGTACTATAAAGATAGCCATCCACAAACGTTTGTCCAAAATTTTGGCTCACATAAAATGAATGCATTTTTACTCCTATCTTGCAGCTTCCTCCCTATGAACAATTATTTAAATAACTAAAATATCTAAATTCCAACTGATCATGAGTATGGTTGATTCTTTTGAGAAAATTTCCTGCAGGATATTTCCCGATTTTAAAGCAGGATCCCGTTTCGCGGCGCAGGAAATCGCTAATCTCATTAAAGAGCGGCAATCGCAGGGCAAACCCTGTGTTTTGGGACTGGCAACTGGCTCTACTCCAAAAACCCTGTATGCCGAACTGATCCGGCTGCATAGAGAAGAAGGTTTAAGTTTTAAAAATGTAGTTGCTTTTAATTTAGATGAGTATTATCCGATTGATAAGAATGCATTGCAGAGTTACCAGCGCTTCATGAAAGTTAATCTTTTTGATCATATTGATATAGACCAGGCCAACTGCCATATACCCAGTGGGGAATGGCCAAAAGAAAAAGTAAAAGAACTTTGCGCGGGGTATGAGCAAATGATTGAAGATGCCGGGGGTATTGACCTGCAGGTACTGGGTATTGGGGTAAACGGACATATTGGTTTTAATGAGCCCGGATCAAGTGTATATTCGAAAACGAGGCTGGTTACACTTGAGAATTCTACACGTCAGGCCAACTCGTACGAATTTGTTAATATTTCACAGGTGCCCCGTTTGGCCATAACGGCCGGAATAAGCACCATTATGAAAGCAAAGAAAATATTGCTGTTGGCCTGGGGGCAGTTTAAAGCCCCGGTGGTTAAAGCCTCTGCGGAAGATAATGTCACGGAATCCATTCCGGCTTCCTTATTGCAGAATCACGACAATTGCACTTTTATACTGGACGAACTGGCGGCTTCGGAACTTACCCGCATTAAATCGCCGTGGCTTACCGGCGATTGCGAGTGGACACCGAAGCTCATCCGCAGAGCGGTAATTAATGCGGCCATTAAATTGAACAAGCCGGTACTGAGTTTAACCAACAGCGATTATACCGATAACGGGTTAGGCGATCTGCTGGTGGAAAAAGGCGACGTATACGAAATTAACCTGCAGGTGTTTTATATGCTGCGCGACAGCATTACCGGTTGGCCCGGCGGCAAACCCAATTCAGATATCCCCCAGCATCCGGAAAGGTCAACACCTTATCCTAAAAAGGTGGTTATATTTTCCCCGCACCCCGATGATGATATCATTTCCATGGGAGGAACTTTCCAGCGTCTCCACGACCAGGGACATGAAGTGCACGTGGCCTATCAAACCTCGGGCAATATTGCGGTTACCGATGAGTTTGTAACCCGGTTCCTGGACTTTGCGGTAGGATTTGAGGATATGTTTGGCATTGACAGTAAAAAATCGAAGGAAATATCAAAGCAGGCACGTGAATATTTTGCGCAGAAAAAATCCCGGCAGTCAGACACCGCGGAAATAAGGAATATTAAAGGACTTATCCGCAGGTGTGAAGCCAAAGCAACCTGCCGGTATGTAGGAGTTGGAGATGAGCGGGCACATTTTCAGAACCTGCCCTTTTATGAAACAGGTACTATTGAAAAGAAGCCGATGGGTGAAAAGGATGTGGAACTAACCATGAAACTGCTGCGTGAGTTAAAACCACAGCAGGTATATTGCGCCGGCGACCTGGCCGACCCGCATGGTACACATAAAGTATGCCTTGAAATTGTTTTTGAATCGCTCAAAAGAATTAAAGCGGAGGGAGATGAATGGGTGAAGGATTGCTGGGTGTGGCTCTACAAAGGTGCATGGCAGGAGTGGGATATTACTGAAATAGAAATGGCTATACCCATGAGCCCCGAACAGGTGCTTAAAAAACGTTTCGGCATTTTCATACACCAGTCGCAAAAAGATTCGGTTCCCTTCCAGGGTACCGATGCCCGTGAGTTTTGGCAACGGGCGGAAGAACGCAACGCCAATACCGCCGATTTGTACGCCCAACTGGGGCTTATTAAATACGCTGCAATGGAAGCATTTGTGAGATGGCACTATTGAGAGAGGAAGGGAGGAGAGAAGTGAGAGGTGAGAAGTGAGAAGTGAAAGGAAATGTGGAAATGAGACATTGAATGGTGCGCACCTGATAGCCGAAAGCCGGCTGCCGATCGCTCCGATTTATTCTTTTGGCATTTTTAGGTTGCCGCCTTATCTTTGCCGCCCGAATACGGAAAAGGCCCCGTAGCTCAACTGAATAGAGTATCTGACTACGGATCAGAAGGTTTCAGGTTTGAATCCTGACGGGGTCACAAAAAAAGTCTCAACAAAAGTTGAGGCTTTTTTGTGTGTGTCAGGCATGTATAAGTACTATAGGGTGCAAGTCCCGAACACGCCATGCAGTAAGAAGTGTTAGCTAAAGGCAAGGGTGTCCACCGGGAGGTGGAATCCGAAGGAAGCCGGTGGCAAAAGCCTGCGCCTACGAACAGGAACTATATGAGGCGGATCATTGCGGGTGATGCTGCACAACAAGCAAAAGCCCCAATACACGGGATATGGGTATTTTGCGCATTATACAATCCTGAGACGGAGCAGTGCGCTTCCCGATCTCTGTTATGATGAATTTCTTCATGCGCATTGCTGTTTTTTAAAAGCCCCGCGTAGAAACGCGGCGCCAAAATTTACATGAGAAAACTAAAAAACCCTTAATTTACGGAAAGCTGGTACATTGTATTTTCCCTGATCCTGCGCGTCAGCCACCAGTTCCAGCAATCTCTCAATACCGTTTTAAAATCCCCCTCTCCCTGCATCTCAAAAACCCGCAGTTCGGCCCGGTATACTGTTTTATCGGTGTCAATAAAATGAAATCTCTTGGAAGGCAAATCATCCATTTCTTCTCTTGCCTGCTGTATGCGCAGGTCAATGATTTCTATTTCGCAGATGGGTGCATGATTGTGAGAAACAATATCTACTCCGGTAACCGGTTTTTTTGTTGTGTTTGGTAGTAACGAGAATTTTTCCATCAATTATATGATTTACAGTTTCAAAAAACTAAGCAGTTGAATCAATAAGAATGCCAATCGCGGGTACGGTCACCCGATAAAAAATACGGAAACATAACGTTCATCCGGGATTGCGTATTTTGTTAGCATAAAAATACTAATAAAATTAGTATTCATCAAGTTTTATTTATAAATCTTTGCAGGTATTCCTGAAGAATAAGATAAAAGAAATGATCTTTTGCCTGAGCCAAAAATGCGGGAAATTATATACCGGGCGGCATCGTAAAAATATTATTGAATAAGTTTTTGCCAATTAGCGTTGTGAGCCTATTTTTGCGCCGGAGAGTTGGCAGAGCGGTCGAACGCGGCGGTCTTGAAAACCGTTGACTGTAACAGGTCCGGGGGTTCGAATCCCTCACTCTCCGCTGGAACACTGTTCAAAAAGTATTAAATCCTTGCAAACTCAATGGTGGCAAGGGTTTTTTATTTGGGGTACTCCCCAAATTATTCAAAAATCCTCAAAGAAAATGGTCTAAATCGAGACCTTTTCTCCTCACTTTTCAGGGTCTCGCCAAATCGCTGAAATCCTTTACCAGTCTGCATTTTGTGGATATTTTGTTGGCATAAAATACCAATAATTTTAGTAAATTTATAACCATAAATCGGACGAAAATGAACAACGCAATGCACCTGTCTTTTCAGGTAAAATCTTCAAAAAAGAACGAGTTTGGCAAGGCTCCCATCTATGCCAGGATTACCATCAATGAAGTAAGAACCGAGTTTTCCCTGAAACGGTTTATTGAACCGGATAGATGGATAAACAAAGCTGGGATAGCAAAAGGAAATACGGAAGAAATCCGGGCCTTGAATGCTCATATCATGGCAGTTCGTACAGCCCTTTTTCAGCACTACAATCGGTTACTGGAAACCGGTAAGGCCATCACTGCTGATACCGTTAAAAACTCCTACTTCGGCATAACGGAAAAGAGCAAAACCATCATGGAGGTTTTTCAGTATCACAACGAGCAGATGAAGTCTTTAATCGGTAAAGAATATTCTTTTGGCACACATGAACGCTATGCAACAGCATTACATCATACAAAAGAATTTATTGAATACAAGTACAATGTTTCAGACTTTCCCATTAAGCATGTAAATCATGAGTTCATTACTGAGTATGAATATTTTCTAAAAGCTGTCCGTAAGTGTTCGCACAACACTGCTATTAAGTATCTCACTAACTTCAAAAAGATAATGCGTATCTGTCTTGGCAATGGCTGGATTGATAAAGACCCATTCATCAATTATCGTTTTCATCTGCATGAAGTGGAAAGAGTAATTTTGCATGAGCATGAAATACAAGCCATCGCAGATAAACAGTTTGCCACCTCCCGTTTAGATCAGGTGAGAGATGTTTTTCTTTTCTGTTGCTTCACCGGCCTTGCTTACAGCGATGTTAAGAAGCTCACAAGGGACCATGTTATCATTGGCATTGATGGCGAAAGATGGATAAAAGTAAATCGCACAAAAACAGACACCCGTTCCAGTATTCCTATTCTGCCATCTGCCCAGGCAATTTTAGATAAGTATGCCAACCATCCAAAGTGCTGTGCAGAAAAAAAGTTACTGCCGGTAAACTCCAATCAAAAGATGAATGATTACTTAAAAGAAATTGCTGCCGTTTGTGAGATAGAAAAGAATATCACATTTCACATTGCCCGTCATTCATTCGCTACAACAGTTACTTTACAAAATGATGTGCCGATAGAAAGTGTATCAAAAATGTTAGGTCATAAATCAATCCGCACTACACAACATTATGCGAAAGTGCTGGATAAAAAAGTAAGTAACGATATGGCATTGCTGAAAGAAAAAATGAACTTGGTTAACAGCACTGCAAAAGCAAAAATTGCTTAACCATTACTAAATAATTTGTCTGAAATATCAACTATGCCAAATTGTGGAAAAATGCCCGATTTTATTGGGGAATAGTGAATATTGTGTGGATAAATACTAAGAATATTAGCGTCAAAATTGGGTAAATTTGTCTTATCCTTATTAGAGAGGAATTGTTGTAACTAAATGATAAAAAACAATGCAGTTAGAATTAGTCACAAAGAAGGATTTTCAGGATTTAAAGGTAGAGCTTATTGATGAAATCAAAAAGTTTTTAAGCCCTGCAACGGAACAAAAAGAGTGGTTGAAAAGCGCCGATGTAATGAACATGTTAGCTTGCTCACCTGGCACATTACAAAACCTGAGAGTAAATGGAACCTTGCCATTTACGAAGATGGGAGGCACTATCTACTATTCAAGAAAGGATGTAATGAAAGTACTGGAAGGTAACAAGCAAAACGCTGCTTAATCCCCCTATCCGAAAACTATTCTTCATTGCTTCCACCCGGAGTGATCTTAATACAAACCACCAACTGCTGCATGAAACTGAATGAACAATTATTGCTTATAAAAAAGCAACGGACTGAAATATGTATATCAGGCAAACAGATAAATTACAAATACCAGTGGAACTTTCCCGGCACGTTGTAACAAACGGTCTGGAAAAATCATTTGCCATCTACCTCTATCTCAAATTCCACTCCAGCGGTAAAATACATAAAGACGCACCGGCCTTTAAGTCCATTAAAAAGGATTTGGGCATCAACACAAACCGCACTTACCAAAAGCACTTTCAGAAATTAATTGATTTGAATTGGATAAACCTGAGTGAAAACTCCGGGCTATACTATATCCGTGGCTTCGACCGTATCAGGTTAGAACATCAATGCAAGAACAGGCAAGCCACAACACTTTACTACAAAAATTTAAAGAAACTAAAAGCCTTTCTTGTTGGCACAATACTCGGTGCGGCAGTGAACGGCCAGAAATACTTTTGGGAGGTTGTTATAAAGCGTAAGCTGAGGCCCGTAGCGAACAAAAGGGATGCTACCAGTCCTGCCAGGGCTTACGCCGACCGCCCAAAACCTGAGTATTATGGTCTTAGCTTGCCGGAAATTGCCGGTTTATTAGGTTGCAAGAAAACAAGAGCATCACAGCTAAGGCAATTAGCCGCCAAAGCTGGCTTTATCAAAACCCGCCATCGGTTTATTGAAATCGCAAGATTGCCGAAACCGGACCATAATATCCGGAATTATCTGAATGAGCTTTACCCAAAGCTAAAAGGCAAGATCCGTTTTAGCATGATTGGGTTTAAAGGTGTGGTTACTATCGTTGTCCTCGTTCAGTCTCATGACGAAATCATTCCAAAATTGCAATTTAAGTCCATCAGCAAATTCAACAACCTGGTTGTTGCGCCGCAAATTAAAAAGGCAGTTGCCAATCGCATTAACGAAGCGGCCAAAATTGCGGCGTAAGTCCAACACGTACATTTCAATCGGCCAAATTTTGAAATTGACTGTGCAGATTTTGCACAATTTTTATTTTTGTTTATGAAAATAGAATATTAAATTATTTTTTGCGCCGCCGGGGTATCTCTTTCTCTCTTTCTTGTATTGATTGACTGTATTTCCACCCAATCCCTCCCTACCTGCATAGGGAAAAAGGTGTAACCCAACTATTACTACAAAGGCAGTAACCCGCTTCCCTTCCTTAACCATCCCTAATTATAAGGTTCACTTTTTTGCAGTCACCAAATTGCCTCTCATAAAGCCATCATAAACCGCTGTTATTGCTTAATTTGCAAAAAGGTTGCTCCAATTACGGATAACCCTATCAACCAGGACTAAAGAATGGCAATCAAAAAATCAGAACTATACAGCTCCCTATGGGCTGGCTGCGATGAATTAAGGGGCAGCATGGACGCAAGCCAATACAAAGACTATGTATTGGTTTTATTGTTTATGAAATATGTGTCGGATAAGGGCGGGGCATTAGTAGACATCCCCCCGGGCGGCAGCTTTAAGGATATGGCCAAACTAAAAGGCCAGGCGGATATTGGCGATAAGATAAACAAGATAATCGGGGAACTGGCCAAAGCCAACGACCTGACCGGTGTCATCACTGTTGCCGACTTCAATGATGATGAAAAGCTGGGCAAGGGCAAGGACAAGGTTGACAAGTTGAGTAACCTCATAGAAATATTTGAAAAGCCCGAACTTGATTTCAGCAACAACCGTGCAGAGGGAGACGACATTTTGGGCGATGCCTACGAATACCTGATGCGGAATTTTGCTACTGAAAGCGGTAAGAGTAAGGGCCAGTTTTATACGCCTGCCGAGGTTTCCCGAATCATGGCAAAAGTCATCGGGATCAACAAATCTAAAAGCCAGAGCGAAACGGTATATGACCCCACCTGTGGCTCCGGCTCCCTGTTATTAAAAGCCGCCGCCGAAGCACCCCATGGCATAACCATATACGGACAGGAGAACGACAATGCCACCCGTGCCCTTGCCGTTATGAATATGTGGCTACATGGCAACCCTGCTTCCGAAATTGTACAGGGCAATACCCTGGCAGCACCGGAGTTCAAAGATGAAAGCACCGGCAAACTCAAAACCTTCGACTTTGCTGTAGCCAATCCACCCTTCAGCAATAAGAACTGGATGAATGGCTTTTTGCCTGCGGCAGATATTTACGAACGCTTTGAGGGGTATGATAACCTGCCACCTAAAAAGAATGGAGATTACGCCTTTCTGCTGCATTTAATCAAATCGCTCAAATCAAAAGGAAAGGGAGCCATAGTTATGCCGCTGGGTGTGCTTTTCAGGGGCAATGCCGAGGCTGATATACGAAAGAAACTCATTAAGAAGGGATATATCAAAGGCATTATTGGGCTGCCGCCAAACTTATTTTACGGAACAGGCATTGCCGCCTGTATTATTGTGATTGATAAAGAAGATGCTGCCCACCGCAAGGGCATCTTTATGATTGATGCAGGCAAGGGCTTTATTAAAGACGGTAATAAGAACCGCCTGCGGGAGCAGGACCTCCACCGCATTGTTGACACTTTCAACAACCAGTTGGAAATTGACAAATACTCCCGGATGATTCCATTGTCTGAAATATCCGATGAAAAGAACGATTATAACCTGAATATTCCCCGCTATATTGATAGCCAGGAACCCGAAGACATGCAGGACATAGCAGCCCACCTGCTGGGCGGTTTACCCAACCGTGATATTGACGAGCTGGAGAAATACTGGAAAGTATATCCAACACTTAAAACCAGTTTGTTTATAGCAAGCAAGCGGCCGGGCTATTCGGACCTTATTGTGGCAAAGGATGAAATAAAGAACTGCATTTTTAACCACCAGGAGTTTATTGCATTTAGCAAAAAAATGGACAAGGTATTTAACCAATGGAGAACGGAAACCACTCAATATGCAAAAGTATTGGACAAGGGGCTGCACCCCAAACAGGAAATACATACCATTTCTGAAAGTCTGCTGGCACAATACAGCGATAAACCCCTTACCGATAAATATACCATGTACCAGCACATGATGGATTATTGGGAAGAAACCATGCAGGATGACATGTATGAACTGGCTGACGATGGTTGGAAGGCAGGCAATGAAGTAAAACGTATCGAAAAGAAAACCAAAAAAGGCGATAAGGAAATTGTAAAAGAAGTAGCCGGTATTGAAGGGCTGGAAGGCCGCCTGATACCTCCCACATTAATGATACAGGAATACTTTGCAAAGGAAAAACAGGCCATTACCGACATGGAAGCCGAAGCCGAAACCCTGAATGCACAGATGGAAGAACTGCGTGAAGAACATGGCGGCGAAGATGGCTTACTGGCAAATGCTATGGATGATAAGCAGAAAATAAGTAGGAAGAATTTGCAGGCCGCAATAAAGGATCTGGGTAAAAAAGATGCCGACAATGCCGAAGAATACGAGATGCTGCAACAGTATAAAAAACTGATGGAACAGGAAGCAGATATACAGAGCAACATTAAAACCGCTTTAAAAGAATTGGAAATAGCGGTTATTAAACAATACCCTCTGCTGAGCATTGACGAAATAAAAACTGTAGTGGTAGATAGAAAATGGATGGCTAACATGGAGCAACGCATAAAAACCGAAATGGACAATATAAGCCACCGGTTGACACAACGCATTAAAGAACTGGCCGAACGGTATGAAACAACATTGCCATTACTCTCACAGGAATTAGAGGTACTAACCGGTAAGGTTGAAGCACATTTAAAGCAAATGAATTTTACATGGTAGGTCAAATAGAAATAAAAAAAAGACAGAAAACCGAGAATAAAATGATTCCGATTGATTGGTCAATTGTAAATATTCTTGATAACTCTACAATGAAGGCCAGAATAGGTTGGCAAGGTCTTACGGTTTCTGAATATCTTGATAAAGGGGATTATTTTCTAATTACCGGAACAGATTTTTTCGGTGGAAAGATAAAATGGGATTCTTGCCATTTCGTCAAAAAAGAAAGATATGTTCAAGATAAAAATATTCAAATTAAACTCGGTGATATTTTAATTACAAAAGACGGCACTATTGGTAAATTGGCTTTTGTTGATAAACTTCCCATGCCAGCAACACTAAATAGTGGTGTTTTTGTTATTCGTCCAAGAGAAAATGATTATGTACCTGCCTACTTGTTTTACATTTTCAATCATTGTTGTCCGACTAAAATCGGGTTAAAAATGGCTGTATCCCTTTGTGGTA
>CALKHN010000115.1 GCA_937991535.1 uncultured Sphingobacteriales bacterium
TTTACCACAAAGGGATACAGCCATTTTTAACCCGATTTTAGTCGGACAACAATGAAATAGAATGATTGCCGGGGTATATTTATTTCACCAAAAGTCTAAATTAGCACTTTCATTCTGAAATAATCATCCTTTAACTCCCAATATTCTGGGTTAAGTTGTCTAAAGTGACGAGGGAAATGTGGTGAGTGAATGCATTCATCACAACGGCAGTACCAGTTTCACATATAATAAAAGCTGCCAGTATCGTAACTGACAGCTTTCAGAAAAAATTAAATCGAAAACTAATATCCGTCGTTTTGTTCCGCCGTGGGCGGTGTCTTCACCGCCCACATGAAGCAAAGCGATGCGACAATTTGGAATGCACCCGTTATCATTCCTCCCTGCTTTCGCCTTTGCTGTTAAAGACGGTTATTGCTGCAACAAGATCGTTTGCGGTGAGAAGCCTGGAAGATTGAGAAAGAAAAGAAGCACCGTAATTCAATTCCTGCTTGCGGAATTTACCGTTTTTTAGCTTGATAATCGCATACCGGTCATCCGGCTCAACGGAAATCAAACGCAGTTCCGATTTACATAGTAAAACTTTTAAAGGACCTTTATTTTGGGCTGCTACAAGAAGACATTGGCCGGTTTTGCTCTTGAGTTTAACCAACGATTTTCCGTTGCCCGGAAGAAATACGCCACTTTTCAAAATGGTAAGCGCATTGAATCCGCCTCTTCCGTTTCCCTTCAAAAAAAGCCCGTGCATCGCGTCGTATCTTCCCACTGATACTTCTGTGCCGTAATCATTTCCGTTTAATACAATATCCAGATTGCCATCGTTATCAAAGTCGTCGGTAACCATACCATTTATATAAGAGAACTGCGCTTCAGCAGGAAGCGGCGTCAGCTCAAAAGAGCCATTGCCTTTGTTGTGCAGGTAACAACTGGCAAAAGTGTTGACCTCCAGCGTCACAGCTCCTGCAAGTTGTTCAGGAGAAAGGAGCTTGCTGAACTCCGCCTTGCCAAAAGCTTCATAAGTTTTAAACTTAGCTCTCATTTCTATCATCTGTCGTATCAGGTCATCACGCGTTTGCGCCGGAAACGCTTTGCGCACTGCATTGGTATTATAATCGGGCAGGTACAAAGAAAACAATGCATCATAATTACCATTGTGATCAAAGTCCTTCCCATAGGCACAAACCGGTTCCTCTTCATTTGCCCGGTAAAACGAGTTCAGACCCAGATTGCCGACTACATAATCTGTATCGCCATCATTGTCAAAATCGCCGGGAACAATACTGTTCCACCATCCTTTTTGATGTGCAACACCTGTTGAAACTGTTATATTCTTAAATACTCCTTTTTCATTTTTTAAGAAGATAACAGGCATCCATTCGCCGGTTATCACCAGGTCAATCCAGCCATCGTTATCGAAGTCTGTACACAGGGCATCCGTCACCAGTCCTATATCAATCAGATCTTTTCCCATCAACTCGGTTACATCGGTGAAAAGGACCTGCCCGTTTTTTGAATCGTTGCGGTATATAAAAGACGACACAGGTTTGGGATATTCGCCGGGTGAAACCCGCCCGCCTACAAAAACATCCAGTAGGCCGTCATTGTTAAAGTCTGCTGCTCTTACACAGGATTTGCTCGTAAAATTTTTGGGCAACGCCATAGAATCTGTCGCAAAGTTTCCTTTTCCGTCGTTGATCCATAGCCGATCACTGCAATTTTTACTACCCGGTGCAAATTCATAGCTACCGCTGCTGATGTACAAATCATTATCATTATCATTATCGGCATCAAACAACAGTATCCCCATATCTTCCTGCACTTTTGTTTGCCGCGTTGCACCGGCAATAAGCTCCTTCTTTAAAAATCGCCCATCTGGCTGTTGCAGCAACAGGTTTGCACTATAACCAAAGGCCCCTCCCATTACCACATCATCCAGACCATCACCGTTCAGATCCGCAGCAGCTAATGCCGGTCCATATTCGGAAAGTTTATGCGGAAGCAACTTTTGTATATTAAAATCGAGAAAATCATATTCATGATGTATTATATCAATGCCCAGCGAATTGGTAACGTCTTTAAATATAGCGTGTTCAGCCACCCATTCCCTGTTTAAACCCTTCTGTCCAGCCGCATGCTTCTGCTTAAGTACCAGTAACTGATCCGCTTTAATATCTTTCAGCGTTTGTTTGTATCCGTTAGCCCATATTACCGTCACCGAATCTACGAGCGCATGATTTCCAAGTCCAAAATGCGCAACCGTGTTCACTGTTGATAAATAACCACGGCACGGCGCATTTTCGTATACCTGAACTTTATTGGAATCATAATACAGATACGTTATCGCTCCAACGCCATCCGGATTAGGATATGCACCTTCAAATTTTATCTGTAAATAATGATGGGTTTGCCCGAGGTTATCATCATTAACCGTATTTTGAAACAGGAAAGCGCTGTCATTGATATTATTAATTACGCAATCCAGATCGCCGTCATTGTCCAGGTCGGCATATACTGCACCATTTGAATAAGAAGGTATATTTAATCCCCAGTCAACCGACGTATTGCTGAAAGTCAGGTTTCCATTATTTCGAAAGGCATAATTCGGGATTTTCACTTCGGGTATCTGATCAAGCAGTTGTTGCTGTGAAACAATAGAAGAGGAATTATCGCGATAAGTGATGAAATCCCGGTCTGAAATATCTTTACGAAAACCATTGGTGATAACTATATCCCGCCACCCGTCGTTGTCAAAATCGGCAATCAGTGGCGCCCAGCTCCAGTCGGTTTCGGCTAACCCGCTGAAAAAACCGATCTCGCTGAATATTGGGTCGCCGATGCTGTCGTTGGACAGTACGCGGCTTCCCCTGTTTAGCTGCAGCGTATTTCGGCCGTACTGGTACTGATAATTGTAATAATCAAAATACTGGTTGTTCTGGTAATTGTTGGGGGTAAGCATCGTTTTTTTTCGGAAATTGTCTTCGGGGTTCATGTCCAGTTCTATGATGTCCGGCAATCCATCGTTATTGATATCGGCCACATCATTGCCCATTGCGGAATAACTGGTGTGCATAAAATATTGGGCCGCCTTGTCGGTAAAGGTTCCGTTTTTATTATTGATCCATAGCAGGTTGGTGGTGATGTAATCGTTACTCACAAGAATATCTTTCCAGCCATCATTATTGATGTCGACAATATTTACACCCAGGCCGTAACCTTCAATATTTATGCCTGCTTCTGCACTAACATCGGTAAACCGAGGTGCACCATCGTTGCCCCTACCATCATTGCGAAAGAGTTTATCTGTGTTGAACAGCGTTCCTTTCCTGCTTTTAGGGCGATATTTATTGGGATATTCGCCTTTGGGTATTTTATCGGCGATCAGCAAATACATGTCCAGGTCACCGTCATTATCATAATCGAAAAAAGCAGCCTGGGTAGCGTAGCTGGTATCTGCCAAACCATATCGTTCTGCTTCTTCAATGAATACAGGAAATCCATTTTTATCTACACCGTTGTTAATATACAGCATATTTTTGCGCAGCAATGGATCGGCGCCAGCTGATGCACAAACATAAATATCCGGCCATCCATCGGCGTTAACATCCGCAACTGCAACGCCGGTACACCATTTACCATGTGCGGCAACGCCCGCCTGTTCCGTAATATCTTCAAAACGCATGCTGCCACGGTTTAAATACAAGCAATTGCTGACCATATTGCCCGCAAAGTAAATATCGGGCAATCCATCTTTATTAAAATCGCCAATGCCTATGCCGCTACCATTATATACATATTCGTAATTGAGAATATTAATACTGTCATTCTCCAGAATACTATTGGAAAAGTGAATGCCTGACTGACCGGGAAGCAATAGCCGGAATAACGTTTCTTTATTTGAAGTGCATGAACAAAATAAACCGGCACTTGCGAGGCAAAGGAAAAGAGAACGGATAAATAACATGCTTCTACATTTTAAAATGATCCTGCACTATAATAAAAGATATCAAATGTGTTGCATATCACAAAAAATCCCGGGAGTTCAGGCTTGTACATATTCTTCAGGAAATATTATTTTTTCTTTTTTTACAGTTCTAAACGCTTCATCGGCCTGCCCTGTTTAGAGCGATTCTCTTCACTATAAAAAAAGGAAGCATTTATTAAAAAAAATAAACGCCTCCTTATTGAATATTTTACCAACAACGATTAGTATCCGCTGTTTTGAGTAAGTGTGGGTGTACCATCTTTAAAACTCAGGTCAATCTGGGCCTGAGGAATAGGATAATATTCATTCTTACCGGTTTTAAAAGTGGCGCCCTGTATATCAGAAGTAACCGTACCCTCATACTGGAAGTAGGCATCGAGCACTTCCTTGGCATTGCCCCAGCGCACAAGATCAAAAAAGCGGTGACCTTCCATTCCCAGTTCCAAACGGCGTTCAAAGCGAATGGCTTTTACCGCGTAATCTTTCCCTTTGGTTGTAAATGTACCTGTGGGATAAGTATCGATTTCATAGTTGGCTGCAGGTTCATTTGAAAATCCAGCTAGTGGATCGGCATCATCTATATACTTATACAACCACCCCTGGGGATTTGCTGCTCTTGCACGGACCATATTCACATATTCCTCCGCTTTATCCAATGAACCCACCTCAGCTTCAGCTTCTGCCGCCATTAACAAAACATCGGAAAAGCGAATCAATACATAATTAATGGCGGATCCAGGTGCCCATGAATTTCTATCCGAATATTCATCCTGCGTTGCCTGCCAGTAGATATGTTTTTTGGGAGCATAAGGCCCGGCATAGGTTTGATCGCGAATCCATTTTTGACCAGGGTGCAATCCCCAATCGTGGTAAGGCAGTCCGCGGCGCCCGGCAGTCCAATCCAACCGGGGATCAAGCGTACCCGCATAAGGCGTAAAAGGCTGACTAGAGGCAATGCCCTGATCGTTTTTTACCGGAACGGAATTGTAATTGTCGAGATAAGGCAACCCGTCGGGGTCAGTTCTAAATGCATTAACAAGATCCTGCGTAGGCTGGTAAAAACCACAACATCCAAAAGGACTATCACCATATGGAAAGTTGAGCATATCGCCGGCGTTGGCATTGGCTATGCCACCAGTTCCATCATTAGCCGTATACTGTACCGCAAAAACGCTTTCTTTATTATTTTTTGTTGCAGCATCAAAGTTGTCCTCAAACTTTGCAGTTAACCCATATGTTTCCCCTTTACTCGTTTTCCCTTGCGAAATGATCTGATCAAAAATGGGTTTTGCATCACCATATTTATCCTGGAACATGTAGGTTTTGGCCAAATAAGCGGCTGCAGCCCATTTATTTGCCTGCCCTGCATTTGGCTGCGTTTCATTTGTTTTTTCCATTGCGAACTTAAAGTCGTCTTCTATTTTGGGCCAAATGTCTTCCGTATTGGGGGCTTTGAAATCTGTTGATGTTTCATCTATCCAGGGTACTTTATTGAACATTTTTTTTAATTCAAAATAATAATGCCCTCTCAGGAAACGCGCTTGTCCCTGGGCATTATCGGAAAAAGCCGGATCTAAATTTTCTGTTTTGGCTATCGTTTTTAATACAGCGTTTGCCCTGGCCACACCTTCATAACATGCCCTGTATTTAGCATTAAAAAAGCCATTGCTCGGATCGCTTATAAACCTAACTATAGGATCTATAGCGGGTTGATCTCCTGCAAAGCTGCCTTTATGCGCATCGCCACCTGCCACGCTGCCGTAAATCCAGTTGTCAGGAGAGGATTCCCAGGTACCTCCGCCCACGTTTTGTCCGTCGAGCGCTGAATAAGCGCCAACAAGCAATGCATCAATACCCTTTTGGTTCGCAAGCGTTTCCTCACTTAATGACCCCAAAGCCGGCCTGCTAAGGAAACTCTTGGAGCACGCATACGGAAAGCATATCGACAGAATGGTCAATATGGCTATCGGAATATGTTTTATTTTTTTCATCGTTATATGCTTTATAATTCAATAATGATTTAAAATGAGAGGTTAATCCCAATCAGGTATTGTTTCTGATTAGGATAAGCACCCTCATCAATTCCAAAAGCTGTAGTACTGCCTGTAATTTCAGGGTCAATTCCTGAATATTTTGTAATGGTAAACAGGTTGGCTGCCTGAACATATACTCTCAGGTTACTGATACCGAGGCTTGTTAAACCGGGCTGTTTAAAAGTATATCCAATGAGTATGTTTTTAGCTCTCAAATAAGACCCCTTTTCTACAAAATAAGAATTGGGTACGTTAGCCGTGCTAAAGGAGGCTCCTGTTTCCTGGATGGCTACTTTGGCATTTTGCCTGTCGGGTGTCCAGGATTCGTATAGTGCTGTATAGCTTTTGGCGCCATTAAATGAGGAGGAAAAATCTCTCCACCATTTTATATTATTCCAAAGGTCGTTGCCCTGAACTCCATACAAAAACATGCTGAAATCGAAGTTTTTGTATGTCAGGGCCAGGTTCAGTCCATAACTGAATTTAGGATTGGGATTGCCTATAACCGTTCTGTCGTCGGGAGTAACTAACCCGTCCTGATTAACATCTGCATACCGGAAACGGCCCACTTTAACATCTGTCTGATAAACTGCATCAGGGTTATTGGCAGCTTTTTGGGCATCTGCATTTGCCGCGTCAATTTCTGCCTGGCTGTTCCAGAAACCAACAATCTGGTAACCAAAATAGGTGCTTATGCCGTGGCCAACAATATTTCTTACAATATAGCTGCCATTAAATCTTTTGGCCGTATTGCCATCATCAAAGTAATCGGCGCCATCCGATACCTTCATGATTTTACTGTTGTATGTAGTAAACGTAAGGTTGGCATCCAGCCTCAGGTCATTTGTAAGGTCAAAGTGTCCTCCTATTGATCCGTCAAAACCCGAGCTTTTGATCTGGGCAATATTTACAACGGGCGGGGTGGCGCTTCCGATAGTGCCGGGAAGTGTGGGTTGAAAGAGAAGATCCCGGATATCCTTCCTGTAATAGTCAGCGGTAATATCAATTTTTCCCCCAAAAAGTGTGGCATCAATACCAAAATTAGCATTGATGTCTTTTTCCCATTTGGCGTCAGGATTGCCGATGCGTTGCTGCCGGAATCCAAGTGCGAGGCCACTTCCGTCCAGTGGATAATAAGAAGATGACTTGTCGCTGTCGAAAGTGGTAAAAGCGTTATTGGGATCAACATTCAACTGGTTACCCATTACCCCATAACTACCCCTGATTTTAAGATCGGTAAGCCATGCTATTCCTTTAAGAAAGTTCTCTTCAGAAATTCTCCATCCTGCACTTACCGCAGGGAACGTACCCCACTGGTAGGTAAGAAAACGGGACGACCCATCCCGCCTGACGGTAGCGCCAATAATATATTTTTGCTTGTATGAATAATCAACCCTCCCAAAATAGGAAACCAGCCCATCGGAATAGCTTCCGCTGTAGTTGGAAACTGTTCCTGAGCCCGAAGACAGGTTGACATAATCAGGATCGAATGAAAAATAGTCCTGTGTGCTGCCTCCTACATTTCTGCCTTTATTATCATAGGCCTCCGTACCGATCAAAACTTTCAAATCGTGATCGCCAAATGTTTGTTGATAATTTAAAGTGTTGGTCCATGTCCAGTTGTAACCAAAGTAAGATCCTTCCGAATAGGAATTGGTATTTCCATTTTCGGCATTTTCGTAAGTGGGGTAACCAAAGGAGTGGCTGTAACCGGAGTAAATTTCTCCGCCAAAACTTGATCTCAGGGTAAATTGTTTGAACAAATCTACTTCAGCAAATACATTCCCAAAGATCCGGGTGCCTAAACCTTTGTTATTGCGGGTGCGGTATTGTTGGGCAACGGGGTTAACCGCTTCACCCATTTTAGCTCCATTTGTGCTATAGGTTCCGCCGTAATTGCCCATGATATCGTGCACGGGAATAATACTTAACTGGCGCATAGCCATGCCTATTGCCGTTCCTTCATTTAAAATACCGGAACGGGGATTATCTACCATCGATATCGCAAAATTTTCGCCAATCCGTATCCCATCCCGAACTTTATATAAGCTATTTGCCCGCAGCGTATATCTTTTAAGATAGGTATTCATCAAAGTTCCTTTCTGATCAAAATAATTAAAGGAAAACAAATAGCTGCCCTGGTTACTTCCACCGCTTACTGCAATATTGTGATTGGTAATGGGTGCAGGGCTAAAAATTTCATGAAACCAGTCTGTTCCGGCTTTATTTGCCTTTGTTATTCTGTAAAAGTTATTGTATTCGTCTGTTGAAGTGTAATCAGGGTTTACATTGTATTTTGAGGGATCAACATCAGGATCTCCTTCGGATAGCCCTGCCGGAGAAATATAATCAGGTAGTACGGGCGTGGCTCCCGAGCCATATAAGGCATCGGTTAAAGCTTCGCCTGAGTTTTTCTTCGCCAGCCACCACAAATCTGCCCTTTCCTGGGGGGTTAAAGTGTTCCAAACGTTTCCTTTTTTGGGAACCTGTGTACCATAGTAGGCATCGTATTGCACTTTTACTTTGCCTGAACCTCTTTTGGTAGTAATAATGATCACCCCATTGTTTGCACGGGAACCATAAATAGACGCCGCACCTGCATCCTTTAATACCTGCATGGTAGCAACATCATTGGCGTTAATGTCAAAAATATTTTGTGTGGGTACGCCATCCACCACATACAACGGCGTATTGTTTCCAAAGGTATTGAACCCCCGGATTCGTACCTGTGGCTGCTCACCCGGGCTGCCCGACCCTACAACCGTTACTCCGGAAACCTGCCCCTGGAGCTGGTTATTGATCTGCGCATCGGGTTGCTTTCTTACATCATTCATTTCCACTACCGCCACACTGCCCGTAAGATCTTTTTTACGTTGGGTGGTGTAGCCTGTTACTACAATTTCATCTAAAGAAGAAGTTTTCTCCTTAAGTTCAGCATTGACGGTTGTCCGCCCGTTTACCGGAATTTCAAGATTGTCGAAACCCACCGATGAAATCAGCAGAACTGCGTTATCATTGGGTACTGTAATCGAAAATACCCCTTCTGCATCTGATACAACAGCCAGGTTGGATCCTTTAATGTTGACAGTAGCCCCAGGTATGGGCTGCCCGCCTGTGCTGTTGGTAATTTTACCGGAGACCTTTCGCTGTTGGGAGAATAATAAAGTGCTGCTGAGTAGCAGCCACGCAAGGAATAGCATCCTTGCTAACTGTTGAGTTAGTGTAGCAAGCCTCATGTTTTTGGTTTTTGGTTTTTGGTTTTTAACAAAAAATACAATCGTTCCCGCAACTTAAACAAAATTTTAACAAATTATCGGTTAAAGAGCAATTGGGCTGAAACGTCATCATTCCACTGGTGAATTCTGTTTCAGGCATTGCTTTAAGTTGCCTACTGGTATACTCTCACATAATCGATCTCCATTGCCTGGGGAAAAACACCATCATCAATGCCCATTTTACCCCCCCAGTTTCCCCCAACGGCAACATTCAATAACAAATGAAAACGCTGATCAAAGGGCCATTCCCGGTATGTTTTGTTTTCATTGGTATAAGTAAAATACAAGTCATCATCTATAAAAATGTTTATCGCCTTTTTATCCCATTCCAAAATATAAACGTGGAAAGCATCCGACAAATCAGAACGAAATACTTGCGCTCCTTTCTGGGTGCCGATACTGTGATTATAAGCTGCAGTGTGCACGGTACCAAAAAGAGAATCAGGCAAATAACCCACATGCTCCATTACGTCTATTTCGCCACTTGCCGGCCAATCACCGTATTTCCAGTCGGTGGGCAACATCCAGATGGCCGGCCACAAACCACGCCCCTTTGGCATTTTCGCTCTTATCTCGAACCTGCCGTATGTCCAGTCGCCCTTGTTTTTACTTACCAGCCGTGCCGATGTATAGGAAGCCCCATTGACGTTTTCTTTAAGAGCCCTGATGCTTAACATACCGTTTTCTACAAAGGCATTCTCCTGATCTTTTTGTGTATAATATTGCTTTTCATTGTTGCCCCAGCCGTGTCCGCCGGTATCATAACTCCATTTGGCGCTGTCGGGCAGGCCTATGTAATTAAACTCATCACTCCACACCAATGTTCTTTTCCGTTGTGCGGCTTCATCTTTTTGTGCTATTACAGCCAGACAAAAAAAACATACCGCTGCCATTATTAGCAATGCGAATTTTCTAATCATTTTCATCTTTTTTAATGTTACAACCGGTTATAACCAGCCGGAATAATATGGGAGGCATCATTTCCCGCCTGCCTGCTGGCCTGTGTAAACAATATGCCGGCTGCCCTGCCGCTCAATGCTTTTGTAAGGTCAGCCACAGGCTGACGTTGAATAGCGCCACCTTTAACAAAGGAAACAGAGGCAGTGAGAGAGGTCTTCTTTTGTGTTTCATATCCTGCCACCACCACATCTTCTAAGTTGTTGTTACCGGCTTCGAGTTGAAAATGCTGAACGCCAACACCGGTTAATACCCACTCCGCGGGAACCATGCCCGCATAAGTTACCATTAAAATAACTCCTGTTTTAGGAACAGTTATTGTAAAGCTCCCCTGCGCGCCGGTAATCACAGATGCACCCCCGCCGTTAACACTAACGGTAGCTCCGGGCAACGATTCATCTGCTACCCTGCTGGTTGCTTTACCGGAAATTTGTAGCGACTGCGAGAAAGTTTTGAACGTGAGGGAATGCAATAGAAATACTGTGCATAATAACAATGCAATTTTCATTTTCATAAGCAATCAATTATGGCAGTTTGAATGTTTTGGTGATATCGTAAAACTATCAAAAAAAAGGCCCTTTTCCTGTTTTCTTACTACATCACTACTTCATCATAGCTGGTTTTGTACCCCCAAATTGCTACTTCAATAATACATCTAAGTTCTTTTTTCTTAACTTAGTTTCAACCTGCTGCTATATGAAGCATACGTTCGCGTTGTTAATTGCCTTACAATTTTATACCCAGGGAGTTTGTCAAAATACGATTGGGCTCCCGGAGATCATTAATTATTCCAAACATGTTTACAGGGCCGGAACACAAAATTGGGATATTTGCCAGGACGTAAACGGGCTTCTTTATTTTGCCAATAATGAAGGGCTTTTAAGCTTTGATGGCGCCTACTGGAAAATTTACCCGCTTCCCAATAAAACAATTGTTCGTTCTGTAGCCATAGGCGCCGACAATAATATATATACGGGCGGGCAGGATGAAATCGGTTATTTTTCACCCGATTCAAAAGGCTCCCTGACTTATCGTTCCCTAAAAAGCCTCATTCCTGAGAAATACAGATCCTTTGCCGATGTATGGGATATTGTTCGCAGGGGTAACCAGGTTTTTTTTCGTTCCAATGAAAAAATATTCCAGCTTTCAGGCAACACCATTACGGTGCACCCCGCCACCAACTGGCTATTCATGGGCGCCACCGACGATCTGTTCATTGCGCAAGACCGTTACAGGGGTATACTCAAATTCGATAAAGATACGTGGACGCCGGTTGCCGGCAAAGATGCATTACCTGAGGGTTTCCTTATTACCGCTGTTCTGCCCGCCGGAAAAGACAGCGTTTTTATAACCAGTCTTAAACACGGCATATACCTGTACACAAAAACCAGCCTTACTCCCTTTTCTTCACCAGCACTTAAAGCTATTGCAGCATATAACATATACAGTGCTGCAGCTATTGATGAAAACCGCTTTGCCCTAGCTACCCCCACTATGGGTTGCATCACAATAGATAAAAAAGGCAACCCCGTTCAGCAATTTTCACGTTTGGAAGGTCTCCAAAACAATAATGTGCTTAGTATTTTCCCTGATAAGAATAAAAATCTTTGGCTGGGGCTTGATAGCGGCATTGATTTCGTAGCCTATAACAATGCTATCAAGCATATCTTTCCTGGTATGCCCAATGAAGGAGCCGGCTATTCCTCCATTATTTACAACAATCATTTATATATAGCTACTACCAATGGTTTATACCAGGCTCCATTATATGAAAATGAAGATTTAAGCTTTGTAAAGGGAAGCTTTACGCTGGTTGAAAATACGAGGGGGCAGGTATGGAATCTTTCTGAAGTAAACGGAAAACTACTGATCGGACATCATGAAGGCTTTCGTGAAATCAAAAACGGCAAAGCTGTTACGCTGGATAATACTACAGGATTCTGGATCTTTTTGCCCTTAACTTCTGTTCTCCCCTCTCCCGTTATGGTAGCCGGCACATACAATGGAATACGATTTTATAATTATGAAAACGGGCAATTCAGTAAGGAGCATGTAGACGCAAACTTTGAGTCGGCCCGTTTTGTAACCGTCTCCAATAACAATGTATGGGCATCTCATCCCTATAAAGGCATATACCGTGTGCAGTTGCAGCGCAATGGCGAACCCATAGTAAAAGCATATACGGGTAAACAAGGTATAGGACTTAGCTCCAATGGCAATTACATTTTCAAAATAAAAAACCGGGTGGTGGTTACTACTGAAAATGGCATATACGAATACAATGAGCAGTTAGACCAGTTTGAGCCTTCCGCTTATTTTAAATCTCTTTTCGGACAAACCATTGTACGCTACCTGAAAGAAGATCCGGCGGGAAATATTTGGTTTGTGTTCGGCAAAAACCTTGGTGTAGTGGATTATTCAACAAATAAGCCAACTATTATTTATATAAGTGAGCTTAACCAAAAATTGGTGAGTGGATTTGAACAGGTATATCCTGTGAACGGGAACAATGTTTTTGTTGGATCAGAGAAAGGATATTTTCATATCAATTATGAAAAATACAAACGCAACCATTCGCTCCTGCAGGTGCAGTTACGGAAAGCTACGGCAAGGGGCTCAACAGACACTCTTTTATTCAACGGCTATTTCAATAAGGTTAATGAGCCGCAACTGCAGATCGCTACTCCTGCTGTTTCGTATCAATGGAACTCATTTCATTTCGAATTTTCATCACCCCTCTATGAGCAACAATCCAATATTGAATACAGTTGCTTTTTAAAAGGTTACGACAACAAATGGTCGGAGTGGAGCAATAAAACAGAAAGAGAATATGTGTACCTGCCGGCAGGCAGTTACGAGTTCGAGATCAGAGCCAGAAATAACATGGGGAGCGAATCGCAGGTAAATAAATACTCATTTACGATACTTCCTCCCTGGTATCAAACATGGTGGGCATATGCCCTGTACGCCTGTATGTTGTTGTATGGGTTGTATATGATATACCACTGGCAGAAACAAAAATTCATGCGCCAGCGCCAGCGATATGAAGAAAGGCAGAAGCAATTGCGTGGCCTGCACCAGCTTGAGCTGGAAAAAAATGAAAAGGAGATTGTAAAGCTGCGCAATGAAAAACTTGAAGCGGAAATAAATCATAAAAACAAGGAAATGGCTTCAGCCACCATGCACCTTGTAAAAAAAGGAGAACTGATAACCCGTATGAAAGATGAACTGCAGCGTCTTTCTAAAAATACAGGTGAAGAAAAATCGCAGCATGCACTAAAAAAAATAATCAGGACCTTAGGTGAGGACGATAAGGTGGATGAGGATTGGGATCATTTTACCGTTCACTTTGATAAAGCACATAATGATTTTTTTGTAGCCCTAAAGGAAAAACACAGCAATCTTACCCCTAACGAGCTTAAATTATGCGCCTATCTGCGTATGAACCTCAGCACCAAAGAAATGGCACAACTTATGAACATATCCGTTAGAGGCGTGGAAATAAGCCGCTACCGGCTGAGAAAAAAATTGCAGATCCCTACGGAAACGAATTTGTTTACGTATCTTCTCGATTTTCAGGGAAATGGTACCTGAAACCTGTAACTTGAAACCTGCTTTCCTCACTCCAGTATTACCTGCTTAAACATAACATATTCATTATCCTTTACCCTTTCAGTATAGGCAACCACTGCTTTATTCGCATTAACAGAATATATTACGGGGAAAGAAGCGTCACCGTTGCCGGGAGTGATATACGCGCTACTAATTGCCTCTCCGTGTGCTTTACGTTCTTCAACACCAATGCGGCTATTAAACTTTTCGCCGTCAGCGAAACTTTCATTCCAGACGATCAAGATATTATCATTCGAAAGCGATGCGATCTGGCAGTGTTTGGAAGTTTTGCCACTTACATTGTTACGGGTAGAAAAGGACTGACCGTTGTTGAAGGAATTATTGTAATAAATACCCGGATTATTCCCGCCCGAAAACCATGTAAAATGCAGACCTTCTTTATTCTCCGCCATTGCCGGACCTGTATGCGGACAACCCCTGATGACCCAATTGTCTTCGCTAATTCTTTTAGGTGATGAAAACGAATGCCCGTGATCCGTGGATAAGATATGCACCATATCGCGTATGCTGTCATTGATGATCGCCCGGTATAATACATGCACATTTTCATTTTTATCAATAAACAGATCCGTCCGGCAGCACTGGCAACAGGGTTCGCTGATCAGCCGTTCATCTTCAAAACCGTTACTACCTTTGGTTACAGCATAATATAATCCCGAGCCTTCTTTTTTTGAGCGCTTCCTGTTATCCAGCCAAACAATGCCGGCTTCACCCCCCGGTAACAACGCCACATCAAAATAGCGCTGATCAAAACTGGCGGTATCTTTCGTTAAAGAAACAGGCTTCGTCCACGTTTTACCGTTATCAAATGATTGTGTATAGAACACTAAACCGGAGTACGCATTTTGGGGATTGGGATTGGCGGCGCCCCAAACAGCAATGATCTCCCCGGACGGTTTAAAAATTACTTTTGGCATATTCTCGCCGTGGGGATGAACATTGGTACTGCCGGGTATTTCAATTGATTTTCCAAATGTCTTTCCTTCATCCTCTGAAACTGCAAAACAAAAAACAGAGGTGGCTGTATCCAGGTGTTTGATCCAGCTTAAAACAATATTGTTTCTGTTGTCTTTTGTAATATACGGACAGGAGCCTTTAGCTGTATCTATCAATGTTCCCTGCGAACTGGCAGTGATCTGTTTTTTATTTGCTGTGCCGCACCCGTAAATAAAAACAGTGCTTATGAGTATTATTGGAATTAATTCTTTTTTCATGCTTTTGATTTTGAAGAAGGATAACGGGTGCATTTCGAATTGTCGCCTTGCTTCATGTGGGCGGTGAAGACACCGCCCACGGCGGCCGCCCCGGCTGGTGTCCCCATTAGCCGGCAGCAATTTGAAATGCATCCAGGATAATCTGTTTCTGTTCTCCCTTTCATTATTGATCATTGAAGTTATATGCAAGTCCCACATTGAAAGTTCTTAGCTGACCGGGCCGGTAAGACGTTCCATAAGCGCTTTTATCTACCGTGGTTGCGTAAATTGTGTTAGCGATATTGAGACAGTTGGTCCACAATTCAAACCCACTGAAGCTGTATCCTGCTCTTATATTCCATATTGTAAAACCCTTGTACTTAGCTGTATTTTGAGGATCTGTATAATAATTACTCATACCCTGCAATTCCGCTGCTATTCTAAGCCCTTTGCAATAGTGAGGTCTGTAGGTAATTTCGCCATTATAAATAAAGGCCGGCGCCTGCGCCATCCTGTTGCCAGAGAAATCTTTACCCTGTTGTATATAATCAATGTAGGCATGTTTGGCATAAGACGCTGCAGTGCGAATGGCAATATCTTTCGCGAACTTGTATTTCAAGTTCGCTTCAATACCCTTATGACTTGTTTTTCCTGTATTCTGGTTTTGATAAAACCCATCAGCCAGCCGTACACTTACAATTTCATTTTTGCCGTCCATTTTGTATATAGAAGCCTCTGCGTACCCTTTGCCGCCGGCAAATGAAACCCAGCCCCCCGCCTCATAATTTTGATATGAAGCGGCTTTTAGTACAGGTACCTGTACGCCGGCATACAGATCTGTAATATTGGGCGGAGCAAAGCCTACGCTGTAGTTGATGTAGGCGCCTTTGTTTTTTCCAAAGTCGCAGGTAAAGCCAAGCTTAGGTGTAAAATTATCAAAGTGATCTGTAGCATCCGGCGCACCTGTGAATGCACCGGGCAATAAATGATTATCGAACCGGTAATCTAACCTGTCGTAACGGGCCGCAGCTACTAATTTCAATTTACCGGTTGGCTTATACTCAAACTGCGTATATACAGCGCTGTTAAAAAGGTTCACATTGTAATGGGTAAGCAAACTGTCTTTTGCTGTATAGTTATAATAAATTCCATTGGCATCCCTGTCAATATCCGTGAGCTGTGCATGGTATGCAGCCGGACTGTAATCCATACTTATCCCTGAGATGAATCGCGCATTTATAGCTTTCAATTCGGTTGTATGCTGCAGCACTGCTCCATAGCTTTTGAAAGCATCTTCGTTGATCTGTCCTTTGGCTTTTGAAGCATTACCCGCAATATTACTTATTGAATAAAAAGGATTCTGACCAATAGCAGTATTCCGGTAGAAAAGGGTAATATCCGTTTTATTATTCTCATTCCATTCCTTATTCAATGTGGTTCTCAGTCTAAAAGCATTCACCTTTCTATAGGTAAAGCGATAAAAGCTGACATAATCCTTATTGTAAAAGTGAGCGCTGTCCAAACCACCTTTCTGGTCTGTTTTATAGCTGATGTAGTCCGCAACAGCGGTCAGTTTCATTTTGCTGTTAAACCTGTAATCAGTTCTCAATGTCAAAGCTGTTTTTTCAAAATCGTTATGCTCATCAGGTGATTGATTTTGATGAACATAATAACCACCTATGTACACGCCCAGCTTTTTATACCTATCACTAATATTAAAATCCGTACGTTTATATCCCCTGCTTCCACCTTCTGCCTGAATTTTCCCCGACAAAAACGGAGAAGGCGCCTGTGTTATAAAATTAATCGCTCCTCCTACGGCTTCACTTCCGTACAGAGAGGATGCAGGGCCTTTGATCACTTCTATCCGTTGCAGCGATGCCTGGTTAATTTCTATCAGTGCGTTGTGATTAAAATCTCCCACCGTTCTGATGGGAATGCCATCCTCGAGATACAGGAAAAGGTTTTTTGTGCCCATGGGCTGGCGAACCGCCATGCTGTGCTGCTCATTGCCCAGGTCAACCATAAATACGCCGGGTACTTTATTAACCAGCATATCAAGCCTGGTAGCTTTTGCATCATTTATCGCTGATTTTGAAATAACATTAATGGCTACTGGCACTTCGGTGCGCCGCTGGGCGTCCCTGCTGCCCGAAACCACAATTTCATTGAGATTGGCAAAAGAAGGAGTAAGTAAAACAAACGTTCCAAAATCTGATAATGAAATGTTCCTGGTGTCAAACCCCGCCGAAGTAAACCTGATACTGTCCTCTTTTAACCTGCAATACAATACAAAACGCCCGTCTTTATCTGAAAGGGTACTGGTTTGATTGTTTAAACCCGAAACGGTTACACCGCGCAATGGCTGGTTGGTTGCTGCATCTATTACTTTCCCTTCTATATTTATTTGAGCATTGCCAACATGGAGCGTTAATACCATCAGCACGGTTAAGCACAATGGCTTATTCATACCAAAGAAAATTTAAGTAAATAATATTTCATCCTTAAGAAAGGACAACCGCAATCTTAAAACCTTACAATAAGGTTATGCCGAAGGGGGATGAAATATGGAGCGGTGGAAGGACAAAGTAAGCATATCATTTTCAATATGGTGCTCCGCCGTAACCAAAAACCGATCATCAGAAAAGTCGGGTGAGTTTGACAGAAAAAAAAGTTGCATATCGAACTTCTCCCGTTTGGGAACGGGCGCCTGCTGATCCTGCTTTTCCTGCTGGTTCAATTGTTTGGTAAGATAACATTTACCGTTACAATGGGTTTGTGGTTTTTCTTTGTTGATACAAAGCACCCTGGCAATGTAACTTTTATTAAAAAAATAGTCCGCCCTGATTACAAATGAACTGAATGTTTGTAAAAAAATAATGGTAAAAAGCAGTATGGTAGTAAAAACCTTCAATTGGCGGAAATAATAATCTAATGCGGCAAAGATATAACAGGAAAGATCAAAACTATTTATTTTCTTTTATGAGACTGATCATAATACAGACTGTTTAAGATTAAGCTATCTCGTTTTCAGCGTTAGTGCTATCAGTTGCTGATTACGCATAATAGTAAGGGATAGTTTACCTGTCCAGTTCAGTGACTGATAAATATCCATCAGTTGTTTTACATCTTCAACCTTTTTGCTGCCTGCAGTGCGAATAACATCTTTGTTTCGCAACCCGGATAAAAACAAAATACTGTTATCTCCGGCTGATACAATAATTACTCCTGCTTCATCGGGAAGCCCATAAGCTGAACGGTCTCCCAATCCATCCACAGATTTTACAAAACCGCCCAGGAATGACACCTCCACAGATTTATCCTGCAGTCCTGCATCTGTTAACAGTACAGGTAGCTGCGGATGCAGGGCTATTTTTTTTAAGGAAGATTTTTTCACCCCGAATGCATCCATCGGAAAATTCTTAAACCCCACTTTAAGTGCGGGAGAATTAGCAGCAACCGAATAATCGCCTTTCGAAGGATCAACGAACAATGGATCTCCCGCCAAACTGTTTTTATCTGTTCCCCTGGCTTTCGCATCATTGAGCGCGGCGGTATCGGGAAATAAATTGTAATCAACGCGTTTCCCCCAGTCCGTGATTTGTATGGGCGCGTATTTTTTCATTACGATATTTCTTTCAAACACATCGCCGCTGTTTTTAAACCACACATGCGGGTGAAAAGAATTATTGATCATAATATTGTTCTCCACTATCCGGTAAAAACCCTCACGAAGCTTGAGCCCGCCATTCAGGCAAAGATTGTTATAGATATGATAGTTGGATGAACCGTCATCGAGGTCAATATCCCACCCATGATCGCAGCGGAAGCGGTTGTTTCGGATGATGGTTTGCTTCTGCGCATCAAGCATTATCAATTCAGGATGAACAGCCACCAGGCTGTCCATGTAATTTCTGTTTGGCGCCCAGAAACGGTCGCGCCCCCACGAATTAAAAGATCCATGATCTCCTGTTTCTCTCACGGTGTTAAATACATCGTTATACTCTATTATATGTCCGCCGAAACAACCGTCGCCAATATTAATACCGGCACGTGATGTATGGTAAATGCTATTATGGCTTACCGTTATAGAGGAAGCAACTTCTATCTGAACACCGGTTGCCTGTTTTTCTATATCACCCAGATCGTGGAAAAGATTGTTGGTAACAATGCATTCCTGTGGGAAGTTATTGGTCAGTGGCCCCGGTGTTTTATCCAAACCGGTGTAAGGAATGAAATTTTCATACCCGAACGACGGAGAACGAACAGCCCTTGTGTCGCCGATAAAGCATACTGCATTGGCCCCTGTATTATAAATATAACAACCGGTTACAGTATCCTTTTTGTTGTAATTGCTGAACATGATCGCATTGCCGCCGATGCCTTCAAAAACACAATCCGCTATTTTACAGTTTTCTGTACCATCCAATAAAACGGCGGCGCCCCTGTAGATGGTCCAGTCGCTGCGCAACAATGGTTCTTTGGTATCCATGAAAGTTCGTTCATTGTGTGCGAAACGGAGGTTCAGCAATTGTACATTTCGTAAAGGCTTTTTGATACCGCCTTTTAGTTCAATGCTGTTCTTAAGGTTCGATACTTCCACTATAGCATTTGAAATATTGATTTCTTTGGGAGGATAATAATAAAGGAGTTGCTTTTTTTTATCGAGCCACCATTCTCCGGGTGTATCTAATTCTTCAAAAATATTTTCTACAAATCGGTATTCCTTATGCATCGTGTTGGCACGGTTATTCTGCCATCCGCCTTCCAGTTGAACATTGCCTGTATCATCTGCGCCGGTTATCCGGTAATGAAATCCACCCCACTCATACGCATGCAATGCGTGTACATACCCACCCACGGGATTTTTCCATCGTTTTACCCTTTCCGGAGCGATGGCATCTGCGGCGGTGCCATGAAATATTCTTGCAGCAGAATCATAATTTGGGTATCGCGCCAGCGGTTGCAATTTTTGATTGATATACAATCTTTCAAAAGAAATACCGGGAGGAACAGGAGCCATATATATTCCATTTAAATATGGCTTCCATCGAAGCTTTAGGCGCCTGCCTGCACTGATGATAACATCTTCGCTGTTGTATGCCCTGATTTGCAACGCGGCTAATGAAAAATTCTCCGCATTTATTACAATGGTCTTGTTTAGATAGTGGGTACCTGCCCGTAATTCAATCGCTACATCTTTATCCTTATTTCCAAGTGAATGATTAACGGCGTGCCCGATGGTTTTAAAAGGGCGGGCAAGGGTGCCGGGATTGTTGTCGTTTCCATTGAGGTCAACATAGTATTTAACCTGTGTCATTGCCACTAAGCCTGCACATAAAAAGAAGGAACACAAGGCAAATTTTCTTTTTGTCCATTTCATACCAGGGTAATTTTTCCGAATATAGGTCTGCTAAAATTAATTGTTCCCAGCCAAACGGGAATTAAAATCCTGTGTTACAGTATGTCAATAAAGCAGCCCTATTATATAGAAAGCAGCTATAACCGTTCAATTAGCAGAATGAACAGAAAAATGCCGGAAAAGAGGGTTAGTAGTAAAAAACACAAAGCATCTAATTTTCCCGAACCATTACTTTTACCCGCAACAATATTTTAAGATAACGCTTCAAATGGCTATCGTCATCAACATTATCAATCTTTTCAATATAAAATGGAGCTGACAGAAAGCCTTTATTATAAAAGGATGCTTTCTTTTTATCGTCTATTTCTACCCGGTAGTATGCATTTTCGATACGGCTGGTGATATTGCATTCCTTAGTAAAGAGAAAAATTTTTTTCATTTTTATCCGGCTATTGAAGTGTACCTGTTATAACGGCAAACACGGTATTCTAATTAGTGCCTTATGATAAATAAGTTTAGGGCGCTTATCCCGGTACCGCCAGTTCATCCCATGCAACAGCCAATGATTAACCGAACTGTTACAAGCCGGCAGAACGGTGGCACAGCAAATCGAATGCCTGCCCGCCTTTATACCATATTTACAGTCCGGATGGTTTTATTTCAATTGTTTGTTCTTTGCTGCCGGCCTTTGAGGTAAATGCTATATCTCCTGACGCATCACTCCTTGTTTTCAAAAGCAGTTTTCCATTCTTAAAAACAGAAAAATTGCTGCCCGGTTCCAGCGCGGATAGTTGGTAGCTTAATTTTATAGTATTGCCAGGGGCCACAACATGCCATTTCCTGGAGCCTGCATCCCATTGATCAATGTGCAGGTTAACCGTACTGCGTTTGTTACGCGATATTTTCATAGATGCCATAGAACTATCCTTGCAGAAATACAGTAACTGATCTTTTTTGACCTCGATGCCAAAATCCTGTGCACTGTGTATGGAAAATGAATCAGCGCTCACCGTATAGTTATTCTCTGAAAGCAACAAAGTGTAATACTGATGCCTCAGCCAGTATTTTATCCTGGCGCCATTAAGGGTTTCCGTAAGGCGCGGATTTATATACAGCCGGTTATACTTTGGTTGAATACCATATATATCGCGGTACAGCCCAACAACCGGCAAGGCATTGTTGGCCAGGATATCGCTGCCCAGCCCCTCTCCTTTCCGGCGATCGTATCGCTGATAGGCAAGCCCGTCTTTCTCGTATTGTTTCAAAACATTTCTGATATACTTAACCGGAATTTCAGGATTGTAGTTCTTATAAGCCCTGATACCCACTTCGCCCCATCCAAGAAAAATGTCTCCATTTTCATAATTCGGAAACGGATAATTCACTTTCAGTCCTTCATCTTCTGCAAATGGGAAAAAATTTATAGGCCACATAAAAAGTTTTTCCTTATCCATCAATGTTTCCACCTTATCCAATATTGCCTTTTGCCGTGAACTATCATCACAAATACCATAAGCTATAGCCATAAAATTTACAGGTGTAACAAGATTATTGCCGTGTATTCGGTTATCTTTATCGCGCCAGTAAACATACCATTGATTGTTCTCATCCCAAAAGCCACCTTTCTCTGTAGATTGATTGAAACGATGCTTTAATTTATCTGCGAGCTGCAGGTACTGATCTGCCCGCACATCGTCTCCCAGTATTCGTTCTATTTCGGCCCAATTGGTGAGGGCATAATACATTTTGGCATTGAGGAAAGCATTTTCATACGATGCCCAGATCACATCTATCCAATCACTTCCCCTTTTTTCTTTGTAGGAGTCCGTCATGGCTTCTATTAATCCGTCATTATCTGAATCCCTCTGCAGAAGAAATTCCAGCACTTTCCTGCACTGAAGTTTATGGGTTCTTACCCAGTTAAAATCGCCATTCATCTGAAATAACTCCGCAACGTTTATCACCTGGTCGGTATTGGAATCCAAAAGTCTGCCCCATTGGGCCTCATAAAAACCGTTGGCATCATAAGTCCCGGGCTCTTCATCTCCTTTAACATAGGCCCAGCGTGATTTAACGCGACCATCAGCAGAAATCGCATTGTTGCGGTAGTAATCCAATGTATTTTTATAGTTTTTAAGGTAATTTGAATCATTTATCCCAAGTCCCATTTGTGCGATCCATTGCTCATGCAGTACCGCAAAGCCGGCACTGAGATGCCAGTTGTTTGACCCAATGATATTTTCGTCAATGACCCCCACACGGGCGATGGTATTGAGTACATTGCCTATTGATTCACTGTTGAATCCCGGAAAATCTCCCCTGTAAAAATCTTTTCCATAGTCAAAAGCCTTCAAACGATATGTAACGCTTACTGTGCCATTTGCTTCCAGGCTATCCCAGATATCCTGCCGGTTTACAATAAACCGGCTAAGCCCATGCTTCGGGGTAACTGCTTTTTTACTGGCTGTATAATGAAGCGTCCATTTGTCATCAGGCTGACGACTGAAGCGCACTGCTACCTGTTCTTGTTTCTGATCCACAGGGTATATACGGAGGCCGGATCTTTTATCTTTGTTCCACAGTGTTACTATACCGGTATGATTGGCAAATGATGCATTGGGCTTATTAAAAAATTTACACCATGCCACACCTCCTGTGCCCAGTAAAGCTCCTGTCCAGGTTTCCATATTATTAAATGACCATTGCGGAAAGCCGGTATCTTCCAATGTAAGTGCAGCGGGATATTTTCGTTCAATAGTCCAGTCTATACAATCAGAATAAGAATGAAATATCCATTTTTCCCTGATCAGGTTATTTTTTTGACCAAAATAAATACCGTCAATCAAAATTCCGTTTTCTACAGCACGTACCGCAGGTGTGGGAATAGCTGACCGGGTAGTGAACCATTCTCCTTTTAGTTTGACCGAACTGAAAATGCCCTGATCATTAGATACGGGCGTTTCACCCGGTATCTGCACCCTTTCTATCACGCATTTGCTGGCATAGTTAATATGCAAAACAAGATTACCATTTTGATCCTGCACTTTGACATATCCATTCTTTTCTTTTTCCTGAAATGCCGGCTGGCTCCGGCCAGGCAGTTGTATATGTAAAAAAAGTAAAAACAAAAAGTACCTGATGAAAGGCTTAATGATCATGGTAAGAAATATTAAATGATAGCTTTTGGTATCATACCGCAAAGAATCGGCAGGAACTAAAGGTAATCAGATTTCCGTGCCGGCGCCTGGCACACAAAAAATTGGCCCCTGTAAAAACAGGGGCCGCAACCAAAACTAACTGCTTATGAGAAAATTGACTATACTTTATGTGGTCTTTAATAGTAGACGCATTAAAAGCGAAAAAGTACCATGTTTTATTGTTAATAATTCATTAAAATCCCCAACAAAAATTGAAGATCATGGTCAAACAACAATATCAAATTGACTGAAGCAGAAAAGAAGAATACATTTATAAACTTTCAGGCCGATAATGGACAACAACGTGCCGCTATACATCAGTATTGCTTTACCATTATTGAACAATTGTTTATTGCCGGGCAGGGTTGAGCAAATAATGAACAGCATGTACAAAAAGTTTTTGCACTGCTTCTGTTTTCCAATCGTCCCAATGACCAAGAGATGTATATATTACCCTGTTTTTTCCATTGTTGTTAATCCATAAAACAGGTTCAGGTTTTTCATTTGGGATCGTTCCTGTTAGCAGCACCTGCGCGGCGGACGAACGTAAAGGTGCATTTTTATACAACCAGTTCTTACTCGCAAATCCTTCGGCGGGTATGTCTTTGAGTATGGGATGCCGTTCCATTCCGGGAACGATATGAATAAGGGTATTCTCTTTGAGATGCGGATAATGCCCCTGGTAATTACCACCCAGTACCAGGCTATCGAATTCCGGCCATTGTTCCAGGAACCCCGAAACCTTTTCTGCAGAAGCGGCAATACCTCCGCCTTCCCTGGGTACATTCCCTTTGGCATCAAAAGCATGACTTGCCGTTCTTATTCCCAATATTGGCTTTCCGCGATTTACAAAATCTTTGATCAACCCCATCTTTTCGGGTTCTAATGCAATACGTCGGATAAATATAACAGCAAGGTCGGCATCGGCAAGTATCTGCATATTTTCAAGGTTATGCCTGCCCGGACCTTCCATTAACGGAAGCCCTGTTGAATATTCACAGTTCATATTTTCCCTGAGCAACAACTGGTGTCCGAATTCGGGCAACCTTTGATTGGCGCGGTATTCGCCTTCCGCTGTTAAAAAAGCAATGATGGGCCGTTTGTCGTTGCTGAACCTGAACTGCCTGCGGCCAGTAAAATCGGTTGAAACAATAGATGGACAAACATATTTCTCGATATATTCTGCCATAAGACTATTACCCGTAAAGTGCGATACATATGGCCACATTTTTGAATTGTACATCACATCTGTTAGGTCGCGGAGCAAAGCAACATTCATACCCAGCCTTACCATATTTCTCAACCCAAAAGATCTGCCGATGACACACATATTGGTGTGCACACCTGTAAGTATAACATTTTTGATGCCCCTGGCATTAAAAAGACCTGCCAGTTCAGCACCGGAATCACTGATGGCATCTCCCTCCCGGATTTCTATTCCGTCATGCTGTTTTGTCCAGGCTTTGTGCGGCGCATCACCCGCGTCTTCGCAGCCTTCATCCGACTGGTCTATGGGCCATTCTGCACCTTTTTCTGAATCAAGCAACCCTTCACCAGCTACCTGGTCGTACTTCTTCCTGTAATATTTTTTGGCAAGCTTTCTACCCGGGTAATCCTTATAATAATCCATACAATCACTGGGAGCATGAACGATCAGCATACCTTTTTTTCTGCCGGTAGCAATAACTTCATTAATATAAGGCGCCATCTCCCCCACTCGTTGCGTAGCGCCGGTGCACCAGTGTTTATCCCACATGTCGCATATAATGATGGCTGTTTGCGAAGGGAGCCATTGCTGTACTTCATGCGAAATAATAAAAGCACCCTGCTCTTCTGCTGAAGGAGGTCTCTTTTGAAGAGAAACTCTAAATGATTCCTCTTTAGCTTTGGACTGGGCCGTTAAGGTGTTGGAAAATAAGATTGCCGGTAACAGGAGCTGAAAAAAAAGATTCGCCTTTCTCATATTTTTATTGTTCTGTGTTTCTATTGCCGGCATTAGCTGCCTGATGCATCATACCGGATCGCAAGGAACTGAAATATACCCGTTAAAAATTACAAAATATTATCCTTACAACCATGAATTTTATCATCGGCACAATCTATTTCTGTCTACCCGGAATAGCGCTTCACTTTTTAGATTTTCAGCTCATCCCAGTCAATCCTTTCTCATTCACATGGTAACATCAAAGAACGCTTCTGCTAATAATCAGCATTAACCCTATTAAAGTAATTAGTTCTTTTGTAAGCATCAGTGCATGCAAACTTCGTTAACCCGATAAAAGAAAATAGGTATGGATTTGCGTAACAAGGTGGCCATTATTACAGGAGGAACACATGGAATAGGAGCAGCAACAGCCCTTTCATTGGCAGAACAGGGCGCATCTATCGCTTTGGTTGCAAGAAATGCCGGCGATGGAGCAGTGAGCAAAAGAATAGAGGCACTGGGCATACCGTGTATTACTGTTACAGCGGATCTCAGTAAAGAAGAAGAATGTACGCGGGCTGTTAATGAAGTGCAGGTGCATTATGGAAGTATAGATATTATAGTGCATAGCGCAGGATCAGCTGCGCCAGGCAGCCTGTTAAATGGTGCAAGGGAGGTATGGTACCAGGCATTTGACATACATGTACATGCCGTCTTTCATTTATGCCGGGCCGCAGTTCCCTATATGAAAAAAAATAAGGAGGGAGCGATTGTGCTTATTGGTTCTGCAGCAGGATTACGTGGTGTAAAAAATGCACTGGCCTACGCAGTGGTTAAAGGGGCTATCCCTCAGTTCTGCAGGGCATTGGCCTTTGAACTTTCGCCCGATAATATAACAGTCAACTGCGTATCACCGGGTGTAATACGAACGCGATTTCAGGATTTTCTTACGCCGGAGCAGGTAAAAAATAATATAAACAACAGGATTCCGCTTCAAAGAGAAGGTACGCCGGAAGATGTTGCATCTGTTATTTGCACCCTGGTGAAAAACAGATTTATTACCGGAGAAAATATAGTAATAGACGGTGGCATGACAATGCGTATTGCGTAAAAAAGCCTAATGGATATCTGATGCTTCAGCCAGTTTGTTACTCCCCGCAACAAAGGTGTCAAAAAAACAGGTAACTTACCCCAGAACCTTAAAGCATGAAAATAAAAAAACTTGAACTGTTCAAAGTACCCCCGAGATGGCTTTTCCTTAAAATAACAACCGACAACGGTACAACAGGATGGGGCGAACCTGTGGTTGAAGGCAGGGCAGATACCGTAAAAGCAGCGGTGGAAGAAATGAAGTCTTATTTAATTGGGAAAGATGCACGTCATATTGAAGACATCTGGCAAACGCTTTACAGGGGCGGATTCTATCGTGGCGGACCTGTGCTCATGAGTGCCATTGCAGGCATTGACCAGGCTTTATGGGATATAAAGGGTAAAGCGCTTGGTGTTCCCGTATATGAATTATTAGGAGGCGCCGTAAGAGATACTATGAAGATTTATGGTTGGATAGGTGGCGATAAACCTTCGCAGGTAGTGGAAGGAGCCGTAAAAAGAATGGATGATGGGTTTCTTGCGGTAAAGATGAATGCATGCCCGGAAATGGAATGGATAGACACTCCTAAAAAAATTGAAGAAGCCGTAGCGGTGATCGCGTCAGTAAGAGAAGCTATAGGATATGATAAGGGGCTGGGAATTGATTTTCACGGCAGAGTGCATAAGGGCATGGCCAAGGCTTTCATGCGGGAACTTGATTTTCTGAAACCCATGTTTATAGAAGAGCCTGTACTTTCGGAAAATTTTGAAGCATTTTCTACTTTGGCTCAATATACTTCAGCGCCTGTAGCAACCGGCGAACGTTTGTTCAGCCGATGGGATTTTAAACGTTTATTTGAACAGGGCGCCGTAGATATTATTCAACCCGATGTAAGCCACGCGGGGGGTATTACAGAAGTAAAAAAAATAGCCGCTATGGCGGAAGCTTATGATGTAGCGCTGGCTCCGCATTGTCCGCTCGGCCCTGTTTCTTTTGCGGCAGCGCTTCATATAGATTTTAGTTGTATTAACGCTTTTATACAGGAATCGAGCATTGGCATTCATTACAATGAAGGATATGATCTGCTGGATTACCTCTCCAATCCGGAAATATTTACAATAAAAGACGGCTCCATTGTTCGGCCCGTTTTGCCTGGATTGGGTGTAGAAATAAACGAAGAAAAGGTAAGGGCTATGAGTGAAATGGGGCATGACTGGAAAAATCCCATCTGGCGCAATACAGACGGAAGTATTACAGAATGGTAGTAATACCGGTAGCATGAAACGCGATCACAATATAAAACCTTTTACCTCTATGTTTATTTTGAAATATAAAAATGCAAACAGATTTGATGCCGCAGTTATGCTGCTCCTGTTTTTCTTCCTGGCAATATTAGCGAAAACATCAGCACAGTCTGCCATTCCATTTACGAGCTCACCACTTACTGAACAAGGAGATCTCTCCGCTAAAATGGTGGAAGGCATCAACAACTTTCTTTTAAAAGAGACCTATCTTTTGCAAAAACAACGCGCTGGCTTATGGAAAAGAGATTTCAGCTCCACAGCGGCATATCAAAAATCCATTGCTCCCCAGCGTACAAAGCTGGCGCACATTCTGGGTATTGCAGAAGAAAGAATAGCTCCGGAAATGGAAGTGCTGAGCAATGATCAGTTAAAACCATTGGCAATTGAAACAGGATACGGCAGCATCTCCGCAGTGCGGTGGAAGGCACTGGAAGGTTTGTCGTCTGAGGGCCTGTTGCTTAGGCCCAAAGGAAAGGTTTTTGCACGTATCGTTTTGATCCCGGACGCGGATGTACAACCCGAAGTGCTGGCTGGTATGCAGCAAGCCGGCGCACCGGGCTTTGGAGTGGCATTGACGCTCGTAAAGGCAGGCTTTGAAATTCTAATCCCTGCACTGGTAAACCGGGACTTTACCTATTCAGGAAATCCTTCTCTCGGGCTTACTACCAAACAACCTCACCGGGAATGGATATACCGCCAGGGATATGCCGTTGGACGTCACGTAATAGGATATGAGTTGCAGAAGATATTTTCTGCCATAGATTGGTTCGAAGCCAGAAATAAAACTGAGAACAACACAACTGCGATGGGAGTGGCGGGATATGGCGAGGGCGGGTTACTGGCACTATATGCGGCGGCAATTGATCAACGCATCGAAGCCACACTGGTGAGCGGATACTTTGATGCCAGGGAACAGTTGTGGAAGGAACCCATATACCGGAATGTATCCGGCTTATTGAAAACATTTGGAGATGCGGAACTTGCGGTTATGACATGGCCGCGGTCACTGATCATTGAACATGCCAGGGCGCCTGAAATCATACATTCCAACGAGGGCGCCACACCCGGCGTGCTTGCATCACCCCGGCTTAAAAGCGCGCATGCAGAATTCATGCGGGCAAAAGCAATGCTGCCGGCTACCGCCGGGGAACTTACCTTCGTAAGCGACAGTACCGGATCAGCCTTACAACCATTTTCTATCCGTTCACTCCGGGCTTTTGCCCGGGTGCTTCACGCTGAGCTACCGAAAAATATACTTTCGCCAAAAGCAACAGGTAAACCCGGTAACTGGATAAACGATGAAAAGAGGCAGGAGCGTATTGTGCGTGAAATGAGCCATCACGTACAACATGTACTGGCTGTTTGCGAGCGTACCAGGAATAAAGATTTCTGGGCAAGATTAAAAGGCGATCCTTCGGAGCAGGAAAAGATAAAAGAAGAAGAACGCGAACGGTTCTGGCAGGTATTGGGAAAGCTTCCGGCGCCTTCCGGGCCGATTAACGTAAAAGCCAGGATATACCAGCAATCAGAAAAATGGATAAGCTACGAAGTGAAGCTGGATGTATTCGGCCCCGAAGTATATGCCTGGGGTATATTAACAGTGCCGAAAGATATTAAACCAGGTGAAAAACGGCCGGTGGTAGTATGCCAGCATGGACTGGAAGGCCTTCCTGCCGATGTTGTTACTACCGACTCTACCGCGCAGAACTATCATTACTATAAAGGTTATGCCACCCGATTGGCCGAAAAAGGATACATCACTTTTGCGCCGCATAACCCTTACCGGGGGGAAGATAAATTCCGTGTAATTCAACGAAAAGCAAATCCGCTGGGGCTTACACTCTTTTCTGTAATCATCAGTCAGCACCAGCGAATAGTAGAGTGGCTGCAGCAGCTTCCGTTTGCCGATCCCCAAAAAATTGCATTCTACGGCCTTTCGTACGGAGGCAAAACCGCCATGCGTGTACCCGCGGTTGTAAAAGGATATATGCTCTCCATTTGTTCTGCGGATTTTAATGAGTGGGTAAGAAAAGTATCTACTACCGAACATAATTTCGGTTATGTGTATACGGGAGAATACGATATGCCGGAATGGGACCTTGGCCATACCTTTAACTACGCGGAAATGGCCGCACTGATTGCTCCCCGCCCTTTTATGGTAGAAAGGGGTCACTTTGACGGGGTTGGCACAGATGAGTGGGTGAGTTACGAATACGGAAAAGTAAAAAGATATTATGATCTTACCGGGCTTGAAAAATCAGTTCAAATAGAATTTTTTCCGGGGCCGCACAGTATCAATGGCAAGGGAACATTTGAATTCCTGGACAATCACCTTAAGCGCTGAGCCCATAAACCTTAGTGAATATTATAAATAATTATCCATTTTCAAAAACAGCAGCTATGCAAAGACGTAATTTTATCAGCAATGTAGCTCTTGGAGCAATGGGGGTTGGTTTAAGCTCCTCTTTTATAACAAAAAAAACGGGTGGTTCCAATGATAAAATTGTGTTGGCCCTTATCGGGAGCGGAGGCCGCGGACGGGAGGTGTTATCCGGAATAATAAAGGAAAATGAAAATATAGAAGTAAAATACCTGTGCGATGTAAATGAAACCCTTGAAGGCGTTGCCGCAGACATAAGGACCTATTCAAAAAAACAAGGGTATGCCCCGTTGTTTATAACAGACATGCGTAAGGCCTTTGACGATAAAGATGTGGATGCTGTAGTAATTGCCACCCCGGAGCATTGGCATGTGCTGGCAAGTATATGGGCATTGCAGGCGGGCAAACATGTGTATGTAGAAAAAAATCCGACATTGTCTGTGTGGGAAGGCCAGCAGCTCATTGCCGCCACGAAAAAACATAAGAAAGTGGTGCAGATCGGCTTTCAAAACAGAAGCGCCCCATACGCATTTTCGGCACGTGATTATATTAAATCGGGAAAGCTGGGCAATATTGTTCATGTAAAATGTTACAATTTGCTGGGTGGATCAAAATGGGTAGCACAACCCGATTCAGCTATTCCTGCAGGGTTGAACTGGGACGCGTGGCAGGGGCCGGCAAAACCCGTTCCTTATAACCCAAACCGGCATAGTATGACAGGGCGTGGCGGCTGGCTCGATTTCTGGTCTTACGGAGGCGGAGCATTATCAGACGATGCAAGCCACGTAATGGACCTGGCGCGCCTGGCCATGGGAGATCCCGGCCACCCTTCATCAGTTTATTGTACAGGCGGAAATGTTGGTTTTCACTCCAAAAAAGAAACGCCCGAATTTTTGAACATCACTTACCAGTTCAACAACTTTTCCATGACCTGCGAAAGCGGTTCCTGCACACCGTATATGACCAAAGAAGGACGGGAGGTAAGATATGGCAGCAAATGGCCCTATTGGCCGCAAAATTCTACCAGGATTGAAATTTACGGAACTGAACGCATCATGTATCTTGGGCGCCATGGCGTAGGCTGGCAGGTAATGGAAGTGGATGGAAAGATTGTGGATATGGATAAGGGGTATTTTCCTGACAAATTTCACCAGAAGAACTTTATTGAAAGCATCCGTTTAAGCAAAATTCCAAATGGCGATGTTACACAGGGCCACCTTAGTGCTTCCCTTGTACACCTTGCCGATATTGCTTACCGGGTGGGCAACAAATACCTGGAATTTAATGCTCAAACAGAAAAATTCACCAATTATGAAGCCGCCAATCAATTCCTTAAAGGGCATTACCGTTCACCATACATGATTTCATAAATATATAATGGTACAGCGCCGGATAACTGGCAATTCAGCAACTCAATCAGCATGAAGCTAAGGATATGTATTATAGGTAATGGTGTTTTCGCGAACAAAGTGCATTATCCCTGTCTCGCATCTTTTAGCGATGTGGAGATCATTGGTATTTTCGCGTTTAACGAAGCGCGTTTACGTCAAACTGCCAGCCAGTACCATATTCCTGAAGAACGTGTATATGCGCTGTCTGCTAAAACAGATTACCGGCAGGTATTGCTCAAACTAAAACCTGACGCGGTATATGCCATTGGCCAGCCGGAACAGTTGTTTGATGTTTGGATGTGGCGCCTTGAAAACAGGTTCCCTCTTTTTATTGAAAAACCCATGGGTATAACATGGCACCAGGCTAATATGCTGGCCTGGCTGGCAGATCAAAATCAATGCATCACCCAGGTTTGTTTTCAAAGAAGCTGTTCGCCGGTACTGCAAAAGATGAAAGCGGAATGTTTAAAAAAAGGCGCTATCACTCATGCGGTAGTTGAATTCAGCAAATATGACCCCCGTCCCATGTTCGGTGCAAGAGACAGGATGCTTGATGATTTTATACATTGCATAGATACGGGAAGATGGATATGCGGCGGAGAAATTATCAAAATTGAATCCCATTGCCGCAGGATAGCAGGCCCCGACATCAATTGGATAGGCGCGACTTTATATTTCGATAACGGTTCCGTGTGTTATGCTATTGGCAACTGGAATTCCGGCAGGCGGATTTTTAAAGCCACCCTGCATGCGCCAGGCATTTGCGCTGAAGTTGAAACCGAGAAAGAGGCCTATCTGTATGCAGAAGGCGACTACGATGGGATAAGGTACAGCAGCAGGGCAATAGCAGGCAGTGACGCGTTTTTTATTTTTGCCGGTTTCCAGCGCAAACACAGGGAATTTGTTGATTCCGTTCTGAGTGGCAATGAAAAAACCTCGTCGCCCTTCCGGGATGCGTTAAAGACAATGAAAGTATGTGAAAGCATACTGGCTCAAACGATACTTGTTTAATATCAAAGATGGAAAGTAACCCGCTTGTCGCCCCTTCAGTTGCCCCACTGCCCCGGATCAGGTGGCTGATGTTGTCTTTTGCTTTTGCAGCAACAGTGCTCAACTACGTTGACCGCCTGGCTTTTAATTATCTGAGTGCCAACGGCGAGTTGAGAGAACTTATTCCTAATGATGCGTTTGGTTATATTGCCACTGCTTTTTTTGTTGCTTATATGTTATCCAATCTTGTATCCGGGTTTATTATTGACAAACTCGGTACCCGGTTGGGATATTCCATCTGCATGGCTTTCTGGACAACCGCCTCTCTGCTCCACGCGGTTGCGCGCCTGCCTTTTCACTTTGGCATCTGCCGTTTTTTACTGGGCATAGGCGAGGCTGGCAACTGGCCGGCAGCCATAAAGCTTACCAGCGAATGGTTTACACCCGAAGAACGATCTACCGCTACCGGAATATTCAACAGTGGCGCGGCAATTGGAGCAGTGGTAGCGCCGCCACTTATAGCATGGCTGGGCATGAATTATGGCTGGCAGTTAACTTTTGTTATCATCGGGTCGCTGGGCTACCTATGGCTTGCCCTATTCTGGTTTACCTATTATACGCCTGAAAGCGCGAAAAAAGCTTCAAAAGCCCGCACCATCCCCCCGCTTAAACTCATCAAAACAAAATTTGTTTACTGGTTTACTTTCTCAAAAATTTTTATGGACCCGGTTTGGTATTTTATTACCTTCTGGATAGGAAGATACCTGGTAGATGTTCATGGCTGGGGATTGGAAAAAATAGGATGGTTTGCCATGTTTCCTTTCATCGTGGCGGATATCGGCAACATACTGGGAGGAATTTTTACCCAGGTTATCATCAGGCGCGGAACGCCCGTGTCTAAAGCAAGAAAGATTGCCACTGGCTTTTTTGGATCTTTGCTGGCGCTTTCACTTATACTGGGTCCGTTTGTTATTACCGGTCCTGCAACGGCCCTTGTAGTGCTCAGCATTGCCGGCTTCGGGTATGCGGCTTATACATCCAATACAATGGCTTTTCCGGCAGATGTGGTGCCCTTAAGTGCAACAGCCTCTGTTTGGGGAGTAGCCAGCGTAGGCGCCGGATTGGGAGGGGCTATATTCCAGGCTTTATCGGGCTTTACCATTGAGCATATCTCAAAGGCATATAATTATACTTTTGCTTACCACGCCGTTTTTGTAGGATATGGAATAATGGCAATGATAGCGGTATGTATTATACTATTTGCACTTGGACCCCTTCAAAAAGATCAGGCGCTTCACGCGTACACGGAAAATGATATCCATTCGGAAGCCGCATAGATTTTGGAAAAAGTAAAAATTTAACCGCTGCCGCAGACGCCTGCCGCGTATTATAAATTGAATTGCCCCACACCCAAATACGGGATGCATTGCCCCCTCTGTTACAGCGTGGGTACTCTCTCCGACGATTGGCGAATAATAAGGGAACTTTCAATAACCCGCATTTCAAAATGACGAGCATCTTTATCAGACATGCCTGAAGTTAGTACATGATTAAAATATACATCGGCCGCTGCTTTACCAAGATTTTTGCTCTGCTGCTCCACTGAAGAAAGTGTTGGGAAAGTAAATTCGGTAAACGCTTCATTCGAAAAGCCCATAATACCAACCTGATCAGGAACACGCAAACCCAGTGAAATGGCTGCTTTCAGAACGCCAAGGGCCGAATGATCGGTAACGGTAAAAAAAGCGTCGGGAGGGTCTTTATATTTCAACAGCTCAATGGCTGCTTTCTGCGCAGTTTCTTTTTTAAGCGCATTGTCTAATATATAATTGTATGGAATATTAAGATCCGCTTCCTTTATAGCCTGCAGATAACCCTGTTTCCTGTGATTGTAAACAGCAAGATGACCGGAGCCTCCAAAGAAGGCAATTTTTTTATAGCCCTGTTCTATCAAATGCTTCACAGCCCGGTAAGAAGCCTGACTGTTATCATTTACGATGCGGTGGCTTTCGAAACTTTCATCCACCCGGTCAAACTGCACCAGTTCCATATGATTTTTCTTCACTTCATTCAAATGCACTGTTGATCTCGTTTCCTGGGAAAGCGAAATAATAATGCAGTCTACATTCTGATGTATAAGCGTTTGAACGCACTGCACTTCTTTTGTATACGATTCATCAGACTGGCAGATAATAAGGCGGTGATTGTTTTCAAAGCAGGCTTCTTCCATTCCAGCTATCGCATCAGAAAAAAAGGCAACATTGATCTTGGGAACAATTACACCAATTGTTCTTGAGGAACCGCTTCTTAAGTTAGCTGCATTAAAATTATACTTGTAATTAAGTTCAGTGGCCTTGGCCTTTACCAGCGTTTTTATTTTATTGCTCACAGATGGCAAGTCATTAAGCGCCTTTGAAACCGTTGAGGGCGCAATGCCTACTTCCCTGGCAATATCATATATCGTTGTTCTTTTTTCTTTCTTAATGTTGCTTTTCATATATGATCCGGGGGCATATACTTGCCCGGTGTGCGCAAAATTAAAGGATCCGATTTTATTTAAGAAACCGATTTCTTATTTTCTAAATTTTTTCCTGTCTTCTTCTCTCATTCATAGTATTCATGATAAAAATCACCTTCTTTTTTTATTCAGTAAAAATAAAAAATACCATTTAAACATATTGATCACTATAGAATCATTACAATAATAATTAAATGATTATCAGCTAATTACAATTAAATATCTGGGAACGGTTGATCTATCAGCAGCATGAATACACGGTGTAATTATAAAATTTAATAAAAAATACTACGGAATATGAGGATAGGTTCAATATAATCTATAATTTAGGAAACCGATTTCAATCTTATTTACTATTCTACTCTCAATTCATATTTATGCTGAAAGCTGTAAAACCTTCTTTTAAACATGTTATCTGGCATACCAATAACTGTTTCAATGCTAAAATAGACTGTGGAGAAAATTTATCCAATGCATGGCACTATCATCCTGAAATCGAGTTGATCCTCATAAAAAACTCAGGGGGAACAAGAATTATCGGCACCAGTGTCGAGAACTTTAAACACCATGATCTTATATTGATTGGCAAAAATCTTCCCCATGCGTTTCTGCATGAAGAAAGCTTTCTGCAGGAAAAGTGTACTCCCCCTGAGGCAATGGTATTACAGTTTCATGAAAATTTCCTTGGCGGTGAAACATTGTCGCGCCCCGAATTCCGGGAAATACAACAATTACTTTCAACCGCCAGCCTGGGGTTATCTGTTGAAGGTGCAGCCAGGAAGAGCATAATTTCAATGATTGAGAAAATCTTTGAAGCCGCTCCGCTTGACAGGGTAATTATATTATTGGAAATCCTTAAAGCACTCACAGAAGACGGCGCTTACCGCACATTGATTAAAACTGAGCCACTCAATGTGAATCATACAGAAGACGCGAGGATCACAAGAGTGCTGGATTATACTTATGCCAACTACGATGAACACATCAGGATTGATGATGTAGCAAAAATTGCCAATCTTACCAGGGAATCTTTTTGCAGGTATTTTAAAACCAGCACCAATAAAACCTATTTAGAATTTCTTACGGCATTCCGGATCAGTAAAGCCTGTAATATGATAAAATATGATCAGCGCTCTATAAAGGAAATCGGTTATTCCTGCGGTTTCGACAGCCTGTCTAATTTTTATTACCAGTTCAGGAAAATTATGAACCTCAGTCCGCTTGAATTTAAAACGAAAAACCAGCATTAAAGGAAGAACGAGGCCGTAAAACATTGAATTTACGGCCTTTTAGAACTTCTAAGCGAACTTGTCCGTGTGCCAGCGCTGGAGTTCCGGCGCAAGTGTTCGTAGCCCGCTACAAAAATCATCATCCTGAAAATGAAAGGAACAGTTGAAAATCCCGCCTGTGCTTTTCGAGTTTCGGCGGGCGAAGGCGGAGAGTGAGGGTCTTGAACCATTCTCCTAACTCCTTTATTAATAACTATTTCAAAGTTTCAGTCCTTGCAGGTCTCGGTAAAGTCTCGCTTCAAACAACTTTTCAAACTCACATTTCCTTTACTTTTCTGCTATGCTAAGATACGGATTTTACAGGTATTTATACCAATAAAATTATGCTCTCAGCTTCTCAATTACGGTGTTAACAGATAGCCCGGTGTACTGGCAAAACTCATCAATAGAAACTAATTGGTGAGGCTGTTTTGAGAAGTGAGATTTAATCTTTTTGATTATCTCCCTACCCCATCTTTCGCTTTTGCCGGTAACAATCTGCACATCCTTTGGATAAATACAAACTCTTTCCATTTCAATTAACATTTTAATACTCTATCCATACTTCATCTATGCTTTATGTATAGAGTTGCTATGCACAAATTTACTTCATTTTAAGAGAGGAAATAAGCACTAATAATGGAATAATCTGCACATATCGGCAGGAACGGAAGTAAGGATTTTAAAAGGCTATAAACCTATTTTAATTTCGGGTATCAATGCTTATATATTTTACTAACTCATAATTTTTTTACAATGGCAAAGCAAAAAGGAATAATCAAACTGGATGGTACTATCGGGGATATTACCTTCTATAAATCACAGGACGGATACCTTGCAAGAGAGAAAGGCGGTGTTTCTGGCGACCGTATCGCCAATGATCCTAACTTTCAAAGAACCCGTGAGAACGGTGAAGAATTTGGAAGGGCTGGTAAAGCTGGCAAATTACTTCGCAATTCAATCCGGGCTATGTTGCAAAATGCTTCTGATAGTAAAATGGTGAGCCGTCTTACTCAAAAAATGGTTGAAGTAATCCAGGCAGATGCTACTAACCCACGTGGCCAAAGAAATGTAATTGATGGCGAAGCTGAATTGCTGGAAGGCTTTGAGTTTAACATCACCGGGAAACTGGGTACTACTCTTTATGCACCTTATACATCTACTATTGACAGGGTTGCAGGTACACTTGCTGTTAGCATTCCTTCATTTGTTCCATTGAATATGATTGCAGCCCCGGGAGGTTCTACACATTTTAAAATTGTTTCCGCCGGTGCAGAGGTTGATTTTGAAAATGAAACTTTTGTTGTGGCAACAAGTGAAACTGCGGTGTTACCCTGGGATGTTACTGCAACAGCTTTGATTAACCTTTCAAATGCTGTTACTGCAAACAGTACTCACCCTTTATTTCTGGCACTTGGTATTGAGTTTTATCAGGAAGTAAATGGTCAGATGTACCCATTGAAAAACGGTGCTTACAATGCTTTGGCATTAGTTAAAGTAAGCGGTTCATAAGACGTAAAAATTGTTCATTCTTTCAGTCCGATAAAGCCCTGCCATTCCTGGCGGGGCTTTTCATTTCAGCAAAGCCCTAAAAGGGCAATGCTGACAGCCAACGACGGCCTGAAGGAGAGCAATGAAGATACCAGCCAGATGAGCCAATAATGAATACCCTGGAACCACGATAACGATAATGAACTGGATGCCTGCCAAGATGCTTACCGAAAACCCAAGATGGCAAAGAAGGAACTGGCCCTAAAGAAAGGCTGAAAGGACAAACTGCCAAACGGCGACTGGTGATGATACGAAGCTGCTTTTGCATAATAGTGATTTTTTATAAGCATCTCTCCAGCGAAGGCAGATAAAAAAACCAAAAGGAAACGGAATAAAAGATGGCTCTGTGTTTCGGGTCTGTGTTTATGCCGTAAGCTTTTGGTTTTTTTTGTCAGGTCTGTGCGTTGGACTGCCGTAGCTATTTTTGCTTAATAAAAAACACGTTGGCAAAAGTGGTATTCATTCAACAGGTCGGGCAGAGTTGTAAAAAAGCGGCCATTGCTGACCGCTTTTCTGTTAGTACTCATTTGGCAACATCAAGCAGCCATCTACCAGCCAAATTGTAGCAAGGTCATAAGGAAAATCGCTAAAGGGAATATCCTGACTTGTCACGTTGTTGTGGTTTCCATCAGTGGCCAGGATTGAGAAAACATCATCCTTTACTCTTTTTAAATCCCACACCTGAAAGCGTTCAAGGTTTACGTCTTTGTGGCATTGATGGCTAATGATTAAATCAATCAACCAGTAAGCACCGCATTTTTCTGCTAACTCTTTCACACCATCAGTGTAAAGAATTAATGAAGGTTTGTGGCAATAGAAATTTTCTGAACCATTGCCTGAACCGAAGTAGTGATTTGCATTTTTCATTGTAATAAAATTTAATTTTTAAAAGAAAAAAGAGAAAAAAAGAAAGCAATCACATCAGGCGGCGTGGCTAAAAAAACAAGGAGGAACGGAATAAATGATGGCTTTGTGCGGTGGGGCTGTGTTTATGCCGTAGTTCCTTGTTTTTTTTTAGAGCATGGGTCTGTGCCAGCCGACTAACTTGCTGTACTTTTTTGATTTTCTTTTAAGAACTTCTCTTGTGTAAAACTGATGCTGATTTTGGAAACGTTTCTCTGTGCGTTGGCAAAAAGGTAATAGCGCCTGCGGCAAAAAAGAAGCATAGCCGTGTGGCACACTTGTCCACACTGTAGCGTGGGTGGCGAGCCGCCATAAGGCACTGGAGAGAGGAACGAACGGAAGTGCCTGCGAGCACCCATGAGGGGGCAGCAGTAAAGTAGCAGCCCCTTTTCAGGGTATTGCAAAAGAAGCCGAGCTAAGGGGCTGCTACGATGCTGCCTCCATAGGAAGCCGCCGCAGTAAATTTCCCGTCAGGGTACGGAGGCGGCTGAACTATGCAAGTAAACCTTAGCGATGCTTTGCGAAATGGAGGTACGACATGAGCAATTAGCAGTCGCAAGGTGAACGCAGCCGAAATGGGTACGCAAGGCGAGCCAAATAATGGGCAGCGGGTGGACTGAACGCTACTGAAGAGAATGAATGACGTAGTGAAGCGAAATGGAACCCAGTGAGTATTGTAGGGCTTGCTTGCGAAAAGGCTTGTGTCAGCCCTGTGTATAGATTTAGGGCAGGAAATGGGCTGCCAAGCCTTGTAGCAAAGGATTAGCTGCGAACGAGGTGTAATGAAGCAGAACGAAGGAAGTAATGAACGAAGTGGCGTGAAGGACACAGTAGCTGCCGTGAGGAATGCCGTATGAGCTGCAAGGAGTGTGACAAACTGCGAAGCGTAGCGAAGCACCCGAAGGGCAATGCAGGTGCAGCAATACCATAAAAGTTTATAAACAGATTTCATTGCTGCTGCTGCATTGGTTTGGCACATCTGCTTGCCGAATAGGCATGAGGAACACCTTATTACCTTGCAGCGTGGGTCTGTGGAATGGGATGTTGTTATTCTTTCACACAAAAGTTCTATTATGGAAAATCCTTTTGAATTAATTATTGAGAAGCTCAATAACATTGAGAACTTACTTAAAACCGTAATGAAAAATGATAACGGTACAGTTACAATCACGGAAGTATTAAATCTGAATCAGGCTGCTGAATATGTTAGCCTGTCCAAATCCGCTATTTACAAAAAAACTTCTGAAAGAAATATTCCGCATTTCAAACAAGGTAAGAAGCTGTATTTTAAACGTAGTGAATTAGATGAATGGTTAACACACAAACGAATTTCAACACATGCAGAAATTGAGCAACTGGCTTCCGAATATATCCGGCGGAAACCCTGGAAAGGTATGCGGTAGCCATAAGTTTTCAAACTATAAATCGGCAGCAAATCGTGTTACCTGCCAAAATTTTGAAATTATATTTTACCCAGTAAACTTAGAGTCTGATGCCAATAAAATAATGGACCACCGGGTATATTTCTTCGTTTGTTGAGGAACTGGTATTCTATTGGCTTTATCATGTATTTTAAAATATCATCCCCGTCCTGCCAACGTTGAATCTCTCCTTCATATCCTGTTAAAGTCATTGCAGCCAGATAAGATGCTTTAGCAGATGCCAAGACAGCTTCATCATTACGAAATGCACCCTGATAGATATAAGATTTCAATTGTGTTAAACCTGTTGCAACATGCTTATACTCTCCATTGGGGTCAAAGAATTTACCCAAAGAACCAATCATTAAAGAGGTATTAATAACATCATTCAATATTCTTTCAGTTGTAATATTTTGTTCTGCCCTGTATGCTATTTCCTTTTGAGCTGTTTTTTCAAACGACTGTTTGAAATGATTGAGGTTATTAACCCTGTCAAACAAAATACCGAGGTCGAATAGCTGTTTCATCACCTCCATTTGCTTTTCTGTTACTGCACCATCGGCATGTTCAACCCGAAAACGAATACCGACGGTATTGGGTGCATAAGCTGTTAGCTTATCTCCTGTAATAGAATCTGCTGAAGGTATCTGTACAGTTAATAAATTTTCATCTGTTTGAATCCATTCGTTTACAATTGGTGCTTTTACAAGCGCAGGATAGCCATGTTCTTCATACAATACATCCAACAAAATCACTTTTTCTTTATTATCCCATTGAGAAAAGAATGTAAGCAGATAATGAGCTTTAGGTATGCCTGGTTTATAGCTTCTAAATTCATCCAATTCAAATTTTGTAAAGATTCCCTTTGTACAAATTGCCGTTAAAGTAGCCTCAACCCTTTCCCTGCTTTCAGTTGTTACAATATCTACATCTATTGAGAATCTTTTAGGTTCAGGCAAAATTAACAACAGGCTTGTGCCGCCTTTAAATGTAAATGAAAGGTCGGTTTGAGCTAACTGTTCCACCAATGTAAGAGCATAAATAACCTTCTCCATAATAGTAGGGTCGCTTTTAGGATAAGTTTTTCTTTTCTCCTTAATCCAGTCTGGGGTATATGAGGCCGGTAAAATCATTCGCTTAGTAACTCAGTGAGTAAAGTATTTTTTGTTATAAAATCAAGCAGTTCCTGCTCTTTGGTTCTGCGTTTGGCATAAGCCAGCAACTTTGTAATATTTAAAGCATACTGTTTATATAGGTTGTTATAAATATGCACTAATTCACTACCCTGAAAGGGAGCAAATATTTTTCTTTCTACAAACAAGTCAACTAATATTTTTTCTGGTGCTGGAATGGCTATTTTTTTCTCTTTTTTTACCGGTGCTTTTGTTACCAATGTTTTTACAATGATGGATTCTGTTTGCTCATAAACGTATCTCTCCAGCAGGTTATCATCCGGCTCGAAGAATACATTTTTGTAGTTCCCATCCTTTAGGAAATAAAATACAGATTCTGTTGCTGATGCTTCTACCTCGATCAGCAGTAAAAACCTGCCGGGCTGGTGTATCATCCACTCATTAAGCCAACGGGTACTCCACACACAATATCTGGCCGCCGGAAACTGCTTGCTTATTTTACCAGCAATATCTTTTAACCTGGGTTCTATCTGAGGATGAAACTGTGGCTTTACGGAAAGGGTATAAACGCCTTTCCTGACAGATTTCAGCAGGCTTTTTTCTTTTAGCGAATAGATTCGCCAGGTAAAGGTTGCCTCCTTTAAATCAGGCTCAAATGACTTGTAAAAGTCAAATAGCTCCTCACGGGTAATATGTGATTGCCCGGCAAACCGTTGCTTTAACTGCTCAATAATGAAATCTTTTGGCACTGTTAATCCTGTTTTTTCTTTATTAGGATGTAAAGCTACAAAACAGAAATCAAATAATGGACAGTTATGGACATTTACTGGCAAATATTTGAAATCAAATAACGGACAGTTTAGTGATTTACAGGAAAATATTTGATTTTATACAATTGATAATCAGTTATTTGCTAAATAAGTATTAATAAATATTGATTACTTATAGATTACCGTCCTACAATTTACTAAAAAGGCTGAAAATCAATTGCTTTCAGCTTGATCCATGCTTTTAACAGGGCTATCCAAAACTTTACTCTCTGCCATATTGTAGGCCCCTTTTTAATACCCCCACTCCCCATGACTCACCGGCAGCCTATTCAATTCAGTTTTTAAATACCTCCAGTTGGGTATAAACTTATCCATATAAGCGATGAATCTTTCGTTGTGATGGCGTTCAAGCAGGTGAACCATTTCGTGTACAATGATGTACTCCAGGCAATACAGCGGTTTTTTGGCCAGTTCCAGGTTTAGCCAGATTCGTTTTGCTTCAATATTGCAGGAACCCCACTTGGTTTTCATTTGTTTTACCTGCCAATCATTCACAGTTACTCCCATTTTCTTTTCCCATTTCTTTACAATGGGAGGTATAAGGGATTTGAGTTGTTGCCGATACCATTGATTCATTACCTCATGGCATTTTGTTTTTGTTGCTCCGGGCCTTACGTATAAGTCTAATGTTGTTTTATTCCTGATTACAACTTTCGGAGCAGCTTCGGTTTCAATGATATTTAATAAGTATCTTCTGCCTTCATAATAGTGGCTCTCCCTGTTTTTATATTCTCTTTCTGATAAACGGTCTTGTCCTTCAAATTTCCGCTGGTTCTTTTTTATCCACCCCAATTTAGTAACAGCAAATAAACGAACTGCATCTTCGTTTACATTCAATGGCGCAGCTATACGAACCCTCCCGGCTGGAGGATATACTCCAAGGTGAAGGTTCTTTATGTCCTTCCTCACCACTTCAATCTTAATATTATTTACAGTTATATAGCTCATCTTAATAATCGGGTTGATTTCTTACCAGTTCATAGATCCTGTCAATTTCGTCTGGTGTTACAATACCTTTTTCTTTTAGAATTTTCTCAATTACAAGCCTTACTTCTTTTTGTTTGATCTTATTATCTCTCCATGCATCTTTTTTAGTTGACCTGATGCCCTCGTCCATCCAAATGCACAATTCTTCGTCCTTGTCCAGATTATCATACAAAGCCTGTTTCGCTTTTGTGTTGATTGAATGAGGATAATCAGGATTGTCTTCCGGCTTTTTTACTTTACGGGAAAGATCAATAATCTTCTGCAAGTATTTTTCATATTCCTCCGTTTGCAATTTTCGTTGCTGTATCAGTTCATCTAATAACTCACTCATTTTTTCGTAGTACAATGGATTGGTTGGCCGTTCTTCGATAATTAGTTTCCGTAAATTGTTCTCGATCGTTTCTGCCATTGCTTCTTTGTTATTACGGATGCTGCCGGGCAGACTATTCAATCCTTTTTCTCCTTTCTCAACCAGCAACTCAACCAGGCTCATATCTTCAAAATTCCCCAGTACCCGGCTTTCTTCTGCACCAATATAACTGTCAATCAGGTGGCGCATGGCAGGCTCATACTTTTTCAAGTCAATATAGTCTCCGCTGTTAATCTGAATGAGTTTGCGTAAAGTTTCAAAATGCTTTACATCGGCCTGTATTTCTTTTGTTTCTTTTTCTGAATATCCGGCCTTCGGCATTTCATCTGCAATATTTGCATAAGCCCGAATCAGGGCAATGGTCAATTTATATAATGCAACTCTTCTTGGTTCAGAGTCCTTTAATAAATCTGGTTCTTGTGTATTGTCTCCACAGAAATAATGGATATGTGCAAGGTCGTCTTTGGGTTCTTCAACTGGTTCAACCAATGCTTTAATTGCTTCAAGGGCATCTTCCAGATCTTCCTTTCCTTTTTTCAGCCGGTCTTTTAATAAGCCTTCCACATCTTTTTTCTCATAGGCATCCAAAGCACCGGAAGTATAGTCAGTATAAGCATCTTCCAGGCTGTCAAATAAGTCCATATAGTCAATAATGTACCCATAGTCCTTGTCTTCACCATCCAAACGATTTACCCTGCACACTGCCTGAAATAAGCCGTGATCGTGGAGTTTCTTATCAATGTATAGATAAGTGGCTGAAGGGGCATCAAAACCCGTTAGTAATTTATTGACCACAATCAGCAATTTCATTTGTGCAGGCTCATCAACAAATTTTGCCTTTACTTCAGTTTCAAACTGATCAACTTTTTTAATGGCTTCGTCATAAGGCAGGTTGAAATAGGTTGACAGCATGTTCTGATAAATTTCAAACCGTTTTAGTTTTTCGGTGTAACCTTCACCGGATTCCTCACCTTTTATATCATTGTGATTGGGTACAAATGAAGTAACGATAGCACAGTTTTTTAACCCGGCTTTTTGAAACAGTTCGTAATAGCGACAAGCATTGTAGATGCTATCCGATACAAGCATCGCATTTCCCCTGCCGTTTTGTAACCGGGGCTTTTTAGCCATGTCCATCATCATGTCAATTACAATTTTCTCTAACCGGCTTCGGGAACTGAATACTTTTTTCAATGTACCCCACTTCTGCTTGAGTTCGGTTTTAGCAAAATCGGTGAGGCCCTGTGTTTTTAGTTCAAACCATTCATCTATTTTGTCGTGTGAAGATATTTTCTGTTCTATATCCCTTGCTTCGTAACGTAAATCCAATACTACTTTATCTTTTACCGCTTCATCAAATTTGTATGTATGAATGTATTTACCAAAAATCTCCAGGCTGGTTTGTTTATCACTTTTTAATAAGGGTGTTCCGGTGAAACCAATAAACATTGCTTCCGGCAGAAAAGTCTTCATTGCATCATGCAGCTTACCAGATTGTGTACGGTGGCACTCATCCACAAATACATATACTTCACCCTTTGCCCTGAAATCAGTTGGAATACTGCTTTTTAATTCATTTACAAATCCCTCCACATCTCCTTCCTCTTTGCCTTTAAATTTGTGAACCAGTGAACACATAAGCCAGGGAGAGGTATCATTGAGTTTGCTCAGTAAATCCTTGCCACTTGTAGTCCGGTATATCTTTTCCTGCACACCATTGTACACTTTCTCTATCTGCTCGTCAAGTTCTTCCCGGTCGGTAATTATTAATACCCGGCCTTGTGGATTGTATTCCCTTATCCATTTGGTAAGCCACACCATCGTTAAACTCTTACCGCTTCCCTGTGTATGCCAGATGATGCCACCTTCTCTTTTACGAAGATGTTCCTGTGCTGCTTTCACACCAAAATACTGGTTGTGGCGGCATAGTTTTTTAATGCCCCTGTCAAAAACAATAAAATCGTGGAGCAATTCAATGAATCGTTCTTTGTTCAGCAGTTCAATAACATTCTTGTCTAAGGGTAAACGGCACTTGGCTGCTTTATCTCTTATTGGTTTGGTGATCTTTAACAGGTGTACATCCTGCTTGTTATTTTCTTCACTTACTTCTTTCCATCTCAGGTAATACTTTTCCTTTGTTTCGATAGCGCCGTAGGCAATGCCCTCAATATCGTGTCCAGCCATTACATACTGTACGGTTGCAAAAAAACGTTTTATGAAAATCTCTTTCTGATTATCCAGATTTTGGCGGATGCCTTCGGTATTACTTACTATACTGCGTTTTAATTCTAAAACACCTAAGGCGATTCCATTTATATACAAAACAATATCCGGCCGCTTATCATGTTTGCTTTTAATAGTTACTTCTTCGGCAATAGCAAAATCGTTCTCTAATGGATATTGCCAGTCTATCAGGAATACGGATACTTTATTCATTCCTATCTCGGGCCTTACTGGTACACCATAGCGAAGCATGGAATACACTTCCTTGTTGATTTCGTACAAAGATTTGCCCTGGTCATTCACTACTTTATTAAACTCGAAAATAGCTTTAGTAGCAAGGTCTTTTTCAATTCCCTTTTTATCTACGAGCCAGGTGTGTAGTAATTCCTCCTCTACATTGCTGTTACCGGCACGGTCTTCCCAGTTACCGAGATAGCGGTAGTCCAGTTCTTTATTCATCAGGGTTATAACCCTGTCCTGTGTTTCCCGTTCTTTTTTCCCGATGTTACTCATAAAAGTTTTATTCCGAAACCGTTTTTTAATAATTTGTAAACAGCTTCAATCATATTTGAAATATTTAATTCATAATCATCTTCAAGGTTTATGAGTTTAGGATTTCCGAATCTTTCAAAATTGCCTTCCTCATTTTTAACCCATTTGTATTCCTGTAGCATTTTAACAGAAGATGAGTTGCCATTTGCATATGGAACTACACAAGCATTTATAGAATGGCCTTCATTGTTCCAAATCTCTAATTGTAAATCAGCTTCTTTAAATTCTTTATCCCCAATTAGAGAATAGACGCCTTCATCATATTTTATGTTAAGATACAGACTTGTGTAATCAGTAAAAGGTTCAAATCCGGTTTCCGTTAAAAATTGTTTGGCCAATATGTATGTTAGCGCCTCCTTTGCTTTGTACTCTGTCCTTTTGCTGTATTCCAGCAAAGTAATTGTTGCACCCTCGTTTTCCCATATAAAATTACCTTCTTTGCAGTACTCCAGCAGTACGGGGTACTTAATAAATAAATACCTGTAATCCTTCTTTATACTTGCAAGGTTGAGATGTTTCTTAATAATTTCTGGTAACCCTTTGGGGTTGTTTGCATCTATATATTCTTCGAATTTTGAAAATGCCTCATCATTCCTCATGTAATCCAGGTCAAACAGGTTAAATCGGTCGCCACCTATATTTGGTAAGCAGTCACCGAAGCATAACAAAGCCCTCACCAATAAATTCCGATCCCTTGACTGGTATTCTTTAAACCATCTTTGAGCTGTTGATACATCACTATTGAAAGAAAAATCCGAATTAAGATTTTGTTTGAGCAGATCCAGCATAGCATTGTTGTGTTCCTCAATTTCCCTGATGGACCATCTTGAATATTTCATCATCAGAAATTGTTTGATGCTATCCAAAGAAATGCTCTTATCATACTGTTCCTTCTTTGCATTGGGCGAATAGTTGCTGAAACGGGAGTTCTTTTCATGACTAATCAGGCAGAGGTTGCCAAATGAATGCAGATGCTTGTTTGCTATTTCATCAATATCCTTGTTAATAGGAGTTTGCGGATAATAATGTTCTACCGAGCTTCTAAATGTGTATTCATACGTTTTAACCCTGCTATCTTTATCCCTGTCTTTTAATGAAAGCCACAACAGGTAATCAATAAAATTGAAAAGCAGGTTATTTTCAATCTGGCCATAGCGAAGTTTATCTAAATCCAGATCTTTAAATGATCGTTTTACAGGTGAAAGATTTTGATAGATCATTTCAAAATAATCTTTTGGATTATTGGCTAAATACCGGTCGAAAACAAAAGCCTTGGCAATATGTTCAAGGTATTGAATATAGTTTTGGCTTTCAATATCAAACTGTTTGAAAAGATAATTCAATGAAGCGTTTAGCCAGTATTTGTAAGTCATTGACGGAATGGATACATGGAACATTGACAGCAGCATCAATATCCGCCTATTATCTGAATCAAAAGATTCATTTTGATCATCGCCAAATGTATTGGTGTATTTTACTCCGTCTTTAGATTTTGTTGGCTTATACCATTTCAGGCTTTTTAAACTCCACCGGTCAGTATTCGCCGTAAACTCTCTTTTTATAACATACTTATCAAAAAGAAATTTGCATTTCAAAAGATTGAAAATAAAATCTTTTACAAATTCTATTTTTTCCTTTTTATCCGTTGGAATTGCTTTTACAAAAAGTTCAATCAACCTTTTGTCATCAAGTGCTACGTTATTATCAGCAGTTTGCACCCGCAATACATGTAAAAGGAAATTCTGGAAGTTTACAACTGAATTAAACCTGTCGGGTGCATCAGTTTTGTCTTCCTCTTTAATGGTAACCGAATGGCCATTCAAAATTTCATCTATAGACAAGACAATGGATTTTGTATCATCCGTTAATGTGGGGCTGATTTTGTCAACAAACCCGTCAAAATCATATACAACCAATGTGTTCCAATTTTCCCTGCCAAAAATCAAATGCCGCTGGTCTGGCGTAAATCCATATTGTACATATTTTTCCATATTAGAGCAGGCTTCCCAAATCAGATTAAAGCAAGCCTCATATAGATTTCTTTCCTTTTCTTCAAAGCCGTTGAAACTCTCCATTAAACGGGCTTTTAATATCTCATGTTTCTCCAACTGCTCCCCACGGCTGTTCATGATTTCAAAATAGTGATTAAGGTCTATTCCTTCCGGTAACGGCACCCTCATTATCTTGACATATTGGTACAGGTAAGCGGCAAACTGTTTAATGTCAATGTTGTACTCTTTGCACTTTTTTTCTAACTCCGTATTACATATTTCATAAGCTGATTTGATATTGTGCTCATAGTCTTCTCCATCAAATGCCCCTGCAAAAGCAGCCTGCATGGACAATGTAGATTTTTGACGGCTGGCAAAACGGAGATTGAGTTTATCGAACCAACTAAGATCAACCTGCTTATAGTTGTTTTTAATAACGGCACTCAGAATTGATAAGGTAGTAATCCTTTGCTGTCCGTCAATAGTGCTCCAATAAGTATTCCCATTATTCCTTTCCGCTGCTACTACAAGTGTACCTAAATAGTAATTTTCACCCGGGTGGTTTGTGGCGTAGTCTATTATATCCTGAATAAGCTGTTCAATTTCTGTTGACTCCCAGGCATAGTTACGCTGGTAAATAGGAATTACATACTGCACATCAGCGCCAAGCAATTCCTGAATATCCATCGTCTTTATGTCTTCACTATACATGGGCAACATATTTCATACTGATAAATAAATCTTTGATAGCTTCCGTTTTTTCAGATTCGAAATCATCTTTTAGCAATGGGATGTTTATGGTAAGGATGTCTTCCTTATAAACTGCTTCCCTTATCTTTTTAAACAGGTTAAAATCCTCAATAACATAGTTGTCAACCGAGGCTAATTGTAAACTCTGGTAGGTAAGCCGCAAAGTATAGGCCCAGATGAAAATCTTTTCTATGGCTTTTTCTAATCCCGAACGGCCAAACTTATCTATGTAATACAAAACAGCACAGTTAAACAACATCCGTACATATTTATCACCTGTCCGGTTTCTGCCTTCATAGGTGTTGATAGTGTTGATGATTTCCCCTACGAGACCGGGCATCCCCTTCAAATCGTTCTCAACCTGATCGTATATCTTTTTATAATGCGTAATCATTTCAAAAAAATACTGACCATTGATAATAGTCTGGTCTAATTGAAAAGGGAAATGTTTTACAGTTCCGTTTTGTTTTGAATTGCCGATATGTTCATCTACAAATCTGAATATTTGTGTGTAGGGATAGTCTTCTATCCTGCCAAGATTGATGCCCTTGAAAAGCGGTGTGTCTTTTTTTGTAAAATAGCGGGATGAGTTACCCTTACTCCACCCCCTTACTCTGAATAAAAAGTCAGCAAAGAGTGTTGCCAGTTCTTTAATCTCCATTTCTTCCCAGGTGTCTACCAATTCAGCTACTTCGGTTTCAGTGATCGTATCTTTCGACGATTGTAATTCCCTTAAATGAAATGCTTTTAATAAATCGTGTGGTTCCAGGTCTCTGCCCCTGGCATTCTGAGAATCGAAAAACTGAAATGCTTCTGAAATGTTATCTATCTGAATAAGTGTGACTTCGCATTTATTCAATAGAAAATCAATAACCTGTTCGTCCAAAGTCATCACCCTTCTTTCTATTTCCCGGTAATTATCCTGTATATTTTTAATAGATACTTCACTTTGGAAACCAGAAACAAACGTATTAGCCTGGAGATGGCAGATATAGTCTTTCAAATTACTGTCAGTAATATTTGCTGCCTTGTGAGTAGCAATAGCCCGTAAAATCAACAGGAAAGTGATGGCCCTTTGCTGGCCGTCAACTATATGGCACTTATCTTCCTCATTAAAAATTACCACAGTACCAATACGATATGCTTCGGTTTGGCTGAATCGCTGTATATCATCCAACAGTTGCACCACATTACGCACCGTCCATTTATAAGGACGTTGATAATAAGGTATATTCAGCTTTTTATTTTCTAAAAACCTGCCAATACTTACTATTTCTGTTTGTACAACACTCATATATGCTACGCTATAAATTATTGTTGAAGCGGATCCCAAACTTCCCGCCAGGCAGCAAGAATAAAATCAGCCAGGTCATCAATCCGGTTACCTGGATTTCTCCGGTTGTGCCTGCCATGCTGATAAAAGGCATAGCCGGAAGGTGTCAGCAATCTTGCTTCGTATTTGTTATTTGCATCGGCAAATTGAATTACCGGCTTCCACAATTTTCTCCAGAAGGTTTCACCGGTTCCTCTTGTTAAGAATACATTTTGAATTGAAGGGTTTTGTTGCAGTAAATTCACAACATCTACCGGGGTATGTTGATGAAATGCTGTTGCAATCGCTTTATCACTGTAGGAACGAAGTAAAGCTACATGCTCCGGGTCTCTTTCGGCTGCATCATCAATTGAAAAAATCAAATCAGTGATAGCAATTTGTTTTCTACGGCAAAATGCTTTCCATTCATTTGCTCCTGCATGTATAAGGCTTTCTTCTCCATATAATCTTGGCAGCACATCCCAGAAATTATTATTCTGGTTACCGTGTTCGTCATGTGTACGGCCATAAAACCATTCAGCTGTGTTATCAGCAGGCCAGGAAGGATTGAATGTGCCAACGATTAAAGTAGTTGGTACAAAATCCAACCCTTCCAGATTTAGATAGCTTTCAAATTTGTGTACACAGGGCATATATTTATTTTATAATTCTCCAAAGTGATACCATTCTGCTTCAGGTAAACTTTTCAGGTAGCTGGCAATTTCCTCTATCTGCCCGTTATTAGTGGCCCACTGTATGTGTTCTTTGAAACGCAATTGTTTTTCTATGGTCATGGTAACATCCCATGCTTCTAATATTAAAGGCAAAGATGGTTCCCAACCACCCGATGGTTTTTGCTTTTTATTTTTAAGCATCTCATACAGCTTATTCCAGTCTTTGGGAACAGCCCGGTTGTTATCAGTACAAAACTGCCACAGGGTTTCAAATGTTTCCATCTTACACCAATCTAATTTTACCGGTTAACAGATTTTGCATCATGCCTTGTTTAAGCATTTTATATTTATTCAGTTTTGTTTCCAGCATTTCAAGCTCATTATCCATATCAGATAATAAAATAGCAATTTGATTTTGTTCATCTATTTTTGGATAAGAAATTTCAAAACTTGAAAGTGCTTCTTTTGTTATTGTTTTGATTGTACCTCCTGGTGCTTTCTGTTTTTCTTTTTCAAATAGCCTATGAACAATCATCATAAAGAAATATTTATTAAATGGCTCTAAAAATCTTTCAAAAATCAATAGAGTTCTATCCACATAGGCATCATATTGGGTGATAGCTATTCTGCCAATAGAGCCTTGTATGGTTAAGACTATTGTTCCTTTTTCAACAAACACACTCCAGGGTTCTGCTTCTTTGCTGATATGACTTTTGGTTTCGGGTTTCAATCTTTTGTTGTCATCAACATCATATACTTGTACGAAAGGCAAGCCATTTATTTCATCATACCATTTATCCAAACCATAAGGTTGAGGAAAACTTCCTCTACGAAATTTTGCTACTTCACCAAGCGTCTTATTAAACCATCCATCTTTCGCAGAAAGCAAACTGTCCGCTGCCCCTTGCTTAATCAATTGCTTTTTGGCAATGAGTTTTTCTAATTGGGAAATCAGTTTATCGGTATCGTTTAAGGCCGTGGCAATGGCAGTTTGTTCTTCTTTGGTTGGGGGAAGGGGGAAATTAAAACTTTTAAAATCCTTTTGATAAAGATGAACAATGGTTGAACCTGCAATTAACTTATTTAGGTAATTAGTAAAATAAAAAGAATTGAAAATCACTATTGTCCGACTAAAATAACATAAAAAAAGCGGTTCCGAAGAACCGCCG
>CALKHN010000116.1 GCA_937991535.1 uncultured Sphingobacteriales bacterium
TACCTTGCTACGGGTACATTTGTCAAAGAACCTTTACGGGCGCACCTTTAAACTCAATGCTTTTATTGATTCCTTTGTTGATATTATAGACACTGTTTGCCATCGTTATTATAATTTAAACCTGTTAGCCCTTCTTGTTTTTTGTTCAACCGCTTGTTCCTCCTCCAATCTCTCCTTGCCATCCGACATTTTTATGACTGGCGCTTCTTTAATAACTTCTTTTGTTTGCAGTCCTTTTAAACTACCCGGCTCATCATCTCTTTGTTGTTGCTGCTTCAACTGGTTCTCTTTTATTTTAAGGGAGATATCCCGCTCCAGCCTTGACACCTCCTGCTTCAATGATTTTAACTCTTCTTCTCTTTCAAACGGTTTGACGATAAGCTTTTCAAGCACCGGCATATTCATATCAATCTCTGCCAGTTCCTTCCCATATTGTTCCTTTATTTTCACGACCCTGTCAAGTGCATTAAGGAAATGACGTGCAGCAAGCTTTGGATTATCGGCAGTCGGGTGTCCCTGGTTGTAGGTATATTTAATGCCTCCCTCCTTACTTTGTACATAAAAGGAATTGTGATACCGATAGCTGAATAACCCATTTTCTTCAAAGCCTTCCTGCTGCCGGCGTATAAAACAATCAAAACCATAGAGGCTACCGATCCTGTGATCAGTCAGGTGTTGCTCCGGTGGTTTCCAATGCAGATAAAGATCAATGATAAATTTCCCTGTCATTTCAGGATCTGCACTATTGAGCCCATCCAGCTTCAAAGGATTTAACTTGCTTCCATCTTTATCATATAATAGCTGCTTTTTATAATCGGTTTCATCAGTACTAAGCTTGTAAAGAATAGAGCTTTTGGATTCGTGATCATTACGTAATCTTTCCAGGCTATATCTTGAACGGGTTGTTTCTTTGAAATGAACGGAACGAAGACTTTCCAGTACGGCAATCTTTCTTTCAAGCTTTGATTTTTCGAGTAACGATATATCACCGGATAGAATAGCGATGTATTCTGAGAAGTTCATTCCTGTTTTCTCATCCATCGCGCCTTCATCAATTGTCCGCACATTCAGTTGGCTGTTCTTCATCTGGCTAATAAAAGTTTGTTTATTTTTCAGCAGGTTAAATTTGTAATTATCCAATGATTGTTCTACAGCATAGATGAAGCTTTTCACTTCATTGTTATAATACTTTTTAGCAACCTGGTTACCTTGCCTTGCGCCACGTCCGTTGCGTTGTTCAAGCTCAGCGGGTTTCCAGGGAATATCAAGGTGGTGCATAGCAACTACCCGCTGCTGAACATTCAGGCCCGTTCCGGCTTTTTCTGTGCTGCCGACAAGTATCCGGATATGGCCGCTATTCATTTTACGGAACAGCTCAGGCTTTTTATGATCTGACCAGTCATGGATAAAGCTTATTTCATGGGAAGGAAGGTTATACTCATTCACCAATTTTTCTTTGAGCGCATCATAGAGGTTGAACTCATCTGGTTTGGGTGTGCCGATATCAGAAAAAACAATTTGTGTGCCCCTGTGCGCTAAAGTTTCATGATAAATATGAACGAGTTTCTTCGCACAGGTACTGACTTTATTTCCCGGATCATCGTCATAGCGGTTACTGTTAATAAGGCGCATATCCGCTGCCATTTGTTTAGCATAGTTGGTAGCGATCAGCATCCTGCCTTTGTCTTCTTCTGTTGTTAATGGATGCCTGCCAATCAATGTTGCATCGCCGGTTTTTGCAAATGCCATCAGGTTCCTGATGAATGTCTTTTGTTCTTCAGTAGGCCTGATGTTCACTAATTCTTCTGCCAAACGTGGTTTATCCAGGTTGATATGTTTGGCCGTCTTATAATCGGTGATTTCATTGTAGAACAAAGCCAGCTCCGGCACTTTGATAAAATGGCGAAAACGTTCCTTCGCTATAATTTCATTGGTAACAGAAAATTCAAAGTCTGTTGTTTTCTTTGCAAACACTGCTGCCCATCCGTCAAAGTTTTCAATGCATTGACGTTCCATTTCACGGGGACGCAGGTATTTAAAAAGAAGGTACATTTCCGTCAGGCTGTTTGAAATTGGAGTACCCGATAAAAAAGTAACGCACAGGTCAGACTGAAACCTGTCCTGTAAGGTGCGGACCGCAAACAACATGTTGAGTGCCTTCTGGCTTCCTTCCATGTTACCAAGTCCGGCCACCCGGTTATGCCTTGTGGTAAATGTGAGGTTCTTGAATTTATGGGCTTCGTCTACAAACAAATGATCTATATCCAGTTCTTTAAAATTGATATCGGTGTCTTTTTTTTGTTCGATCTTATCTAATATTTGCTGCAAGCCCGCTGAGAGATTATTTTTTCTTACTTCCAGTCCCTTCAGCATTTTTTTGGAAATATCCCCACCCAGGTTTTTAAGTATAACAAGGTCCTGTTCCAGGTTCTCCAGTTCTTTTTCAAAAATTCCTTTTTGTATCTGAGGCGATTGCGGGATCTTTCCGAACTGGTCATGTGTAAGTATGATGCAATCCCAGTTATTATTTTTGATCGCATGAAATAAGCTTTGTCTTTTGGCGGGTGAGAAATCGCTTTCACCAGGGAAAAGGATCTTTGCAGATGGGTAGGCTTTCCGGTAAGTATCTGCGATTTGCGACACATTTGCTTTTAAAGCAATGATTAGCGGCTTATGCAGGATGCCAAGACGTTTCATTTCATGAGCTGCAATTATCATGGTAAGCGTCTTACCAAGCCCCACTTCATGATCTACCAATGCACCCCTGTTTTGCAAAATACGCCAGGCTGCATTTTTTTGCGAATCGTACAGGTCAGTAATGCCGAGCGCCCGTTTATCTAAGCCCGGAAAACTTAAATGTTTGCCATCATATTCCCGGAGTACATAACAATTATAAATAGCATTGTATAAATTTTCAATCTTCTTTTTTTCTTCTGCCGGCAGTTCATTTAGCCATTCTGTAAAACGGGTACGTATGGATTCAATTTTTTGATGGGCGAGCTGCGTTGCTTCGTTGTCAGGAACACGGATGTTTTTTCCACCCGGGCCTTCTACTTCATACGTGAAGAATGGAGCTGTGTTTTCCAATGCATGTTCCAGGATAGTATTGCCATACATAGGTTTCCCGTTCCGGGGTGTTACCGCATATTCTATAAGGACCTTGGCATTCTGTTTTTCAACCGTTATTTTGAAACTATCAATGGAAGGAAAATAATGAACGTTAATTTCCTGTTCAAACAGGTAGGAAGCAAACTGAGTATAGTATTCAATGGGTATCCAGCGTTCTCCCATGTTGAAATCCAGTAGCTCAAAAGGGATTTTTTCTGGTTGTACTTTGATGAGCGCTTCCAGGCTTCTGTTTATTTGAGTATCCCCGGTGTTTTGCGCTACGATTTTTTGGGCACCCTCTAGTTTGGCTACTACATTACCACTTAAATACTGGTCAGCGGTTTCCCATTGGCCGGTGGAAGGATTCAGGAATATATGCGAGGTTAATGCAGCAATGGCTTGCGCATCCGTATTGCCGGTAGCTTTGGCAATAAAATCAATTTCTACACGACCCCTTTCATTTAGGCAACGTGCCAGCGCTTCCAGGGGATCATCAGATGTATAGGTTTCCTGTTTTTTATGCAGGAATTCATAAAATATATCAGCTTTTTCATATCGCTCACCATTTTTACGCTCCAGTGAAGACAGTGTAATAAACCCCAGCGCATCGTTTAACAGGTGTTTGCGGTTGCCAGATTGATTGAGCCAACCATTTTGAGAATAAAATTGCTGGTAAGCCTGATTAAGTTGTTCCCTTAATGCACTGAATTCAATACCGGCTGCATTTTCCTTTTCAGATAACTCAAAATAGTAATCCCTTACAGCTACGTATTGCCGGTAGAAAGTTGCGCTTTTCCCATTCATTAAAAACGCTTTGAATTCCGACCGGTCATGATCCTGATCTAAATGATGGAGAGTGCCGGCCCTTTCCTGGTAAATTACCAGTGTTCCTTCTTTATAATGAGGCTTTAACCCGGTGAAATGCTCTTGATTGCCGGCAAGTCCCAAAGATGATGCAAAATATTTTTCCCCTTCATAACGGAAGTCATGTTCGAATGCTTTTAGTTGGACTGATAATCTCTCCAGCGTGTTGCCCAAAGAGGAACCGTTCATCCAGTTAGCGGATAGCCCGATCTCTTTTACATTGGAGTGCAGCTTATAAATATAGAAAAGACTGTTTTTCCCTTTTGCAGTTAGCAAAACAATAGTTTCATGTTCGGGATGCTCCGTTGTTTTGACGATGCCTGCGATTCTTGCTGTTTGTTTTTGCACTACGTATGTGTCTGCTTCGTTGATATAAGCCAACGCACGGTTGAGATTCTCTACAGGAGCAGCATCAAATAACCCTAATTGTATTGCTGTATTGTCTGTTTTATTTTCAGGCAGTTCAAGAAAGGTCAATACAGTCCCTTGTTTGACTGATTCAATATTTTCCTGTTGTTGTAATTTTTTAAATGCTTTGGCATCAAATCTTCCTTCAAACCCTTCGCTGATAGTTGCGGATAGTTTTCCAGCAATGCCGGTTATATCACCATGTTGCCATACCCTTTGATGTGCATGGCCATACTGATTTTTACCTTCTTTTATTTCACTGCCGCAAACACATTCGGGATGCCGGTTGATATATTGGTTAAGCTGATAAGTACCGAACTGGTTTTCCCTGGTTATGGTCTGAAGCAGTAATTGTTCTTCTGCGGATAGTTGTTGTTTACCGGTGTTCTTTTGAACGACCAGTAAATGACTTGGCGCTTCGGTATTGCCGGTATCTTTCATCAGGTTATCCGGCATTACGCTAAGGCTGATAAAATCAGAACGGCTAAACAGGTATTCCCTGGCGGCTTGATTGGATGGGTTGTTTAGAAATGCATCTGTCGTGATATAAGCGAGTAAGCCGCCGTTGCTCACCTTATCTATTCCTTTTGCGAAAAAATAATTATGGATTTTTCCGGAAATAGAGGAATCGGTAAACCCGGAATCATAAACAGGAAAATTTCCGAAGGGGATGTTACTGATAGCAAGATCAGACTTTTCATTCTCATGCAGAGGTGTTTGTTCCAGTCCACAGATATGCACTTTCGTTGATAGGGATAATCCCTTGCATAAAGCAGCTAATACTTTTCCGGTCAGGATGTCTTTTTCAACCGCTGTTACATTTTGCAAACCCTTACATGCACGTACAGCTTCGGTGATAAAAATACCGCTGCCAGCACTTGGCTCATACAAATTTCTAATAACAATATTTTGTTGCTCAAGTATTTCATAGAATGTTTTTGGAATGATCGCAGGTGTATAAAAGGCAGTTAAAACACTGTTACGGAGAGATTCAATGATCGCCTTGTATTCCGGTTCACTGAATGAATCATGCAATAGCCGGTGTAACTGCTGGACACTATCATACAGTTTCATATCTGCATTGGTTGCACCAAGCTTAGACCATTCTTCTTTTATTCCTTCAGGATATAAAATGGCTTTGATACCGCCGAAACCACTGTAACGTTGCAGCAATTCCATTTCAGGGCCTGATGGAACTTTGTTTGTCAACCCAATACGGATCGCCGCAATATTATCATTTAGTTTATGTAGAGGATTATAAGCCACGTCTCAATTTTTTATTCACTTAATTACTTTGTAAATAGTCTTGCATTGCCTGTATTACAGTGTTATCTGAATTTTTATCTGTTTCATTTTCTTCATTAAATCCCAGTGTATCTAACAAGGGCTGGCAAAAAGCGACCAGGTTAGCCACCTCCAGGAGCAGTATCCCGCTCATACCGAAGCGTTCATAATGAGTGGAAAAATTTTCCCGGAGTAATAGCAAGAGGTAATTAAACTTGGAAGGGCGCAGATCCAGCGTCAACACATCCATGCAGCTATCTTCAATAATATAAAGTGGTATGTCCGCAGCTAACAATTCAGTGAGCAATGATTCAACATGCTGAACCTTTTTGCGCACGTAGTCAACATCTGCCTTTTCCATTTGCAGATGCAGCATCAGGTTGGGATTATTTATCCTGATATACTCTTCTAATCTTCTTACTAATATCTCTTGCATAAAAAAACTTAAACACCAAAAAATGATTTGATAACGGTAGCAACAATCACAAGGAATACACAACTGCCAAACCAGGCGGCCGCCACTTTCCCCGTATCGGGGTCACCAGAGTTCCACTTCTGGTATACCTTGACTGCGCCGATCAATCCGAGGACAGCACCTACAGCGTACATCAGGTTGGTTCCGGAATCAAAATATCCACGCACTTTAGTATTGGCTTCGTTTATCCCGGCATTACCATCCTGAGACATAGCGTCTATTTGCGATAATAGCAGCAGCGCTACAATAGTTATTCTTTGTTTTATCCTGTTCATATTCATTGTATGTTTACTTGTTAGAAATATATACCTGGTTATCCCAGCCATGCTTTTGCCAAATCAGCATCCGGGATAAGAATGTCAGACAGTTCTTTAATTTCAGATTTGATATAATTGTTGATGGCATATTGGAAAGCCGTATCCTGCAGGTGCGGATAATTCCTGAGCAGTAATTGTATGCTCCTGAGTAATTCAGAAACAGGGTAACTATTGGCAGCAGCTTTTTCAAACAGTTCTTTCAGTTCCCTTTTTAATTCATATGTAGCGGGTAGTAAAACATCATCATTGTTACGCTTTTCCTGTGAAGCAAATGCAGTTACATTAGCATCTTCCTCGCTGGTAGCAGCAGGCGGCCGCTTGCGTAGTTTTGGTCCACTGTAACCGGAAACTCGTTTCTGAATATCTTTACGGTAATAAAGGATTGCGATAATGAGGTAATAGATAACTGCCAGAACTATTATGGCTGTCAGGTAAGTCTTCCATGAAATTGATGTAAACATTTGCAATAGATTTTCTACCGCAAATATGGTCGCATCAAAAAATCATTTTTCAATAGTTAATCCCGAGTCGGGAAAAATAAAATTTGAGGAATTGATCAATAGATAGATAGACAACAGAATAATTTTTTATGTATAAATACTTTGTAAAAGCTTAGAGAGCAGAACACGATGAAGAAAATCGGTGAAACCATTATAGCGGAGCATTCATTGAGAAACAATGACTTGTTTTTAAATTCCGGTTTCTTTACAAATTTTTAGTGACTCCCTTTCCATAGATGGAAAAATATTTTTTATTAACTATATTTTGCCTGTAAGTAGCATCCCGATATATGACCTTTAATACCCTTCATCCGCCTCGTCCATGTGCTGAACCAGTCTTTCCTTTAATAAATCAAGGAAACTTGTCCTGTTTTTCTTGCGCATACGCATTTCCTGGAAAACATTATAAAAGTTTCCCAGCTCAATATTAAATACCTCTTCAAAACAGGAGATGATCTGTTTTATATCCGCTGATGCCTTATTAAAAACACCTCCGTCTTTTAAAGCATAGCTTAATTCGATCAATGCAACTTTGGACCCAGTCCATTGCAGCGGGGATTTTTTATTGACATAAATTGACGCCGGTTCGTCTGCTCCCTGGATTTCCGATATAGCACCGTTTATATAAATGCGGAGAAGCTCATTGGCCTGAAGCTTGGCAAGCTTGTAGCTTTGTATAGTGCTGAAACCGGGGTCTATGGTTAACGCCAGATCATCCGGCAATAGCTGTATATCATACCTGCCACGTATGAAATAGGTTTCATCAAGATAAGTGGCGCCCATTCTGTAGTATTGATAAAGATCGCGGTTGTTATAAAAGAAGTACTTTATCTTATGAAGTTGTTCACGAAGATATTTCAACAGAACTTTATCACTGCCTGCAGGACGGTTCGTTTCTATCCTGAAGATCTTTACGTAGTAAATGAATTGGCAATAGAACCTGGGTTGTACTTCCTTAAAGAAATGTATTTCTTCCGTTGAACCGGCAAAAGGTTTTTCGAGAACATAAGATTTTAACTCAGTGATCGCATCCTGGCAAGCGTTGATGCATTGTCTTACTTGTGTAAAACGATGATGTTCTTCAGTGATGATCTTTTTCAATGCACCCTTTAGTTTATCATATAAGTCTGTTTCAAAAACTTGCACGATCTCATGTATTTATATTTCGATAATAGTAAAATGAGATGAACAGGTGGTAGGGCTTGCTTATATAAAAATAGTTTGAAGATTAGTGACTTGTTTTGTGATTTGACTATAAATAGTCTGCTGTGATTGTGAAACAGCAATAAAACCAGGGTTATTATTGCGGCTGACAATGATTGCTTTTATGACCTGCATGCCTTAACCTGCTAAAATGATAGACAGACATTCCCAGGAAGGAAGCGATGGCTTTTGCTGGCACACGGTTAGCCAGGTCGGGAAAATGATCCAGGAAATGCCGGTAACGTTCCTCCATACGGCGTATCCTGGTAATGTAATTATACCTGGACAGAAGTGCGTTGTATTTTTGGGTTATTAACCTGCCGGTTAAATTAAACTCGGGATAATGCTCGTATATGCTGTCCAACTGACTGCGACTAATATAGAATAGTTCACATTTTTCCAGGCACTGAATATATTGCCGGTTACGAGATTGCTTGTACAGACTGGCTGGTAACATAATAATATCACCTTCTTTCATAAACCAGGTGGTTATTTCTTCTTCTTCTTTGCCTTTTAAGTAACAACGGATCAATCCCTTTTTTATATAATAAACGTTTTGACATATTTTCCCCGCTTTAAGCAGATAACTTTTCTTTTCAGTCTCCTTTTGTTCTACGATCTCGTAAAAATGATTTACCAGATCGGGACTCATGGGTGAAAAAGCCTGCAATTGCCGGATTAATGTAATCATGGGTAAGGGTTTTTGTTAGATCAATCCATCCACACCAGGAAACAACCCGGGTACTTACATACGCAGAATGGCCTTCATCATTTAATTGCACTACATTATTTATACATTTTCATTATTACAAGTGTCCTTTTATATACAGAACAAAAGCATTTGTTATCAGCAACAAATGACGATTGCGAAGGCTGGCTGCAGTTTATATGGAGACTCGGACACTCGTTAATCCAGGGGAGCCATTCTGAAGCTGCCAGCTCTTTTCTTACTAACAGGTAGTAAGACTATTTAGAAAAATACTATAATCTTTACTGAAATCAAATGAAACGGGTGACTTATTTATTTTATTTGATATAGAGTAATCAAACGACACGCATTTAATAAGGATAATCACTTATATGCATCAGGTCTTTGCAGATGATAATCTGGTGCAAAAGCCCCCCATTTAAAAAATTGCTGATAAATAAAAATGCATAGATTGAAGGGCAAAGACTTTACTTTATTGAAGCACCATATAAGGCAATTCGACGACAAACCTGGCTCCCGGTTCATCCTTGTTATTTTCCGCCCATATTCTTCCCCCATGTGCTTCAACCAGGAACTTCACTATAGATAATCCAAGTCCGGTTGATGTTTCATCACCAGTGGGCCGTGCGCTAAGGCGTGTAAACGGCAGGAAGAGATTTTGCAGGTCATTGCCGGATAACCCAGGACCCTGATCAGCTATTACCAAAGTCGCAGTTTTGTCTTTACCTTTTAGTGATACAGAAATACTTTTACCGGGTGGTGAATATTTAATCGCATTATTGGTAAGATTATCGACTATTTCTGAAAGACGGACCTCATCTGCCCAGATTAAGGGATCACTATCAATATTTACAAAAAGCTTTTGATCCTTCGCATTCGCCAGTACAAGATTAGACGCGGCTACACGACTAATGATGGCTGTGAAATCAACCTGGGAATACCTTAAAGGAATTTGGCTGGTTTGCATCTTCGCTGACTCAAGCAATTCATTAATCAAAACAGTCATCCGTTTACTGGCTCTTTCAATGCTGTTACCCAACTGATGAATCATCCCTGGCAATGCTGCGCTTTCCTCTTTGATAAGATTCGCCGACATCAGAATAGTGGCAAGTGGGTTTTTTAAATCGTGGGCAGCAATGCCAAGCATTTGATTTTGCTGGAAATTTGCTGTCCGGGCTTCCAGGCGTAGCTCCAGTTGATCAATGAGTATTTGTGCAAGATCTTCTAATATTTGCTTTCCTTCTGCTGAAAGTGTTCGCGGTTCTTTATCAATAATGCATAAAGTACCCAAATTATAACCATCCCGGACATGTAATGGAACTGCTGCATAAAACCGTAATCCAAATTCACCTGCAACAAGTGGATTCGATAATGTTCTCGGATCGGAAATAGCGTCTTCGACTAAGTATAATCCATTAGAAAGAATGGCCGAGGCACATAAACCAGGCTCCCGGTCTATCTCATTAGCATCTATTCCATATTTTGATTTAAACCAAATCCTGTCTGTGTCAACAATCGTCACAATTGCAATGGGTACTTTAAGAACAGTTGCTGCTAATTTTGTCACCTTGTCAAAACAGCCATCGGGGGGAGTATCAAGAATATTATATTTTTTAAGAACGGCAATCCGTTCAATTTCCTCTTTTGGTACCTGCAAGGCTGAGCTCATCATATATTGCAACTTTCGGAGAGGTGATAGATAGACTAAATATAATTCTTTTAAACTGATTCTTATATCTTTATTGCAATATATCAACCAATGATATTTCTTATTCATTTATTCCCCGTCCGGATCAAAAAGTCTTCCCGGTAGTGGCTGCTTACAGGGATACGTACCGGCGTCGTTTTCAATATCAACTCCCCGCCCCGGATCTCACTGATCTTTTTAACGGCTACAATGTATGAACGGTGCACCCGCATAAACTGATCGGCAGGCAATAAATCTTCCGCCTCTTTCATCGTATAATGAGCAATTATTTTGCGGTTTGCCAGGTAAAATGTTACATAGTTGCGCAGGCCTTCTATGTAATCAATATCGTTAAAATCAATTTTAATCATCCTTCCCTTGTTTTCTGTCTTTACAAACACATAATCCTTTGCAACGATATTGTGTATGGGTAAAAGGGGAGCGGATAAACTAACAGCAACCCGCTGTACCGCCTTCACAAACCGTTCAAATTCCACCGGCTTCATCAAATAATCCACAGCTTCCAGGTCATAGCTTTGCACCGCAAATTCAGAAAATGCAGTACAAAATACAACTTTGGTCTCAGGGCTGATGATTCGCATTACTTCCAGCCCGCTCATTTCGTCCATTTGAATATCCAGGAAAACAACATCGGGCTTTTGTTCTTTTATCATATCAAGCCCGGTAAGCGGATTGGTCGCCGTGCCCGTTAATTCCAGGTCGGCTAATTGTAGCCGGCTCATTCTGTAAATATAAAATTGAATTACATCAATAGCAGGTTGCTCGTCGTCAATTATGGCACATTTAATCATAGTGAATAGCGTTTATGGTTAATTCAAAAGCATTGCTGTCCGGTAAAAATAGAATAATTCTTTTTTCAAACGGCTGGTTGCGGTT
>CALKHN010000117.1 GCA_937991535.1 uncultured Sphingobacteriales bacterium
TACCTTGCTACGGGTACATTTGTCAAAGAACCTTTACGGGCGCACCTTTAAACTCTATTGGCTTATTAATGCCTTTGTTGATTTGATAAATACTGTTTCCCATCTCCGACAACTTTTTGAATCCGGTTACCAAAAGTTATACACCGAAGAAAGACCGGATTACCGTAACGACAACCACGAGAAACACGCAGCTTCCAAACCACGCCGCCGCTACCTTTCCAGTGTCGGGATCACCGGAGTTCCATTTTTGGTAAACTTTCACGGCACCAATCAAGCCCAAAATTGCACCTACCGCATACATCAGGTTGGTTCCGGAATCAAAGTAGCTGCGAACCTTTTGGTTTGCCTCCTGGATGCCGGCATTGCCGTCCTGAGCCACTAAATTGATCTGGCTAATAATCAGAGTCAATAGTACCAAGATTTTCCCCTGCCGCCTTTTAAAAAGGCTTTTCACACGCCTCATTTTCATAGTGGTTATTTTATTTTTAAAAAAAGCTCCGCCCACTATATCCATACGCCCTTTAATTCCGCTTCACTTAAATGGACGGAGCAATTTGTTGCGTATTCAGCTATAATAAAATTTTCAATGAATGCTTTATGAGAAGATAATTTTACCGTCGGGTATTTGCTCAACACCTGATGAAGTGAGAGCAGAAGATCGCTTTTCGCGGGAGTGCCCGACCCCATAGCAGATGCCAGCGCCCGGATTTCGTCCGTCAGGGCCTGAAGCAATTTTGAATTTTGATTTTCACCTTCGGGGTTTATCGAAAGTTGAGCCCTTGCATCAGTGGCTTTTTCTGCTGAGGAGATTGGTCGTGTTGAAGTTTTTTGTTTCCGCTTCATCAAGTGGACTAGGTCATGCTTGTAATACATCATTACTATAAATGCATAGTATACCGTTAATGCACATGTGATCATTTTTAGGTATTCAGCCCAGGAAATTTGACTAAGCATTTTTTCAAAATTTTTGTTCATGAATCGACATCCTCTCATTTTAGAAATGGTGTCGCTTAATTCTTAGTGCAAATTACATTTCAACGAATGCCATTTGGGTGAATCATGGTGAACTGAAGGTGAATTACTAATAATCAGCAGGACTCAGTATAGAAGTCTTGAAAGGAGAGAAAAGCAGAGGTTTCCATTGATTTTATGTTCCGGCTGACCAAAGTTGAATGGAACAGCATAAAGGATTAACGCGAAGCTGTAGAAAAATTGGAATCTTCAAGGTCGCAATTTGCGACCTTGAACACAGGTAGGGGACACAATCTTAAATACTTGCCTACGCATTACAGAGCACGGAGTGGCAATGCTAAGTGGCATACTGAACAGCGACAAAGCTATTCAAATGAACATTGCCATCATTCGGGCCTTCGTCGAAATGAGGAGGTTTAAAATTATCTATACCGACTGGAAGGAGCAACTTCGCGAACTGAGAGATAAGATCAGTGGAAATGATGCACAGCTTTCTCAACTTTATGATGCCCTGAAAAATTTGTTAGATAATAAAGCTGCCCAAAAGAAATGGGAAGAAAGGAAGAGAATCGGATTTAAAATAATTACAAATTAGTGCAAAAACTCTCGACATTGTAAATCCGTTAGAAAATGTATAATGTATATATATAATGTCTCGTTCTCTTATCTTACAGGATAAGGCATGGCTTTTGATAATGGTCTAAAGAAATAATTGCCCAGCATATTTCCCTATCTACTGTAAAACATTCATTGAATTATCAGATGTAATATCTGAAAGACGTGGGTATATTCTCTATATTCTTAACATTCAGTTCAGCAAGGATTCCCCCTATTTGCCTGGAAAAAAAAATGGTTACCGGTTGCCCTCCGGTGATACTTGACGTATTCCAATTCATTCTTGCAAGCCCCATAATGTCCTTTGCAGCTGACTCAATATCAATATCTTCATTACTTCTTATCTCAATAGGTCTCGGAATATGAGCGCCTGGATAAGTACTTAATGTTTTTATATAACCTGTAGAAAATAAATATGACTGAGCATCATTAATAATACAAAGGGTACCTCTATTAACTGGATAATTGTTGTGCTTTAAGAGTCTAAAAGACGTGGGCAGAAGATTTATTAGTTCAACAACAGGAATACTGTTGAATGCCCTTCTGAATCCATATTCTTCATTTTCATCGAAGAAAGACGTTTTGTGAAGAACAATTTTCTTGGGGCTTAATCCTGTCCGATAATTATACTCATCAATTATTCTTAATCCTAATTCATAGGCTTGGTTTTCTGATAAATGAACCATTTTGGTTTTATCAGGATCGTACGCAATGTCTCCGCCTCGCAATGCAAATCCTTCACCATCAGATGAGAATGCTTGCGCAAGGCATGATTTGACAACAGATTTTTGATTGGTTTTCACATGATGGAAAGTAATGCCAACAAAACAAGTGTCAATTGAATCGGACTTTAATCTCCAGGGTATTCCTCCCGCTTTATAGTATATGGCAACAGAGAAGTGCCAGGCCCTTGTAGCAGTATCCTGATTATCGCGTCCATCAGAAAATAATCTGTTAGTCCCAATTTGGATAGGTAATTTCGCTTGTATTGCCTTTGCCTTTAATGCCCTTCTAAAATCACGGTATAACAAATCCTCCTCAGTTTCAACAACTACTTCTTCGAATAAGGAAAGTTGTTGTGTAATTCTGTTTACATTGGCTATTTTTTTAAATGTCGTTTTTTCCTTCAAAGTAAGTTTTCTCTCTACATGATGACAAGCCTCTATTACTGAATCAGGAATGGCACAAATTATTAAGTTGGGGCGATTGTTCTCAATATCTGCGATTCGCCTGATTCCCTCATTAAATAATTCCAGCACGGTTTCGAATCGGTTACTATCGTCATTTATTTGTAGTGCTTTATTCAGATGTTCATCATAAATATGATAAGTCCACAATTGGTTTGTATTTAGTGTGGACCTAAAAATTGCCTCAAACCCATCGAAATCGGGATACTGAGCAAAGTTTTTCATTGTTGTTGGAATGTGATTTCTACAAGTTTCGACCCATTGTAAGGCTTTATTATTCATTTCTGCTGTTCCTACTAGTCCAATTCTTAGCTCTTTCAATTGAGCAGCCCCGAACCGGATATCAAAAGGTCCAGCTTCTTTTAATCCTACCTTAGGATCTATAAAATCGCCAGGTCCACCAAATTCCAATAGCGCAGGTTCTATTTCCACTATACGTATATCCATTTGCTTTTGTTATTTCTCTTTATCATTCTCACTTTTTAGTCCCTCTAAAAGTGCTATTTCTTCCTTTTCCGCAATCTGCGCAATTTCTTCATCTAAATCAGAATCGTCAAGTAGCCTTTGTTCCTCTTCTATTTCCTCCATGTTCTGAACATAATTTAGACTCGTGGATAGATATTCATTAGACAGTATTATGTTATCGCCAAAGCCTGAAATTGACGACGTATTAAGTTTAAAAACATCATTTGATCCGTTTGATAGTACCCACATCCAAAAAGTAAGGTCGTTAAGTACATTAATATTGTAATCACGCGAAGCTTTTTTTGTTGCCAATGCGCCAACTCTTTGTGAAGCTAATAATTGCTTTTCTCCATCTAAGGTAAAAACATAAGAGGGTTCAATCATAATTCCCCATTCATTACCAAACTTCTTTACAGAATAAGTAAATGCTTTGTGCTCCCAGTATCTAATTTTATCTTTTGCAGCATTATACCTTGGCCTAACAATTGTTCTTGTCGCTTTTTTAAATCGTGCTTGATAGGAAACAATACGTTCTCCTTCTTCTGTTTTTGGATAATATGCTCGTTTCCGTTCTTGGTCAACAATCATGCCTTTACGGTAAAAGTGTGATTTAAGACAATCATTAAACATCCGAATAAATCTCTTTTCGCCTTCATCCAAAGATAAGAATTCATCTATGGCATATCTCTGTATTTCGTTTGTTTTGATTAAATTTCTCAGTACATTATTACCATTTCTCATATCAGAGAAACTAAATATTTGCTTTTCGTACAAATGAAACGGAGGAAACGAGGTGTTCTTATATATTTCAAATGCTTCCTTTGCTTTGTTATACAATGATGGAGCATAATAAACACTATCAGGTATGATTTTAACTTCAATAATATTGGTAGAAAACTTGGTTGTTATGATTGAAAGGGGAGATGCAGTATTTGTTACTTCATCTATCGTCTCAGGCCTACACCACATTTGAACAACGAATTCAGTGTTTTCAATATTAGGCGAAAAATTGACAAACCCTTTATTCTGTTCCGATCTTGTCACGACGTCATATAAGCCGGAGCCTCTTTTATCCATGTCGCCAGAGCTGTAAAACAAATCCGCAAGTACTGGGTTTCTGTATCCTTTAATGCCTCTTCTGCCTTTCTTTATCTCTTCATACATTATTTCGTCTTCAAAAAAAGGTTTAACTTCTTCCGTAAGACCACCAGGATTTTTAATAAGGATCCTATCTGGATAAATCTCAATAATATTGACATCATCTATTTCATAATCTCTATGCACAAAGGAGTTAACTATAACTTCCTTAAGTGCTATAGGATCATACGGGAGGACATTCTCAGATTTTTCGCTTTTTAATCGGAACGGCTTGTTTATAAGTGCTAAGGCATTTGAAATTTCATTTAGCTGATTCCATAAATTTCCTTCAATAACTTTCTCGAAAACAGCACCCGATATTGTTTTATCATCTAGTATTTTTTGTAACCAGCTTTCATTTCCTACAAATCTTACAACAACTTTTGCTGATGGTATATTTTTTTGTGGATTGCGCGAAAAAAGTAACAGGCCTGCGTTAGTAGAGTATGTATACTCTTTAGTAGATCTTATTATATTTAAGTATAATAATTGATCGTGTAGCCATTGTTCATCTACTTTTTCTGGGACGCTGATATTTAATTTATTGCAATAATTAGTGATTCGAACCCGAACAAGAGCGTTATCAAAATCTTCAGTTTCGTACAGCTTTGCATTCTTAAGGTCAAAATTCTTAAAATCAATTTCGCTTTGAGTTGTATCGACAGAAGTTTGTAAAGGTTGAATTTTTGTTCTTTGGATTTCTAGGTGCGACCAAATTACTTTATCAAAAAGATGATCAAAACTTTCAATTTCGACAAATTGAAAGTTTGATCCAATTGTTTTCGCTAACGTTTTTACGTGGTCGGTAGCATCTTCAGGCTTCTCCCCTTTTCTTATGCACCAATAAATTCCATTCTTGTAATTAAATGTCTTGTCTGCATTGTTAATAAGTAAATGTTGCATTATAGATGCCTCATACCCTCTATATCCAATAACGACTAAAGGGTAATCTTTTAATAATGGCACTATGTGACGAACAAGAGTTGAGTCCAATTTTTGAATCTCTTCAATTACGTTTTTATCAGTGTAATTTTCGACAGCGCCGTGTAAATAAATAAGAGAAGGGTATGGCGGAGTAGAAGATATCTTAGTATAGTCCGACGACGTTTTAATTACATCAATATGATGTGGCCGATTAATTTGGTTTCTCGCTCTACTTATGCATTCATCAAAATTTGTCGTCAGAACATTTGTGATCATGCCTAAATGCATCAATTCAACAAGCCTTAGATATCCAATACTGATAGGTACATCAGGATTTAAAACTTTTATCCAAAAATCTTTTCTTACTTTTTGAGGTTGCAACAGGTTCTCAACAGCATAAGGGAACAGGGTTGCCATGGGTACATCTTCTTTAAACCAAGTTTGTGAAGACACTAACCATGGATACCAATCACTACGGGTTACTCGTGGATCATCTACATTTTTACCGTTTTGGCGAGCATATGCCCATTTCACTGCTTTACTGACTACTTCTCCAGCAAGAGGGACGCCAGAAGTAACAGAAGCTCCTGCACCAAGTAGAAAGACAGGTTTGGGCGTTTCACGCAATAAAGTCGCAATAATAGCCGAGTTTTTGAGATTACTCATATGGCAGATAAATTTTCAAAGCGGCAATTTACTAAAAAAATTAGCTCTGCTATAGGGTTTTTATTCATCATAAAGTGCAAAATTTCAGAACAATAGGGTACGGTTATTTTGTTAGTGTCATTTTCGTATCATTCCTGCGTCGCAAAAGAAGCTATATTGTTACACAGACGCTGGCTACATCACTTTCGCGTATTTATTACCTTTATTGCTAAAACAAGGTCTTCTTTATAATTTTATTTTTTGCTCTAAATAGCTCATGTAAATGAAAATTCAGGATATACAAGCTTTAAGTGAATTGGCTAACCTACTGTATGATTTTTTGCCTGCCAACCCCCATCCATACGCAAACCAGACAATTTCCTTTTCAGGATGTGCAGCTAAAGCAGGTGTAAGTAAATATTGGGTAGGTGGCAGCAAACGTCCGGCAATTACACAATTGCTGCAAAATACCTTGGAGTTCTCCAGGGGGCAGTTTTGCAACTTAATTATTGAAATAATCAAAGCAGCTATTCCTTACAGATCACAGAAGAAAAATCCTGTAACACGAGAGGAATTGATCGCCATCAATAAGAAAATCGCTGAAATTGGTTTTAAAATCCCGGAATTATGGGATACCTCTTTTTTGGGTAGTCTGCCCTGCCAAGCGAATGGTAGCTCGCAATCATCATCACAACTGCAACCCAATAATGCCCAATTAATGAAAGAATATATGGACCTTTCCCTATTGCCTCCGCAGCAGCGTGGATATGCATTTGAAAAATTTCTGAACAGGTTGTTTGAGGCTAATAACCTAGCTCCTAAAGATGCATTCAGGATTAAAGGGGAGCAGATAGACGGCAGTTTTGAATTAGAATCGCAAACATATTTATTAGAAGCTAAATGGCAGGCAGAGCCGATCGCGCAGAACGAGCTATTAATATTCAACGGAAAGGTTGAAGGGAAGTCAACCTGGGCAAGGGGGATATTTATAAGTTATATGAGCTTTACGCCAGATGGTTTGGAAGCTTTTGCAAGGGGCAAACGAACCAGTATCATTGGCATGAATGGGACCGATCTTTATTTTATTTTGGAGGGAAGAACTTCACTCACTGATGCCATAAAAAAGAAAGCAAGACGTTCTGTGGAAACAAATGAGTTTTTTGTTTCTATTCACGAACTTACCTGAACTAATATTGAAGATTAAGGTTTTTCGGGATTTGGAACTGGCAGATTGGGTTCAGTGGGCTTTGGCAAAGGCGGATTGTTTTGATCCCACAGTAGATGCTTGGAGTCTACAAGATTTTGCGTGTTCGATTAAGATCACATTTTATGAATTTTATCTATTGTACATCATCCAATGCAATTTTAAATTTTCCTCCTTTTCAAATTGTTCGATCAACGCCATGAGTGACCTTCTATGCCCTGATCCGATGAAGACGATGGCTTGATTAAATAAATTTTTGATGCTAAAATCGTAAATATTTTTAAGTATCTCGTATTCCCGTCTTTCTATGATTTCCTTTTCCAACCTGCGAATGCGATATAAAGTTTCATCGTTCAGGATGTTTAATAAAGCTTCTGTCAACAGGTTGATTTCTTCGAAGAGCCTATCATTCACGTCACTATTGAGAAATTGGAACCCGTATTGATCTTCCAATCGGGATTGGTGTTTTAGTAAGTTTTGTAAAACTCGAGACTCGTGTATCGTGTTGCTGTTGCAGATTTTGTTATACATCCGATCAAGTTCTTCGTAGTAATATTGTGGCAAGGGAAATGTATCTACGGGAATTTGCTTAGCCTGATGATTCTGTATATATCTTTTAATCGCACGACTTTCTAAGGTAACCAGGCTCATTTGATTATAGCATTGGTCAAAATTTGTATACGAAAGTTCTTCGAAAATGATTTCGGGTTTAATTTGTTCAATGATATTGTATAGCACAATAGAGTTACAATTGCCGGATTCTTTATGTCTCGTGTAAATCAAAGTGATATTATACATAGTTCAATCTGCAGAATTTTAAATAAGTCTACAAAAACTTCCCATTAGCCACAGGTTGGAATGCTCTCTGAGCAAATTAATATCTTTATAATATAAAAAGCGGATTGCTGGTAGAAGAATTTTTTGAGACACGGGCGAGGCTATTAAATGATAACAAAACTTTTGAAAACGGACGAGAATTACGCTTTCTGAATATGCTATATAACGAAGAGGATACCATAAACTTTTTTCTCGTTTGAGTGAAATCAGATTTGGTCTATTTTTCAATGCCTTTTCTACGGAACTGCAGCTTGACGTCCCGATTAAAAACAGGGAGCTTGATTGGCTGCTTACGATGAATAGTCAGCAAATTCTCTGTGAAGTGCTCCGCGTGAATACCCCGGAAAAGGAGTATGGCAATTTCATTGAACAAAGGCGGCTACAATAGCAATAAATGCGAGCGAGCCATAAATAGTACAAAAAAAGTAAAAGCAGGAACAAACCAGGCCCATTTTGCTAAAATCAACCAAACTCACTTTCCAACTCCTTTCTAAGAATTTCATATTGTTCTCTGTGCTTATCCGGATTTTTGTCTTTCAATTTTTGCAGATTCAATAATTTCCAATTGATCGAAGGAAAACGTTCAAAATTATAGATACTCCAGTCAGGTGTCACATTTTTGAAGTTTAGCAGAAATGCTTTATCTCTATCGGTTAAATTCCGATGTATAGTTGCAACGAGATTTTCTCTTACCCTTTCATAGGCAGCATAGCTAAACGTTTCGTCTGTCATGCCGGAGAATTGATTTAAAAGTGCCGATTGCTGATCCTGGAAGTGGGGGGTAATAAGTTCATTGATCGGTCTGTCACTGCTAAGCAGGCAAAGTAAAAAGCCTTCTTTTATTTCTGGAGTAAAACCTTCCTTTTCCAGCATATATTGTATATCGAACAAATCGCGGGGGTGCTGCCGGTCAAGTGCGGCAATAATCTTCCCGCCAAATAGCTGCCCCGGTGGAACAACAGGTATTGTACAAAAGGCTTCAAATGAGGTTTGTGCCTTTTCGCACAATATCATTTCTTTCGGTTCTGCCAGGGCGCCCCGGTTAAGCAGGTTGACTTCAAGTTTGATATCTGCCTTATTTGCCGAGATTTGCAGCTTACCCGCGTTAAAACGTGGAGTAATTCGAACGCCTGAGACGGTTTTCTCAATACTTTCTTTTATTCTTCCCAGCGCTTCAGCAATATGTTTTAATGAGGTAACCCTGTCTTCAATCGGAAGGTAGGTGAGATCAATATCTACAGACAAGCGTGGCATATTCCGGACAAATAGATTGATTGCTGTGCCACCATGAAGCGCAAGGCATTTTTCTTTGGCGACTTCCGGCAATACAGACAATAATAGTGCTATCTGCTGTCTATATACTTTTTCCATGTTCTTCCAATTCTTTGGGGATAGTTATTCCGTATTTGTCTACAAATACCCCGTTCTTTGAAATGCTACGTTTACCCTTCCCTAAGTCCACTTTTTTAGGATCCAGGTGTTTGAACCAACTGTGGCCGGCCTTCTCAGCCAAATACAGAAATAACCGGTTTACTTTTATTGACTGGCAATTTTCAAGGAGGGTCTGCACTTGCCTCGGTATAAGATTATTCAGCCCTTCCATAAGTTCAAAGCTTTCCATAAGGTCCTGTTTTTGAGGAGCAAGATGCAGGCATTCCATAATGGCACGGGCTGCTCCTGAAACTTTAATTGAAAAGTTGTTTAATTCAACTTCCGTAAGTCCCAGGTCCGGTGGCAGAAAAGATGTTCCGTGATAATCTACTTGTACACCCCAATCATACTCTTTAAACCATGTCGGGAGTTTTTCTCTATTGCTGCCAAACAGCACCACCTTGCTTGCAGACAATTCCAGGTAATGGGCTTTCCCCAACATAGAAAGGGATGTCCGGCCTCCCGGATGTATGCTTAAACCGTTTTGCTCCTGTAGGGCATATATACCTCCTTCATAACCGACCTTATCATTATTGCGGATGAACGCCCCGGTTCCTATGGGCTTTAGCCAATTACTTTTCTTGTAGCGCTGCTGCAGGTCATGGCTATATCCCTTTCTCACCATCCAGGAAGATAGCAATACCACTCCTTGGGGTTGTGAACTAAGTAGTTGGTTTATTTTACTTCCAGTATTCGTACCCATAGTACGAATATAGCATATATTGTAAACCTATGCAACAAATAGTTTATTCATAAACGGTAAATAGTACTAATAGTACTATTGTCATACTATTTTTAAACCATCTTAGTCCCCCAATCAATTTTAAAATAGAGCTTAAAACCTTTAACTCCCTTTGCGTTCTGTCCGCAAAATAATTTTCTTCATCCACCAACCCAATCGCAAATCATTCGGTTTCCCGATTTTCCATTTTCTTCATCTGGTAACCCAATCGCAAAGAATTCACTTTCTGGTTGCCCTTTTTCTTCATCCTGAATCCCGACCGCATCGCATCCGACTTCCTGATCGCAAGCTATTCGAAATCCCGATCCCAAACGCAATTCCTTCCTGAAGAATACAGGCATAGCAGGTCTTTTATCAGTCGCCTGGATTATTGTGATGCGCATGAATGTTCCTTCGGAAGATTTCTGCCACCCCCTCAATCATAACTATCAATATTCCTGATCATTCTTTGCAGAAACCGCTTTACATTTTCCTTGGACACAGGTTCCACTTTGTCACTTGCTTTCTGCAGGCTTTCGGCGCTAAACCCTTTTTGGTTTTTATTGGAAATGCTCCTGCACGTTTTTTCCAATAGACTTTTATAACTTTCTGTGGGAGCGCCTCCAGAGTCCACAAATGCTTTATGCAACAAATAGATTTCCGGTCCCTTAAACGCCAGGTGTATATAGTGATCTGGATTTTCACTTTGTTGTTGAGTTGCTTTGGGGGGCAGGGCAATGCTCAAATATTTTATTTCTTCATCAACCCATATCTTTAATTGTTCCTTTAACGAAGGTTCCGAGGGTGATAAACAGTAACTTTTCTTTGTGGGATACTGGTTAATTCTTTTTTGTTCCAGGTGAAGTGCAGCAATTTTTTCTTCTGCATGGGAAAGACCATCAAGAGTGCGCCTTAATTTGTCGGTTATATAAGAAACATAATGCCGGCTGTTGAAGTTCAAATAAAAAAGTGTTTCCGTTATGCTTTCTTCTGATCGTAAATGACCCTCGGACAATAACGTGTTCATGAATTCTTTTTGAGACAGTATTTCGTTATAACTCACCGCTGTTTCATTGCTATCAGTAGTATTTAAAAAATGGTTCACAACTAAATTCCCAAGGGTGGAAGGGACTTTTGCTTTTTTCATTCGTTCCTTCAGCAATTCAAGTTGTATCTTGGTTTGTTCTCTGAAATGGAACAAATAAGCAATCGGCACCTTTTCATCTCGGTTAAAATAATAAGAAAAGAAATCCTCAATATATTCCAACGTGCTTAGCAGGTGTTGATTAACTTTATTACAGATACACTTAACCTCATCACTCAACTTCTGACATTTTTGATAGTGGTAAAGTTTATCAGCCATTCGGATAAGCATGGTTTGTATGATGTGAATCAATTGGCGTTTATCCACCGTCTTGCCTTCATTCACCACAAGAGTTATGAGGCGATTTCTTACTACCTGTTGCTCATTTGCCGATTGACAAATGATGCCGCAAACCGTTTCCCTGTCCAAAGAGGTAGCGATTCCATTTTCGGGATCCAATGTTTTGTGTACCAGCGTATCCCAATTGTCTAACACAAAGTCCATATAACTTCCATTTCATTGAATCTTTAATTCAGTTGAACCCTGGTACAAAGTTTGGAAGAGTATTCAACAAATCAAATACGTAAGACATAGTAAATCCATACGCAAAACAGATAATTTTTAGTTGGAAGAGTGCACTGTAGCCTATACTTGTAAAGCAGGGCCGCCCTCGAGTTTATTGATCAGCTCAATCTTACTGGAGATGTTCAGCTTTTCAAAAATGTTTTGGGCATGTTTGGTAACGGTTCTTTCGGATATATAAAGGCTATCAGCTATCTTTTTATATTTATAACCTTCACAAATTAACTTAGCTACATCCCTTTCCCGCAGCGTTAAATGGTATATCTCGCAGTTTTGTTCAAAGAATTGGGAACGGTTGGTTGCAACGGAGTCGTTACTTTCATGCGTGGATGCCAAAGTACCATTCAGCAAGGCTTTTTTCTGGTTGGAAATAACGGACAGTAAAGACGCTATTTTTTGCAGCAATTCATATATAGAAAACGGTTTGCGGATAAAATCTATGGCGCCCAGTTTCAGGCCCTGTAATTTATCTTCCTTAGTGGATTTGGCGCTCAGAAATACAATCGGAATGTGTTTATACCGCTTATCATTGGAAATTATCTTTGCAAATTCAAAGCCGTCCAGCTTGTCCATCATGACGTCTGAAATGATAATATCCGGCAAGGGTGGATGTTCCTTTAACAACTTAAAAGCCTCATTACCGTTAAGGGCAATACGCACATGGTAATGCTGTCTGAGCTTCATTTGTAAATAATTGGCCATACTGATGTTATCCTCAACGATCAGCACATGAGGGCGGGTAATCTCCTGGTCTTCAGGTTCAGGAACTATCCTGTCGATATCCATATTGATGTTGGCAACCTTATGCGAAGCGGGAGTGTCTTCATGCTTTAGTAGATGGCGCCTCAGCAACACTTTTACTTCAGTGCCCTGCGGTATTAGGGGAGCGCTCACCAGTTGGATGGTGCCGGCAAGATCTTCAACAACTTTTTTTACGATCGGAAGCCCGAGACCCATGCCTTGAAAATTCCCCTTAGTCGTGCTGATCTGGAAATACGGTTCGAAGACTTTCTTTTGTAACCCTACGGGTATTCCGGCACCTTCATCCCGTACTGAAAAAGCAAGCTTATCGTTCGATGCTTGTAAGAAAACATCAATTTTACCGCCTTCAAAAGAATACTTTATGGCGTTTTCGACCAGGTTATTCACGATACGGTTTATAGCCAGTGGATTTGCCTGGGTGTAAACATCGGGCTGAACAGATGAACTGATTTCTACTTTCTTTTTTACCGCGTATTTTTCAAACAGGATGAGGCTGTCTGAAATGATCTCGCTGCAATTTGTGATACAATCGTGATTATAGATAGAAAAACCTTTATTGAACTTTTCCAGATCAAACAGGTTGCCGATATCTTGCGATAGTTTGTCAAAGCTTCTTTTTACGATGGAAAGCTCTTCGGAATCCTTGTTGGTGTTAAGGTATTCTTCCAGGTAATTGCTGATAAGGGTGAGGGGTGTTTTTGTTTCATGGGCAAGGTTAACAAAAGTGTTGATCCGCTGCTCGGTCAGCTTTTCCAACTGTTTGGTTCGCTTCTCAACTTCATGTTGTAGTGTCGAATTCCAGTTTAAAAGCCTGGCTTCGGACGCGATGAGTTGCTGATGCTCGGCTCGCGTCACCTTGATGTGTCTTTTAACCTGCAACCCTAGCAAAAGCAAAAACCCAACATTGGTGATCACCGCTTCTGTTGACTGCCCCAGGTTGAAATAATCAATTATAGGCAATCCAATCCATGCCGCAATGCTGAGAAACAATATACTTGCTTCTTCTTTAAAGGCACTACTGGTAGATTGGTTGCCATATTTATAACGTATAGAAGCGTTCAGGGAAAATATAACCCATATTGCATAGGCCACGGGCAGGATAAGGAAATGCTTCGCGAAAACCAGATTGCCGGTAAGCCCGAATGCGGTAATAAAAATGATATAGGGAAGGATTAGGAAAAGATAAACGCCTTTATAGACATGAAATTTCATTTTTTCAAGTCCAAACGCATGAAATACATAATAAGGAAAATAACAGGGCGTAATAAATCCGGTTCCATAGGCGATACTGGTTTGAACGAAATAGGATCCCGGCAGGTTAGCATCTGGGAGCAGGCCCCCGGAAACGTTATAAATGATAAGCAACAATATTAAGAAGATATTGAGATAGGCCATGGGGTCGTCTGGTCTGGCGAGCCGGTAGATGACGATGTAGAAAAATATTACTATTTCTATGCACACAAATAAGAATGTGGCAATATGCATTTGGGTTCCAGGCAATAACATACTGTTTATACCTCTTTTTTCATGCAGAATAGCTCGTATCCAAAGTGAAGTTTTTCATAGGTTGCAAAGCCCAGTTTTTCATACCAGGGAATATTTCTTAACGTTGAAGTTTCAAGGTAAATTGGCCTTCTTTTCTCAGCGGCGAGTTCAATTACTTCATGAAGTAACCTGGATCCAATACCTTTATTTTGTGCGGCAGGCAGTACCCCGATAAACCATAAGTAATATATAGGTGACTTTGGATGAAACCTTTTAACCTTTGATTCCCGGTTTACGGCTTTTGCAAGATTTGAAATACCTATGCAGGCAATGATCAGTTTGATATCTAACAAAATAGTTTTGAGGGACGTTTTTTTCTTGTCAGGAAACAACAGCAATGCACAGCCTGAATTATCTGAAGATAGATAGACTTCGCCAAAGCAATAGCACACCTCAAAGGAATAAGCCATTAGTCGCCTGATTCTTTCCTTTCTGTTTCCATCTTGCTTTATCAAATAGTTTACGCTCTTATTGTCATCGAAGGAGGCAGATAAAATATTTACCACTTCATCTTTATCATTGTATGTGGCTTTCTTTATCATTGACCACCAATCCAACTCAAAATCTATTCCTTTTTTCCTGGATAGGTTTTGATTCCAACTGAAAATATTATGCAATCGGTATTTTAAATGCTGCTGTGAATGGTAAATTATAGCGCAGGCATCAATAACCAGGATCTGGTTATACGAGTATGAGAAACGTAAAGCATGTAAACTTCGTCGGGTCAATACTTTATCCCGCTTTTCTTTGCCGAAATTGGACGATAGCCGCCAGGTGATCGCAGGTTTGCTTTAGCTCATGGTCAATAAGTTCGTTAGGAATGCGAATGGTAATGTATTCGTTTTGGAGAGAATAGGTGGTCCGTTTTAAATCCTTTAGTGCCTGTTCCGCGGTATAATGATGTTTCCCATCTACTTCTATATGTATATATACTTCGTCAACCGCGATGTCCACTTTCTTGAAGCCGTCAAATTTTTCCAGTTCAGCGGAGATGTTGTTTTGTCTAAGAGCTAGATAGAGTGCAAAAGCCTGCTTTGTTACGAACTGAATCCTATCTTTCAATTCGCTATGACAACTTTGGCATAATCTGTATCCAAATAACGCATTGGCATTAAAAAAAGCCACAGCAGGCATTTCGGAAAGGCAATGGCTGCAAGTGAGCGCAAGACCAAGATATTGCATTAATTTTCTATTGATAACGCAGGTTGTGTAAAGGTTAGTACCGGTGCGGGGTTATCCAAAATCAATAAAGTGACGGGAGATGCTTAAAGGATGACGCTGATTTACCTCTTTTTGCAATGCTATTCCGTATCCGAATTCAAAATCATTATTGTAGTCTTTTTTATCCATATCAACGTGATGGGTTTGCGGATTTAGGCACAATGTTATCTATATTTAAAGAATAAAATGCATAAGCTTATTGATTTCATATCAAAACCTCAGGAACATTCTAAAAATAAAGCAACATGTTTGGTACCGTTAAATGACGGTTTTTTAGTACCGTTAAAACAACGGTTTATTTATGTTTTTAAACGGTATCTAAATATGAAAGGCTCTAATGCTCAACAAGTTCAATTTTTTCTTACCTGGACATTACATCGGGGTTGACGAAAATCACTTTTCCAAAATAACATTTTTGCGATGTTTGTGCAGCACAACAATGTGCAACCCTAACAACCCTGGCTGCAATGAAAGTTACCCTGACCTTAGTATTGGTTATACTAATCATGAGCACCCGTGCACAGCATGCCGGCGCCGACAGTGTTATTCAAATTCCCGGTGAATACCTCAGCAGCATTGACAAAAAAACAGGGAAATTAGACAAGCAACTCTCCCGCAAGTCCGAAAAATATTTAAACAACTTATCTAAGCAGGAGGAAAAAATCCTCAGGAAACTGTCAAAACTTGATTCTTCCCGCGCCAAAGAGATGATGGATGACATCAGGCAGGTTTATGAACAGTTCTCCCAAAAACTGGCTGCCGCCAACGGCAAATTGAACAAGGCCTTCAGTGGACAATACCTGCCAGGGTTAGATTCTCTTCAGGGTGCGCTCGGCTTTTTAAAAGATGCTAAAAATATCGTTTCCAAAACAAAGGACATTGAGCAGAGGCTTGGCAACTCCCTGCAGCAGGTAAAGCAACTGCAAGACAAGTTGCAGCAGGCAGACCAGATCAAACAATTTGTACAACAACGCCAGCAGCAGCTTAAGTCTTTGGTAAACAGCTATACCAACGTGCCCAAAGGCCTTACCAAACATCTCGGCAAATATCAGCAGGAGGCATACTATTATAGCAGGCAGGTTCAGGAATATAAAGAAGCTTTGAATGACCCGGACAAACTGGTGAAAAAAGTGCTGGTTACCCTTCAAACCCTGCCGGCTTTTAAAACCTTCATGCAAAAGCATTCCCTGCTGGCGCAATTGTTTCCTACTCCTGAGAATTATGGTACCCCGCAGGCGCTGGCAGGCCTGCAGACAAGGGCAAATGTTCAACAGGTATTACAGCAGCAGATGGGCATACCGACAACTGGTGGCACTAATGCCAATCCTGCAGGGTACCTGCAGCAGCAAATTGAGCAGGCACAGGGCGAGTTGTCAAAACTTAAAGAAAAGCTCAACCAGTTAGGTAATGGCAGTAGTGGCAGCAGCGATATGGTGATACCCGATTTTAAGCCCAACGATCAAAAAACAAAATCTTTTCTGCAAAGAATTGAACTGGGTACCAACTTCCAGACGCAAAGATCGAACAGTTATTTCCCCACCACTACAGACGCAGCGCTTACAGCAGGATATAAGCTGAACGACAAAAGTATTGTTGGTATAGGAGTAAGCGGTAAAATAGGCTGGGGCAAGAGTTGGAAGCAAATCAGGTTAACAGGGGAAGGTGTAGGCTTCAGGGCTTTTGCCGATTGGAAAGCACCCGACCTGTTCAAATCCAAAAGCAGGTTCATAGCAAACCTGTGGTTCACCATGGGCGGTGAGATGAACTACAACCGCACGGTAGAAAGCCTGGCGGTATTTAAGAACTACAGCAACTGGACAAAAAGTGCATTAGCGGGTATCACAAAAAAGTACAGTATCAAATCGCCGCTAAAGAAGGGAAAGCAGGCACAGGGCAGTATGCAGATCCTATATGATTTTTTACACAAACAGCATATACCACCTACACCGGCATTTGTGTGGCGGGTGGGGTATAGTTTTTAGACCTTTTGATTGAAAATTTTTAATACAATGAAGAAAGTCCAGGAATTTAAAAGAATAAAGCGGTTGTTATTTCTTTTAGCTGCTATAAGTTATTTATTTCCGGTTACTTTTCTATATGCACAAACGGATTTACCTACCATTATCAAACCTTCACCCGAAACATCTGCTTTATTCCGGTTCCAGGATTATCCTATGGATTATTCTACAGGCTTGCCTCAAATAAGCATACCTATTTATGAAATTAACAGTGGAAGCTTAAGTGTACCTGTCAGTATAAGTTATCATGCTTCGGGAAGAAAGGTATATGACAGGGATGGCCCTGTTGGAGTTGGCTGGAGTTTAAATACGGGTGGATCAATATCAAGAGTAATTCACGGGTCTGTAGACTTTGGGACAATTTCAACAGGAACATATGCATTCCCATATCCATTTAAACTTGATAATTTAAATAATGTGGATGATATAACATATCTGCAAAAAATCATTCATTTAAATGATGCCGGTTGTGGTTCGTTACCATGGACCGATTCAGAGTATGATATATTCTCTTATTCCATTGGAAACAATAGTGGCAAATTTTTCTTTAAGGATGTCAATGCAGTTAAGACGCCGGTATTCATTCCCTATAAACCATTTAACATGACAATCAGTTATACATCGACAGGGCTGAATAGCATTGATATTATAGATGATAAAGGTGTGCTTTATCAATTTAGTCCGGGAGAAACATATAGTCAGAATAGTCAGTTCGCGACTTCTGCTTGGAGGCTTACCAGGATAATCTCCGCAGATAAAACCGACACCATTTCTTTTTCTTATACAAACGGAATTGAAGAAAGGACTTCTATTAACCGAACGGCTACTCTTAAAGACGCATGGAATATGCAGTCCGAGCCCTATCCGTTGGATTATTTATCCTACGGGGAAAGTACAACTGAAGAAGAGTATTCTGTATCAAGGATTTCCGAGATTACATTTAAGCAGGGGAAAGTGAAGTTTAATTTGGCAGCCGGCAATATAAGAATTGATAATATTCAAATATTGAACCTTAACAATGAGGTACTTAAAACCATCCAGTTCAATACTTCTGTTGGTTACAGCCAGTCTGTGCTGGGATATGCTACTTATAAACTGGACAAGATTTCGTTTAAAGACAAGTTTGAAAACACCGCAAAAGAATATTCATTCGAGTATTACCCACTCGTCAGTTCAAACGGGCAAATCAATGCCCGCCATAGAGACTGGTGGGGATACTACAATAATTCAGGTGTAAATGAGACTGTTCCGAAATATACCAATCTCCCTTATGAGGGTACCGGGGGTACAGGTACCATAAATCTGGGAAGTTTATCAAACAACCGTGAACCGAGTTTGGAACCTTTGAAAAGCTGTGTGCTGAAGAAAATAAAATATCCAACTGGCGGCACTACAGAATTTATTTATGAACTCAATAAATGTAAGCTCTATGGGTCTTTAGGATCCACCATAGACGGACCAGGTTTACGGCTGTATCAGGTTAAGTCAACAAGCGGATCCGGGCCCGAAATGATCAAAACATACAAATACGGAACTGGTGAGTCCGGATATGGGAGTATTGATTTAATACCTGATATCACTAATATGGCAACAGAAACCAAAGTAGGTTTTATGGCAGGTCCGTATCCCTGGGATCCGCAGCGGGCCGGAAGCTACCGGCAAAGAATATTTTATTCCGGCTTCATACCTGAGCTAAGTGAGTTGGCTGAACGACCGGTTATCTATACCGAAGTAGCCGAATATGACGGTACAACAACTTCAAATGTTGGTAAAATAATTTACAAATACGACAACAATACGTGGGCAGCCTCCGGTATGCCGGCTTTAACTTCGCTTACTATACCCCGGAAACATATTTATAATTACAATTACTGGAATAATCCGTCGCTGATCGCCAAAGAAGAATACAAATGGGTAAGCGGAACTACATATCAATTGGTGAAAACTACAACCTATAACTATACATCAACGGTAACTGAAAATGTGAAAGGACTACATGTTCAAAGAGTTTGTTCGGTACCTCAGACGGGATATGGATATGCAATACGACCGGGAGAGACAACCCCATCACAAGTTTGTAGTGAACAATTTGCACTTTACTCCAATACCAATAATCCACTTGGGTTAGCAGCGCCGCTTTACACTTTTAATGATTACCAAATCCCTGTAGGGAATAAAAACATGATGTCATCAACTGAAACCATATACAACAGTGGGGGCACAAGCATAACCAATGTTATAACGAATGAATATAATAATAAGCAGCTCATTTCAAAAATCACTTATACCTCATCTAAGGGGCTTTCAATGGTAGTTGAAACAAAATACCCGTTTGAATATACCAGCAACAGCGTATTAACACAAATGGCAACGCTCAATATGCTCAATTACCCGGTGGAGCAGTTTGAATTTGTAAACTCGGCCCATAAAAAAAGTACCCGAACAGCATATTTCAATTGGGGCACTACACCTGCAAGAATTGCACCCAAGACCGTTGAAGTAAAAAATGGGACCGGTTCTTACGAAACTAGGCTTCGGTATACCGCATATGACCAGGAAGGGCATGTGCAGACCGTTTCAAATGAGAATGACATTTTACATTCTTATGTTTGGGATTATAAAAATGTATACCCCATTGCCCAGGTTATAAACGCAGCCGCAACAGACATTGCATATACTTCTTTCGAAGCAGATGGCAAGGGAAACTGGGCATTTACAGGAACATCGGCTGTAAATTCAACTGCGCCCAGCGGTAAAAAAGCGTATACGCTCGGTGCAAGCATAACCAAAAATGGGCTAAGCACCGCTACTACTTATATTGTCTCTTACTGGAAAAGAAGCGGGGCAGTTGCTGTAAATGGCACAACGCCTATTACAGGCAAAACCATCAATGGCTGGACCTACTATGAGCATAAGGTTGTAAATCCATCAGGCGGGCTGATAACGGTATCGGGTACAAATGGTGTTATTGATGAGCTTCGGCTGTATCCTGCCACAGCCCGGATGACTACTTTTACTTATGAGCCCCTGATCGGTATGACCAGCCAGTGCGATGCAGGCAACCGCATTACCTATTATGAATATGATAACATTGGAAGACTAACATTGATCAAAGACCAGGACAAAAACATTTTAAAACGGATTTGCTATAATTATGCAGGACAGCCTGAAAGCTGCCCCCCTTTTGCCAATGTTAGTATTAGTGGAAATTTTAAGCGTAACAATTGTACAGGCTGCCAGGCAGGGTCATCTGTGACTTATGTTGTTCCGGCAGGCACCTATACTTCATCAGTCAGCCAGGCTGCTGCCGACCAGCTTGCCCAGGATGATGTGGATACCAACGGGCAGACTTATGCCAATGCGCACGGAACTTGCGGTCCACCTCCCAATGCGGGCGCCAATTCGGTAAACATGACTTCAGATAATATAACCCTGATATTTACCAATACTTGTACGTATGCTAATTATTACTATTATCTCAATCCCAATAGCAGTGCATCCTTTGGACCTTTTCCATCGGGTACCTACACGGTATACCTGTCCTCATCGGGACCGCATACTTTTATCGTAAACGGGTATTCCCAATCCGGCAGCAGCAGTGTTAACTTTTATAATGTAGTCATTAACGGCGGAGCATCAGTGCAGGTCACCAACTAAATCATACAGATCATGCAGCATTTACTTTTTTTACTATTTCTCGGTTCGTTTTTTTCCGGCGATACGCCCTACCAGATCAGCTTTGAAAGCATACAAGGTAATACCATTCATTTGTCTGAACTAAAGGGGCAAAGGATCCTGGTCATTGCTTTTGACGGCGAACTGCCGGATACCCGACATTTTCTCTCTATAGATTCCCTGGCAAAATCCGACCAGGTAAAGACCCGCCTCATTCTTGTTCCGGCAACTGACCTGGGTGAGCTGCAGCAGCAACTGGCTAAAGATGCGCTGATCAGCCGCCTTGCATCCATTAATAAAAAAGGAGTGATCATCAGCCAACCCATGCCGGTGAAAAAAAACGCGGGAGAAAAACAGCACCCGCTTTTTAAATGGCTTACCCATGTAGAGGAGAACAGTCATTTTGACCGCGATGTGGAGCAAAGCGGCCAATTGTTTATGATCAGTGAGCAGGGAGTGCTTTACGGGGTGCATGACAAACAGCTTCCTGCAGCGACGCTCAAAGAAGTGATGACACAAAAGATAAAACAATAGCCCAATCCAGCGCAATGAGTCTTTAAGCTAATCCCTGTATAATCACATGCTATTTTTATGAAAGTATTTTTTTATTCCATACAAGGCCGTTTATGTTGGAACCTTCTACTGGTTGCATTTTCTCCCCTGGCGCTTTATGCCCAGTCTCCCCGCACAATACCCAACAATTATTCATCGGGAGCACCCGTCAGTTATATCCGTACCTGGGATGCTAAAGCGCCAGAGCAAAACGCCAATACATTAATAACGCGCAGCGTGCGCGATGTGCAGCAGACCACCCAATATTATGACGGGCTGGGCCGCCCGTTGCAAACGGTGCTTAAGCAAGGTTCCTGGTCAACAGGAGGAACAGCCGTGGATATGATAAGCATGACAGAATACGATGCCTATGGAAGAGAGCCTTTCAAATACCTGCCCACGCCTTCCACTGCTACCGGTAGCACAAAGAATGACGGCAGCTTCAAGCTGGACCCCTTTGCCCAGCAGGCTGCTTTTTACGGAGGTCCCGGCTCACCTGTAGCCGGGCAGGAAGAAACTTTTTATTACGGTGAGACGCGCTTTGAACCCTCACCACTGAACCGGGTAACCGAAGTTTTTGCACCGGGTAACAATTGGGCGGGTACCACCGGTCAAACGCTGGAGTCAGACCGCAAATCCGTCAAAACAAAATACTATGCCAATACTGCAACTGATGTGGTGCGGATATGGAATGTTGACATCGGATCCTTTGGCAGCCTGAGCACCTACAGCACCCCGGGCACATACCCGGAAGGGGAGTTGTATAAGACCATCAGCATAGACGAGCAGAACCAGCAGGTTGTTGAGTTCAAAGACAAGGAAGGCAAAGTAGTCCTAAAGAAAGTGCAGCTTACAGCGGCCTCCGATGAGGGCACGGGAAAAGACCATGACGGGTGGCTATGCACCTATTACATTTACGACGACCTGAGCAACCTGCGTTGCGTGGTACAGCCCCGTGGCGTGGAACTGTTAATTGAAAATAGCTGGAACATAAATGCATTGGACGGAGACATCTTAAAGGAGCAATGCTTCCGCTATGAATATGACCAGCGCAACCGCATGATCATTAAAAAAGTGCCGGGTGCAGAGGAAACATACATGATCTATGACGACCGCGACAGGCTGGTATTTACGCAGGACGCCAACCTGCGCCAGCAGGGCAAATGGCTCATGCAACTGTATGATGCATTGAACCGGCCTGCGGTCACGGCTTTCTATAGCAGTGGCAGCACTTTTTCCGGGTTGCAAAGCCTGATGAGTGCTTCGGGCGGAAATAACGGCACTGTAAAACAAAAAGATGTGAGCCATGTTCCCACATTTATTGACCTGAACCAGTTAGATATATTAACGGTAACCTATTACGATGATTATAGCTGGACAGGATTATACGGAACCACATTGTTCGGCAGCAAGGACAACAGCTTTGACAGCTATTTCCCAGCTGCATCCTCCACCAGCTTTCCCTATCCCCAGTCCCTTACGCAGTCTAACCAGACCCGCGGACTGCTTACCGGCGTGTGGGATAAAACCGGTCCTGGGCTGCTGACCGTGAACTTCTATGACGATAAGGGCAAGGTCATCCAGACAAAAAACTACAATCAGACCGGCGGCATAAACATCACCACCAATCAGTATAGCTTTTCGGGACAATTGCTGCAAACGGTATTGCGGCACGAGAAAAAGAGCACCAATCCGCAAACCTACACTGTGGTAACCAAAATGGACTATGATGATCTGGGTCGCTTATTGAATATAAAAAAGAATATAAACAGCACAGGTGAAAACACAATTGTAAGTAACAGCTACGATGCCCTCGGCCAGCTAAAGAAAAAAACTGTTGGCAGTAAAAAGAACCCTTCTACCAATACTTATTACAGCCCCCGCCAACCCTTGCAGGAACAGGCTTATGAATACAATATCCGGGGCTGGCTGCTCAATGTGAACAAGGGGTATATGAGCAATGCCAATGCCAACCAGTATTTTGCCATGGAGCTGGGCTATGACAAAAATGCCAGCTATGGAGCGTTTGCCCCGATATACAACGGTAATATAGCCGGCATGCTGTGGAAGAGCGAAGGCGACCAGGAAAAGAGAAAATACGATTTCACATACGATGCGGTCAATCGCCTTACGGCAGCAACGTTTACTCAATACGCATCAGGCTCCGGGGAAAGCGCTACATTTGACAACAGCGCTAATGTAGATTTCTCGGTGAGTGGTCTTAACTATGATGCTAATGGGAACATCAAAGCTATGACACAGAATGGGCTAAAGCTCAATACGTCCGTTCCCATAGACCAATTGACTTATACCTACAACAGCAGCAGCAATAAGCTACTCAAAGTGGTGGACGGTGTAACTGCTGACAATAAATTAGGTGATTTTAAAGACGGCGGCAGTGGCTCAGCCGACGATTACAGCTATGATGTCAACGGCAATCTTACCGCCGATTTGAACAAGGATATCAGCAGCATTACCTATAATTACCTGAACCTGCCCCAAACCATTACCGTAACCGGCAAGGGTACCATCACCTTTACTTATGATGCAGGAGGCAATAAGCTCAAAAAGAAAACAGTGGAAACCGGCGCTACGGTTACCTATGGCGGCACACCATACTCCACTGACATTACTACTACCACAACCTATTATACAGGCGGCTTTGTGTACGAAAGCAAATCCTACAGCAACGGTACATTAAATACGAACCTGGATTATAGCGATAAGCTGCAGCTTGCCGCTCATGAAGAAGGCCGCATAAGACCCTTATTCAGCAGCGTTTCGTCTACCCCGACACCGTCCGGCTTTGAATACGATTACTTTGTAAAAGATCACCTGGGTAATGTAAGAATAGTGCTTACCGAAGAAATCAAACAGGATATTTACCCGGCTGCCACCCTGGAAGGAGATATCAACACGGACGGCAGTCCCAATGCAGTATTTAAGGAGAAAGATTATTACACTATAGAACCTGCTAAAATCGCACTCAAAACAGATGCTACCGGTATTACCAACTATCCCAATCATAACGGCAACCCACCGGTGAACAATAACCCTAACAGCAACGTAACAGCCTACAGCGGGAAACTGTACAAGCTGAAAGCCAATACATCTGAAGGCGTAACCGGTTTGGGCATCACTTTAAAAGTAATGGCAGGTGATAAGATAGATATATTTGGCAAAAGTTATTATTTCACTAATGTAGCCAATGGCGCCACCAATAACAAAGACATTACAACGCTTAGTATTCTTGCCGGTTTGCTGGGCGGACCTACCGGTGGTACCGCTGCAGCGGCACATGGCGGTGTTACTGATATGCAGCTCAATGCGTTCACAAATACTACTGATGGCATTGCAGCGCTGTTTAGTGATCAACTGGATGAAGTACCCAACAATTCATCCAAGCCAAGAGCATTTATCAACTATATCTTTTTTGATGAGCAATTTAAAAGTGTAGCCAGCGGATTCGACCCTGTAGGCAACAACAGTGTGGTCAAGCCCCACCATCTGCAACAAAAGGTTGCACCTAAAAATGGATATGTGTATATTTATGTCAGCAACCAAAGCCAGGTTGACGTGTTCTTTGATAATTTACAGGTGATACATACCAGGGGCGCCATATTGGAGGAAACGCATCATTATCCGTTCGGGTTGACAATGGCAGGAATATCCTCAAGAGCTTTAAACAACTCTCCTGTTAATAGGTATAAGTTTAATGATGGGACGGAATTAGAGAATAAAGAATTTAATGATGGAAGTGGGTTGGAATGGTATGCTACTGACTTTAGAAGTTATGATCCACAAATTGGAAGGTTCCATCAAATTGATCCCATCGCTGATATGTCAGAAAGTTGGAGCCCCTACACTTTTGCTAACAACAATCCTTTATTTTTCAATGATCCCCTTGGGTTAATGGCTGATACAACAATAAAGCCAGTAACACCACCAGTAGTTACACCTAACCCAGATGAACCGGATAAGGGCAGTGAATTAGCGAAGGAAAAAGTATTGAATGAAGTCATAGTAGCCAGCACTCTGAAAAAGAAGAGTAGTAGTTTTTGGAGTGGAGTACTTGATGTTGTTCAAACGGGTATAGATTTGGTAGGATTAATTCCTGTGGTTGGTGAAATAGCAGATGGGGCAAATGCCTTAATTTATTTAGGGAGAGGCGATAAGACAAATGCAGCATTAAGTGCTGCCGCAATGGTACCTATTGCAGGATGGGCGGCTACAGGCACAAAGCTTGTAGTTAAAACTGTACAACTCACGGCGAAAACAAGAAAAGCAAGTCAGGCATTAAAACTTGCTGAAAGAATATTAGGTAAAGGGTACAAAGAAATTTCACCGGGAGTATTTAGGAGTGCCGATGGGTTAAAACAATTTAGAATGACAGCAAGTGATTTAGCAGGGAAAGGAATGCCAGGTAATGCTCCGCATGTTCATATTGAAACATATGACCCAAGAAATCTAAATGTACCTACAAAAAATTATCATATACCAATTGTAGATTAAATAATATGAAATTAAAATCAGTAGTTCCAATAATAGGTGAAGATGAAGTGAAATGGCTTATCATAGAATCTGATGAAGATGATACAAATGGTTTTTTTATTTATTATTATATGAACGATAACGCTGCATATGATACATGGCACAAAACTCTTGATGATGCTTTTGAAGCGGCTTATATGCAGTATGGTATTATGAGGGAAAATTGGGAGGAATTAACAGATGCATAGTCAAAGAATTTTAGTTGTAGCAGTATTTTGTTTTTTGGGTTTTAAATCTGTGTTTGCACAACAGCTTGAAAAGAGGAAAGTCCTATCACAGAAAGTTGAAGTATTACTGCCTTCGGAATTTAAGCAAATGGATATGAATACGATTACGTTGAAGTATCCAAATGAGGGGGGCAGACCCAATGAGGTTTATACAAATAGTAATAGTTCCGTGAATTTAGCCTTTACTCATTCTGCTAAAAAAACAACTACAAGCGATATTAAAAAATATACCGATGAAATAGTTAATGTTCTAAAGCAACGTGATGTAACAGTATTAGATCAAAAGCAAGTAAAAATAAATGGAACAGATTGTTTTATCATCCAATTTTACTCAAAGGCATTGAATGGAACTATTTATAACAAAATGTTTTTTACTGTATTAGAAGGAAGATTATTAATTGGAAGTTTTAATTGTACTTCTTTGATGGAAAGTATATGGAAAAGTAAAGGTGATGAAATAATTGAGTCCATAAAATTGTTAAAATAACAAAGAAGCCCGGCAGCGCCGGGCTTTTACATTTACAGAGCAGCGATATTTTATTGATAGAAGTCTTTAAACTTTTTATTGGTAGGCATTTTATCAATGAGCTTAAAGATAGTTAGCCTGTCTTCTTCGTCAAGCTGTTGTATGAGCCGTAATGCTGGTCTCGTGGTTTGACAATGAACATACGAATATCAATGATTACGCGTTCCTTCCTGCTGTTTTTTGTTGTGTATGCAGGGCAGGTAATGTAGGCGGCTTACCAACAACAGAAGCATAGTCCGTTACGAAGCATACGTCTGCTTTGCTGGAAGTTACCCATATAAGCGGAGATCACTTTAATGAGTTGCTTTGTTCTCGGGCAGCGTATCAATCTCTTTAATTTATCATGCAGCAGGTAGTAGGCTCAAAAAGATAAGATAACTAAAATCCAACGCCGGCCCCGTCCGTCTAAAAAGCAAAATCTTACCTCAGCTTTTTATTTTTCCGCTGCACTACCAGCAACCAATAACGCTGAAAAATCACCCCGGAAAAAATTTATAATACTTTGCAGCGTCAGCCGGGACTCCGTTGATCATCATTTTGACATTTTTTAAAGATGCCGTATTTTCTTTGATCTGCATGGTTATATCATACCGGTAATGTGCCCCGAACCAGAAAATTTCTATCCGGTAATGAAATTCACTTCTGCCGACCAGGGTTTCGCAATATGTAGTTGTAAAGAGTTCTACTTCGCTTTTGGATTGAACTATAGGTAGGGCATCGAGGAACCTGTTTGGCAGGCGACCTGCTCAGCACCGACCTGGCTACCGCGCAGCAGGCCGCAGCCGACAGTCTTGCCAGCATGGCTAACAGCACCTGCCTTGCTTATGCACAGAGTTGGTGGCTGCAACTGGAAACCTGCAACTATACCGCCACAGACTCCGCTATCATTATCCCCCGTTTGATAGAAGTTTGCAAACAGGGCAGTGATTCCACCCATCCATTTGGCGCAAGCAGCGTGCGGCCGGAAAGCAACTATACCTACAGAAGCTTTGACGATGTGATCAGCCAGTACAATACAAGTATCGGAAAACCCAATAATGCAGCCTGCAATGCCTATCTCATTGATGCGCCCGGACCCTACAACCGGCCCGTTCTGGCGGTAGAGCAGCCGCTGTATACGAAACCTGATGACTGTACCTGTGAAAAGATCAGCGCGCTGAAAACGCAATATGAAACCGCCACTGGCTACAGCAGCTTCAGCGATTATGTACAGCAAACCCTGCATACCGCCATTAGCCAGAATGCATTGGACAGCCTGATTAATTTGTGTAATGGCAATATTGCCTGTCATTATATTGCAAAGCCTATAATAGTACCGCCGGCGCTGCAATGCACTACGGGTTACGATGTATGCGTAGACTGCAACGCAGTGAACAACGTTTACACTTCCTTTAAAGCGTCGTTTCCTGGCATTATCCCCAGCAATGAAGAAATGACCGCACTGCAGCAAGATAATAACCGTTTGTTCGCCAATTATATGAACAACAAGCTCGGCTTCAGCAAGCTGGCGCAGGAATACCTGGCGTTTATGGATAGCTGTGGAACGGCAGTTGCTACTGCCTGCGACAGCCTGCAAGAAATGGTTGCTGAATATGTTTGGGACACGGCGACCAATTGCCAAACGGCTTTTACTACCTATTTCAACCAGCAAAAAGGCATAAGCTATACCTATGAGCAGATAGACTCGGTATATTTCAATACCTGCGGGAAGCATTTGGATGTATGCGGAGATTCTGCTGCCAGCAAAGACAACCTGCAGATTTTGATCACTGAGTTTAACACAAGCCAAAACCCATACCGCGGCAGGATCACACTTCAGTCCAATATATTGAACCCGCCATTGTATGTAACTGCAGGTGAAGAGATGATTAGTGACGGGTATTTGCATTGGCCCAAAGAGATCAGGGACAGCACTGGAAATGGGTGGGTATATTATCATCAATTGACCCCAAGCGGCGGATATCCGATGTGCGTGGAAAACGGGTACTCCTTTGAATTCAGGTTCAAATCATTAAAAAAATTATCCACCGGTGACGATGTCTATTATGCACAGGGAGGAAATATCCATTTTGTACTCTACAGGCGGGAAAGTGGTCCGCAACCTGGCTTTTTTTTAAAGCTAATCGATGAAAGAGGAACTACACCACACACAACTGTTTTTTCCGGATTAGCATTGATGGATAGTGACCCTGATGTAATCTTCAAGGAATGGTGCACTATTAAGGCAACCGTTACTCCCACACATTTCCGCATATATTACAATGGAAATCTTGTAAAAGAAGTGGAAAGGCCGTCAGGAGCAACATGGTTAAACACCGTCGCCTTTACACATAGTTTTTATGGTTACCAGAGCACTGTAGATTGGTTTAAGACATATGATGGCAATGGCAAGCTGGTATATTTTGAGGATTTTAATGATCCCGATAACAGGGCCGCATACGACTCAAGTTTTATCTGTGCAACGCCGGTTCCGTCCTGCGGGGACAGGTTTGTTACGTATTACAACCAGGAACAGGGAACCACCTATACCTTCTCCGAAATTGATTCCATTTACACCGCCGCCGGCCTGGTGCTGGATGTGTGCGGACTGGACACTGCCGCCATCCGTTGCGACCAGTTGGAAAATTACGTGGATGAATATAAAAATCAGCTTGGGCAGCCCGCTTCGGGTTATGTTGATCTGGACATGCGCACTTTTGCCGGCAATAAAACGCCCGATGAAGGGCCAAAGGGCGTATTTGACGTAAAGGGTAAATTATTGGGCAATACGGTAGACAGCACGCCAACTGCCGTTAAGCAATCCTACGTGGAGATCTGGAACAGCAGCGCCGATAACCGGCAGGTAGGCACTTTATCCTTATTGGAAACCGGTAAATTCCGCCTTACCCTCAACCCCGGCAAACAGGCGCCCAAAGAAGGTATTGTGGGGCAACGGTATTACCAGTTTGAAGTGCATACGAAAGATACAATGCGAACCGTAAGAACCACTTTAGGGAGTTACATAGATTTCGGAGACTCAAATCATGTAATGGCAATCAATTCCTTTGACACGATGTTCCATTTTTATTCGCATAAAAGCATCCTTGGGGAAGATTATATGCCGATTTCAAGGTGTGATATCAGTCACCTTTATACCTATACACCAACCGTTTCTACTTATACGGTGACTGTTTATCATACTGATATAAAAGGCCGTGTAGGATTTGTCAACCGCTTAAAATCACAACCTATACCTAACCAGTTTTCAGGGCTAAGAGGCTATTTCCCGCAACATTTATTAGAATTGGAGTTTCTTGGTACAAGGGATTCTACAATGAATACAACAGAAAAAGTAAAGAACTTTTCGCAGATAACATCTATTCAGAACATAGAACTTGATACTTATGGCTTAACGATCCCTTTCCTCAATAATAAATTTGGAAGTTTTGCAAACAACCATGACTTACGCAGGATGAGGCTGATTCCATCATACAATTACGTGTCGCAACAGGTTGTTGATTCGCTGGGAGGCAATTATTTCTCACAAAATTTCCCGGATCTCAACCTGAATTTCCCCAATTTGAGATTCCTTTTTTTTGCAGGCTGGGATTCCCGGAGCGGTGACGTGGCTAACTTTAATTTTGAGCTGCCCAGGGTGGGGTATTTTGCTATTGATTACCAGGCTAATGATCCTGCCTGGATCATAGATAGCATATATAATCAAATAGCCCGGGCAACGGTACGCGATAGTGGCGTTTTGGGATATGGATATGGCACTGTAAATCGGGCCGTACCTACCGCGGCAAGCGCTGATGCGAAGAATTATTTATTAAGCAGGGGCTGGTATGTACGGGATGGCGTTACTTCAAATGGATCGCCAACAGGATTGCCGTATGACATCATCAGTACAGACAGTCTGATCTTTTTCACCCCCTTCACCGATTTCATCAATTCTAAATTCAACACAAGCCTCACCGCCGCGCAGGTAGACAGCCTCTACCTGGCCCGCTGCGGTCATAAACCCAACTGGTATGCCGAACCCGATACCAGCTTCCCAGCGGGATTGCTCCTTTGCGGCAAAAACGAGCCCGTATCCCCAACACTCAGCTATGCGGAAGTGTACGATCCGCCGTGCTCAGACAGCGCCATCCTTGCCTTTAATTCGGGCACGGAGATCTATACCATGTACAGAGACTCGCTGAACAATATCTTCGACAGCCTGTACACCGCCAAATGCCTTGGTGCGGCAGCCCTTGAACAATTTACCGTTAAGCGCAATGTAAGCGAATACCATTATACCTTATACTGTTACGACCAGGCGGGCAACCTCGTTAAAACGGTTGCCCCGGCTGGCGTTAACCCAAACCGCGACAGCGCATGGCTGGCGGAAGTAGTCGAAAAAAGAAAGCTTGGCGAAACTCAGGTGCCGGCCCACACTATGCCCACCATTTACCGTTACAACAGCCTGAACCAGGTGGTAAGTCAGAAAACGCCCGATGCCGGTAAAAGCACCAACTGGTACGACAGATTGGGGCGGCTCGCCATCAGCCAGAATGCGCAGCAAAAATTGGACGGTAAATACAGCTATACGATCTACGATCCGCTGGGCAGGATCACCGAGGTGGGACAAAAGCCGCAGTCAACTGCCATGACCCAAACCATCAGCCGCGACCCGGATGAGCTTACCGACTGGCTGTTCTACAACAATAACGGGACCGGCGGCGCCGAAATGGTTACCCAAACCTTGTACGACCACCCGGGCATTGACGCCACTGCCTGCATTGAAGCACTGCGCTTTACCCAAAAGCCCCATACCCTGCGCAACCGCGTAAGCTATACCCGCTATTACGAAAAGCCTTCTTATTACAATGGCGGCGACGGCAGGTATTATATCAGCGGGCAAAGCTATACCACGGGTATAGACTACAGCTACGACATACACGGTAATGTAGACACCATGCGCAATCTCTACGGCGACCTGCAGTACGGGCCCATGGCCCACCACGGCTACAACGCCTGCAAAACCATAGCCTATACCTACGACCTCATCAGCGGCAAGGTGAACCAGGTGCATTACAACCCCGGTCAGAACGATGAGTTTTACCACCGCTACGAATACGATGCGGAGAACCGGCTCACCGATGTATATACCACCGACAATAAAATATTCCTGCACCAGCAGCAACTCGAAGAGCACGAAGCTTTTTATGCATACTACAGGCATGGTCCGCTGGCGCGGATGGTGCTGGGTCAGCGGCAGGTACAGGGTGTAGACTATGCCTATACGCTGCAGGGCTGGCTTAAAGGCATCAACAGCAGCAATACGCGCGCTGCCTATGATATGGGCGGCGATGCCACGGGGCTGAACCTTTCAGTTGCCCTTGACGCATACGGCTATACGCTGCATTATTTTTACGGCGATTACGATCCCATTAATACCACAAAACCTCCTTTTGCTGAGCCCAGCCTGAATGCCAACCTTGCTTACCGCCCACTGTACAACGGCAACATCAGCAGCACAACGCACAGCATTCCGTTGCGCTATCTAAACCAGTTGTATAATTATAAGTACGACCAGCTTAACCGCCTTGTAGAAATGGATATGTACCGAGGTCTTGACAATAACAACACCTGGTCAACACTCACCTTCAGCGACCTGTATAAGGAGCGGTATAGCTACGACGGCAATGGCAATATCCTCACCGTGCTGCGCAACAGCCACCTTACGGCCAACCCATTGATGGACAGTCTCACTTATTTTTATACCGGCGGCACCAACCGGCTGGATCATATCAGAGACCGCAATGCGGGCAGCACGGCGCACTCCAACAATTATTCACCTGCGGTAGACATCAGGGACCAGGTATCAGGCAATTATCAATACGATGCCATCGGTAACCTGAAAAGCAGCGAATGGATGGGCGATGACGATATAAGCTGGAACATTTACGGTAAGGTAGTGGAAGTAGAAAAGCGGGCGCTGGCGGGAGTGACCAGCCGTTTTCTTCATTACTATTACGATCCTTCCGGTAATAAGGTGGGTGAAACGGTACGCCACGGCACGGGCGGTTCCGCCTATTACAACCACCGCTGGTACGTAAGAGACGCCCAGGGAAATGTGCTGGCAACCTACGAGGCAAACAATGCCGCCAGCGCCTCAGCCGGCATACTGAAGCTCAAAGAACATTACCTGTATGGCAGCAGCCGGCTGGGCATTTTCAACCGCGACCAGGATGTGGATGCCGACAAACTGACGGCTGTAGACGAAACCAATTTGGGAGACACATATTTGCTTAACTTTACAAGAGGCAATAAGCTCTTTGAACTAACAAATCACCTCGGCAATGTCCTTACTGTACTGAGCGACAAAAAAACAGGCAGACCGGATGCAGGAGATCCTTCCTTGATCAGCATTTTTGATTATGACATGATAACGGCTGCCGACTACACTCCCTTTGGCAGGGTGATGCTGGGACGCAATTTCGCCTTCCTTTCGCGTTACCGCTACGGGTTCAATGGCAAGGAGATGGACAATGAAGTGAAGGGTGCGGGTAACCTGTTAGACTATGGCAACCGCCTGTATGATCCGCTGGTGGGGAGATTTTTAAGTGTTGACCCGCTGACGAAGAGTTATCCTTGGTATGCACCTTATCAGTTTGCCGGGAACAAGCCAATAATAGCTATAGATATGGATGGATTAGAAGAGGTTATAAGAATTAATCAATATTCAGAAGGTAAGGTTAGCACATACATCATAAGAACTACCGATACAAAAATTGCGCAAGAAGCCACGCGTTTATGGGCAGATGTTACTGGCAACCGTTCTGCAAAGGAAAATAAATTTACATCCTCTAATTCCTTTATGAATAGAGAAGGGTTAAATAAGTATTCAAATAAAGATGCATGGTATGGTGGTCCCCCTCAAAGAGGGCAGTTAACTATTGACGTTAATAAAGGAGGTCAGTATAAATATCAATTTAGTTTTTCTGAAACAATCACTCGTGATGCTACATATGAAAAAATTGTCAGCGACTATGAAACTGCGTATAAGTTTGATGCTGCATACATTGGACCCAAAATATTGAGCGAAACAGGTAAATGGGCTCAACGCGGCGGCATGGCAGCAACCGTTGCTTTCCAACCTGAAATTGCAGCACCTCTTTATAGTGTAGGGAGTGGACTATCATTTGCGGGCGATATGATAGAAGGCGTTTTAGATATGAGTATTTCAGGAAGGGCAGACATAGGAGCTAAAAAGCTTGGATTAGTTGGATTTTCTTATGTGCTTTCAAAAGGAATAAACTTACCAGGTGAATTGCGACCAAGTAAAGGAAGTAAAGATAAAGCTAGGGTTTTTGACTTTATGATTAATGAAGGAACGAGTGCAATTAAAGATGGATCAACCCCCGAAAATTACAGGCCTTCGAGAGAACAGATCAGTAACCAAAGCACACATATTTTACAGAATTTATAATAGTGTAAATAATGGAAATGTTATTCATAGGAATCGGTGCTATTATAATTTATTTCATTTCTGGCCAACCTAAAGAGTTTGATTTCTTAATAATTAAACGCTATGGGATGCTATTTATGGGGGTTTGTTTGATAACAACTGCCATAGCTGTAAAGTTTTTAGAAATTGGATTTTGGTTTTTATTCCTATCTATTCCTGGCTCTCTTCTTTTAGCTATATGGGTTTATTTTAGAGACCAAGCCAAAAAGAATTCTGACCAACACAGATAACAGAATATATTAAGCAACTTGTAGAATAGACGTTGCTCTATCTACAAGCTATCCTGTTCTTTAGGTTTGATGTTGTGGAGCGCAACTTCCATTTGTCGCAGATTGGTAACGCCTTGTAAGTTAAGTACGACAAAGAGTTCTTTGAACAACTTGTAAAAGTTTACAGAGGTTTTTGAGTGTTGACCCGCTGACAACAAAATATCCTTTTTATACTCCTTATTCGTATGCAGGTAATAAACCGATATGGGCTAGTGATTTAGATGGAATGGAAGAAGATTGGATGGTTACAAGAAGATTTGCATTGCAAAGGCAAGCGGAATTACAACTTGCATACGCAAAAAGTAACGCTTCTGTAACGATAGGACCAGCCCCGGCAAAGACCTTTACTCAAAAGTGGAGGGATTCGCATAACATTATCGATAATGTGACATATGATATTGCTAATAGTTTATATACTTTACCACAACAGCTAACTTCAAGTGCAAGACAGGCAGATTATATTTTTAATATTGGTGGAAATGTTCATAGATCTCATGGTATGGAAGGTGAAAAACCGAGGGTTGATAATGGTACAACTGCATTTTCTTTATTTATCCCAAGCGCTGCGGCTGAAAAACAAGGAGTTGGCTTTTTTTCAAGATTTCTATCAAGTTTTGAGAAAAAAAGCCTCCCCTCGATCGAAAGAATGTTCTCGCCTGCAATCGTCGATAGAGGAGTTTCAGAGGGGTTTGCAACAGCGACTAAATACAAAGGCTTTATCAATATTAATCACGAACTTGGATATCAAAATGCCTATTACGATTTGTATAATACCTCAACAAGTACAATTGTAGATGTTACAACTACTAACTCGAAAAGCATGAACATTAGTGGGCTATATAAAAAGCTCGACAATTTAAGTACGCAAGTAAAAGAGCCTTATCAAAATAGGATTTTGCAAATTTATGTCAAGGAAGGTCAATATACCCCTGAACAAATATCAAGTTTAGAGAATAAATTATCGCAGTATATTAAAGATTATAATTTAAATTCAACATTTAAGGTTGATAAAGTGAAATGATAAAACAAAAATGCAGAAACTTATTTGCTCCCTTTTTTTTCAAGGGATCGAAAAATCGAAAATTTCAGAAATAGTAACATTTCAACTACGGTTACTTGGGTTTACGCCAAACTATATCAAAGCCGGAGAAAAAGAAATAAGTTATGATTTAAATGTATTAATTGAATGGATAGAAATGGGGGAAAGAGCTATTAGGATTATGTCTGATCCTAGTGTAAACAGCTCAGTGAATTATTGGACTTTGTTTGAATTTGATGAAAATTATAAAGTCTTGAGCTTAACTTGGTGTAACGATCACATGGATTTTTTGATTGATGACGAAGACTTTATTAAATTATTATTATCTGAAAAATTCCTTTATGGAGTTTGTTATGACATGTCTGATGCATTTAACGAAAGTTATACTAATATCGAATATGTAAAGAATGTAATTGGGAAGAAAAAAATATTGACAACAAGAGATCAGTTCGGTGATCTAGTTGTAGACGTTTCCAGTAATTGTGGAAGAAAAGAGCGCGTTAATGGTTTGGAGTTTATCGCTGCCCCTATAATGTGGTTCGGAAATAGGTTTAATGAATTTATTACTTGGAAAGATATCTTGAAATTTAATGGTTCTGAATTTGTCAAAATTCAAAATGGAGAATATGTGTTACTTAAACTGTTTGAATTATCAGATGATCCATCTTTAGAGAAGAATCGAAAAAGGCAATGTCAGTTTTGGGAGTTTTTTAATCTGCAGGAAGTTATTAAAAATTATGAGAAAAGAACTGCTATTGATTTGGATGCTTATATGAAAGATCTCATTGAAAAAAAGAAAAAGAAGAGAAACAACAGCAAAGGATAGGAGTAACATAAAGGGAGGTTTTTGAGTGTTGACCCACTGACTAAAGTATATCCTGAACTTAGACCGTATCAGTTCGCATCAAATAGCCCCATACAGGGAATAGATCTGGATGGGAAAGAAATATTCTATCATGATCCATTAGCAGGCCTTAGACTTTTGAAAGGGATGTTTTTGGGATGGGCTTCGGATTTTAGCAATGGGGCTTTAAAGACAAGAGAAGGGGGCGCTCAGCTTGGATTAGCCAAACAGCAGCAGGCATCATATAACAATCAGAATGTGCCGCAACATATACAGAGCAGGTTAAATCAAAATGATAAAATTGGGGGCGGTAACAAAATGGTTGAAGGTACGATAGGAATGGTGCAGGCAAGTGCTGATGCTGTTGGTACAGTAGTTCCATTAGGCGAAGGGGTCAGTGCGGGAAAAAATACTAGTAAGGCTTTAGCAAGAACTATTGAAAAGAAGGCGCTGTCAGGAGCGGAAAAAGCGGCTACTTCAATGGCTAATAATGCCTTTAAAATGAGTGAAAAGGCACTTGTTAAGTCTGGAAATGAGGCAGTGCAGATTTTAGAAAGAGAAGCGGCTAAGGGGGGAAGTAACATCGCCTTAGGAGTTAGAGAGCATCTCGGAAGTTTTGCAAATAAAGTTGGTGGTACCACTTGGGAAACTTGGGGGACTAAAAATTTTCAATCTCAGTTTTTAGAAACGATAAATAATTCAGCCAATAAAATTCATTTCAATCTTGACGGCATTCCTAATGTTTGGAAAGCAGTAAGCGATGGTGCCAAAGGCTTTGGGAAAAGTCAGCATGTGACAAGTTGGGAATTGTATCAAATATATTCTAAACCTGGAGCATCACAACGAACAACATTTTATTTAAACGGGAAAGTAGTACCAAGTCCATTTTAAAACGAATAAACATGAATAAGGAAATTTTTAAATCAGAAAGATACTTTACCGTTTTTGACTATTTTATTAGTCACGGGCAATTATTAATTAGGTCTGATAAAAGAGAAGGGCAGAGTGAGAATATCGATGTGATTTTCTTTGATACGACTTTTGTTCAATTATTTACGATGTTACATGGATTAACAATTAGCATCGTAAAAAAAGATTTAATTGATAATTACGATTCTGTCAACAAATACTTAAGCCATGACAATTCCAATTTGTTTGAATTAAAAAGCGGAAGAGAAACATACTATATTGCCGCATCCTTTGTTAAAGTGTTTGAAAATGATTTGGATTTCAATGAAACGAGTTTAGGGATGGTTTATAAAGGGCGAGATAAAGAAATAGCAGGAAGCTGCTAAGACAGGAGTTCAGTTTTCAGAAGTGCCAAGAGCTTCAGAGTTGAGAGTTTGGGGTAGAGAGCAAGGCTATGAACTTTTGAGTAATAAAAATGGCATAGAAACTTGGGGTGTCAAAGGCAATGATGGATGGCGGTTAAAAATCAAACAGCCATCTACTACCCCGGGAATTGATCCCGGTAGCCAAAAATGGAGATTTTCAGCAAGGACAAAACCTGGTGAATATTATAACCCAGTTACTGGTCAAAGTGGTACTCGTAGCCAATATGGGCATTTAGATATGGATCCTAATTAAATATAGTTGAAATATGCAGAGAGACATCAAGAATTATGATTTTGTAGATTGTTTGTTAGTAGACTTCGGTGTTGATAAATTAATTTCAACATTATTTATTATTGTTGAAGCATATTACCCTCTTGCTTCAGAAGGTATGAGAAAGAAAGGATTGTTGAAAATAATCTTTAACGGCATTTCAAAAATTTTAGTCGTAAAAAATGAAGAATTTGATTTTGATATTTCATTATACTATGACGAAGGGGGGGATGATACTAAGGCAAACGAAATTTATACCATTGATATCGTGGGTTTAGATAATACTAAAAGTCAAGTAATCATTGACTCTGACATGTTAAAATTAGATATTGAATTCAATACGATGACTATTGTGGAAATGAAATGAAAATAATCACCATCTGGAGTGGTGTGGAAGGGGCCGCTACAAGGGTAATGTTCCGTGCAACTTCCACGAACCTTCTATAATAAGTTGTCTGGAACTCCGGACAAGTCAATCAATGAATATTACTAATAGATTGCCATGGCATAAAAGCTTTTTCTATTTATGAAATTGTTTAATTCTGCAGTAAAAGACAAAAAGTATAAATAAATAAGCAAAGCCGACTTTCGGTTCTGATTTTTTAATTTTAGAAGGAGTAACCGCAACATTTCTGCTGTTTGTTTTGCGCTATACGTGCAGTTTTAGCTTCCTGTCTTTCTTTGCCGCTGCCGGTGTTCCGCGCCCACCATTGTCATACATGCGGCAGATGAATTGCTCCTACGTTGGTGTTCCGGCTTCCCGCCGTTGTTGTGTATGCAGGGTGGGCACTGCGGGTGGCGTACCAACAACAGAAGCATGGCAAAGCTACGCAGTGCATACGTGTTACTTGATTTGCAAAATAAAATAATAGCCAGAAAGGAGCCGTTGCAATTTGTAGCGGCTTTTATTACTCCTTTATCAATTTTTCAATGAGTTCATTTTTTTCTTTTATCATCCGTTTATAGAGTGCGATTTGTTCCTGGTAGAGCGCTATAATTTTTTCAATCGGGTTAAGCTGGTATTTTACGGAAGAAGAATGATTGCGATAGGTGTTAGCGATGATATTAAAAGTTGCTTCTTCATTAAAGTTGCGGATGGTGTTAGCCGTAACGCCCAGGGCACTGGCCACTCCATTTATTTTGTCATCGTCCATTTGTTTGGTTTGCTCCATTTTGGAAACAGCCTGTTTGCTGATACCTAATAAATCTCCAACTGGGTTTGTGTCATTGCCCGCAGGCGGCGCACTTTCTCAATCTTTCTTCCAATGGGAAGCACATCGGTATGACTGACAGCTTCCATTTTTATTTTTTCTGCGTCAGCCTGTCAATGAGTTCATCCTTTTCTTTAAGCATACGTTCGTAGAGCGCAATTTTTTCCTGGTAAAGCGCTGCAATTTTTTCAATCGGGTTAAACTGATAATTGACTGAAGAATAATGATCGTGGTAATTATTCGAGATGATATTAAAAGTGGCTTCTTCATTAAAGTTGCGGATGGCATCAGTGCTGACACCGAGGGCATTGGCCACTTTGTTCATTGTGGGGGCATCCAGCGTTTCTTTTTGTTCGAGTTGAGAAATCGCCTGCTGGCTAAGTCCGAGCTGTATAGCCAGGGCGTCCTGTTTAATGCCTAGGGTTATATGCATTATACAGTAAACAAAAAAGGCAACAAGCTAAATGCTCATTGCCTTTTTTGTTGCCTGAAATAAAGCTATTACTACTGCTTAATGAAATTCATCACCTTTTTATGGTGTCCTACTCTCACAAGTATATTGTAAAAACCCGCCGGTAAATTTGATGTGCGCACTGTTCTGATGACAGGGTTTTCATTCTCTTTGTCAAATAACTGGTGCGACAACCTTTGTCCCAGAAGTGTATACAATGTTAAGCTTGACCTGCCTTTGGCCTTTCCTGTTATCCAAACGCTGAGATCGGAATGAACAGGGTTGGGGTGGAGCTTAACATCGAGAATGGCTGTGGAAATATTGATTCCAGGTAGCGTGGCGCTGTCTGCCTTTGGCTGAAATTTCCTTGGGGATCCTTGCGGTCTTGTATAGGAAAGCATCCATTCATACACATTAACACCATCTATTTTGAAAGACGGATCATAGCTTCTTGTCCATGAATCACGCCCGTAAAGTCCGGCGGTGTCAAGAATATCCAGTTTCGCAAGGGGCGTGGGATTGTGTGAATTGACATAATTGGTAATTGTTGCCAGTGTAGACGGGTGAGAAGTGGTTGTATCGTTATAATTGCCAATTGTCCATAACGGAAGGTTGGAAGCAGCTATGTTTGCTGCTCTCGAACTATATGGACTAATGACACTTGGGCTAAGCAAGAGCACTGCTGCCAAACGGTCTGCATAGTCCGAGGAGTCTCCTGCATGTTGCCAGGCAAATTTTCCTCCCATACTCAACCCGGTAAGATATATCCGGCTCGTGTCTACCCTGTATTTGATGATACACGAGTCAATCAGGGCTTTAATCTGATCTGAATTCACGGTTGCGGCCCCGCTTTTAAGTTGTGGAGAAATGACGATAAATGAGAATTGTTCTCCGCCTGTGGTAACACTGGCAGGAAATGTTCCCTCAGCTATCCGCTCAGGCAAAGTTGTGCCACTTTCATTATCCACTATTCTGGGTAACTGTGCAAGTGAACCATTTCCACGGGCTGCTGCACCGTGAATAAATATTAAGAGCGGGAATTTTTTATTTATATCCTTATTATAGAAAACAGGCAATGATTCATAATATCCTCCGATATTGCTGTGAATATATTGCGTTACAGGTGTTTGGGTCTGCGTGCTGATCACAACAGTATCTTTAGCTGTGGAAGCATCGGTATGAGTGACGGTCAGTTCAAAGCTATAGGTGCCGCCGCTGATGCTGGTAACGGTTGTTACGGGGTTTGACGCTGAATCAATAGTGCAGGAAGGCCCGGAAAGTTTTACCCAGTTGTAACCTGAAATTCTTCCACCTCTCGCCATGGATCCTTCGCTATTAAGTGTAATGGTGCTGTCCTGTGGTAAAGTAATGGCCTGGTCCTGACCTGCATTTGCTACTAGTTTCCTGTTGGTATACTGAAGCATCCACTGATATACATTTAGCCACTTGACACTGTCAATGATATTGACAGGATTATACGCCTTTGTCCATGCGTCATGACCGGATGCATTAAAAATAGTCAGTTTGGCCAGTGGAGAGGGGGGTGGGCTGGCGCTATTCAATAGGTTTACAAGATTAACGGATCTGCTTGAAGGCACCGTTGGGTCGGAATTGTTGTGAATAGCCCAGGTGGGAAGGTTTGAAGCGGCTACCTTGTCGGCTTCACTTTGAGTTGCTGTCGCCGCTTGGGAAACCAGCGCTACGGCAGCGAGGCTATCGGCAGTTGTTGTTGCTGCCGACGCTTCGTACCAACTCATCCTTCCGCCAAAACTCAGCCCTGTTAAATAAATACGTTCTTCATCAATTCTGTATAGCGTTTTACAACGATTTATTAAAGCAGCGATAGCACGGTTAATAATAGGAACCGATGTTGGGTTATTGGTAACCGAAGAACTTATCTGTGGTGAGACAACGATAAAGGAATATGGCTTGTCATCCAGTAAAACAGAAGCAGGAAAATTTCCTTCATTGATCAGTTTGGGTATGCCGTTGTTTAAAAGCTTTGGAAGCGCAGATGAAGAGCCGTTGCCTTTTTCACCAGCTCCGTGTAAAAAAATGAGCAGTGGAAATTTTTTAGTGGTATCTGCATTATAATTTATAGGCAATGATTCATAATAGCCACCGATAGTGCTGTCTAAAAAAGGGGATAGTGGTGCATACTTTGGGGTTTGGGTTTGTTGCCCCTGACAATAAGACGATAGCAGAAAGCAGCTGGCTAAACATAACCAGTGCAGCTTCTTAAACCTGAGTAGAGAATAACCGAAGTGTTGCATAGTTTGAGTTTATAAGATGATAAAAGAGTACCCGCAAGGCCATCAAAAACAAAATTGTCTTTTTATAATGTTGCAGATGGTTATCTCTGTTTATTTTAAAAAAGATCAAGGCCTGGGTGAATAAATCCCATTCGTGAATTATTTAACATTCACGCGACACAAAACAGTAGAAGTGTACGAAGAATAGGTTTCTAAGGAATGAAAATTGGAGTATAAATGCATCTATGCTATAGTGAATGTAACAATAATAATTAAAGATTACAACGCTATAGGATTATTTTTTACCCTCGGTAGAATCCTTACAGGTAAACCATTAAGGCAGTATACAGGTTCCTTAATACAAACTGAAGGATATGTGTTTTCTCATTGAACAGTTTGCAAATTTCATCTGGGACAATTGAATTTTACGGATAACAATTTTGTCATCGCTATTGCTTCAGCATGCCGCCCTTTTTCCCGTCTGAAGCGCATGAATATTGCAGGAGCTGTGAGTAGTGAAGGATGTAATAGTATCGGTTAAATGTACCAGCCAGTTTAACAGCAATCCACAAAATAAACCCAAATATGGAAAGGACCAGAATTATGCGGCCATGCTTCTGTTCTTTTTTACCATAAGCGTCCCCACTAGTGCCAGTCTGGTAACTGGGTAATGCAGGGATACTAGACCGGCGCTTCTTTTCTAGCCGAGTCTCCCATGCAACTTCCACGAACTTTCTATAATAAGCTGTCCGGAACTCCGGGCATAAGCCATAATTGGATACAGTGATAGCATAGGTACACTTTAAATGTTTTATCCGGAAAAACATTGGGATGGTTCTATCAAAGAAGAAGCAAAAAATTTTGGTTGGAATGTGCAAGTAAGCAGCAACGCTAATGTGAGCGGACACTAAAAGCTGTAATTATAGTACAGCTTATCTTTTGAAAAGCTTACATAGATAGTCACGGATGTCCCATAAGTATGCTCTTACGGATATCAATATCTAACTCGTTCTAAAGACAATTCGAGATTACAAATGTTGATATTAATCAGCACTCTTCGCTATCCCATGCCAAATACAATTAATGAGCAAATGGCTTTTACGCATGCGAAAGTGTAGTTCGTGGTGAACTATTCTTCGGCTTACGAAAGACTTTAATCTGCGAAAGCTTCACTCTCTGTCCTGCATTCCACAGATCATAGTTTCGCTGCATATTAAGCCACAGCTCGGGAGTCGTGTTGAAGGCTTTGGATAAGCGCAAAGCCATCTCAGCACTTATTCCCTGATGCCCATTAAGGAGCATAGATAGAGTTTTGCGGGCTATACCTAGATTGGTAGCCGCATCCGTCTGATTGAGACTTAACGGTTCCAGATACATTTCCTTTAAGACTTGACCTGGATGAATCGGTTTCATTCCTTGTTTCATCATAACTCCTCCTTTTAATGATAGTCGAGGTAATCGACTAAGTGAGCATTCCCGTTTTCAAATTTGAATATTACTCTCCAATTAGCTTTAACGGTCACTGCCCAATAATTTACCAAATTCCCTTTCAGGGGATGAAGCGCTGAGCCGGGAAAATTCATATCATTTATCGTTTCAGCACCGTGCAATAATGTCAGTATTAGTCTAATCTTATCCACCTGATCCGGCGGCAGCTTAGAGCCGTCGCCCTTCGTCCATAGCCGCTTTAGACCCTTGTGCTGAATACTGACAATCATACTGCAAATATAACATGTTACGTAACAAGTTACAAGACAAAACTTTTGGTATTTGGAATACCTCTGTAAGTCGTTATAAATCAATAGGGCAAAGCATTGCCAGTTTTTAGCTTGGCTTCAATACGCAAGGAATAACCGCAACATTTCTGTTGTTTGATTTGCGCGATGCGTGCAGTTTTAGCTTACTGTCTTTGCGCTGTCGCTGCATTTTTATCTGTTGTTTTTCCATTGAGCACTTCTGAAGGAGTAAGCCCATTTAATACATTGTGAGGTCTGTTATTAAAATCAGTGATCACTTTAAAACTAATTTCCTGAATTGCCGCATTCCGCCTGAATCAAGCATACTTTTAGTGGGAAATAAAAAAATATAGTGTATCGTTGAGAACTCACTCATTATTCTTGTCTATTATTTTGAACAGTTCACCTCCAAATTCAACATCAAAGACAAGTGCATGGTTGATCGATTTTACAATATCCTTGTATTCAGAAACATTTTTGACATTTGTTGGAGCGGTGAAAAAATCTGTGCGAAGGACAGCTTCAAATCCTGTAACTTCTGTTTTATTACCATTTTTTTCGAATAGAAAAGGTACAGTAAATTCGATTTTGATGTTTGTTTTTCCGGTATTTCTTTGCCAATCCATCGGATTTGTTAAGCAGCGAATAATCTTTTCAGTAATTTCCTGCTCTGATATTTTTAAAAATTCTTCAGTAATTTCAACAATTGAAGTTCGTTTATTTGAAAGGTTGGTAGATAATTTATCGTAAATAGTTAATTGCCTGTCAAGCTCATTTACCTCTTTAAAACGAAGGGTAAAATCTTCGGAAGTATGCTTGATTTCGAAAATACTGAACCTGAAACGCTGCAAATGATCTTTCAATTCTTTGATTTGAGAAAGTTGGTACAAAAAGATATTTTCATTTTTTACAGACTGAAACACTCCTTTCTGAAAGCCCGCTGAAGAAACCATAATTCCTTGATGGGCACCCACGCTATCCCGTAGTTCTTTAAACGCACCAATAGTATTCACAGACACTTTAGCCTTAGTATTTTTGCATTCTATAATCGTTTTAAACTCGAATCTGCCTCTGTTTTCAACAATCAATATATCTACCTGCCTTTTTACTCCATATTTTGTATTCATTTTTACATTATGAAATACTTTCGTCTCGGGAAGATTATGAACAACTTCCTCAATAGCGGCAACTAATTTTTCAAAATCCTTTCCTTTGTCCAAAATATATATAAATTAAACCCTCGATTTCTTCCAATAAAAATAACAAGTCTTTTCGACAGAGACGTGTTTCTCAAAAAAGCAAAACATTTTATCCTTATGGGATTTTCATGGCGGTACCAGATAGGATTATTTTTTACCCTCGGTAGCAAACTGAAGGATATGTGTTTTCTCATTGAACAGTATGCAAATTCCATTTGGAGCAATTAAATTTTTACGGATAACAATTTCGTCAACGTTGGTACTTCGGCACGCCATCGCTTTCATCTTTGCAGCGTATGAATTTTGCAGGAGCTGTGAGTGGTGAAGATGTATTAGTATCGGTTAAATGTACCAGCCAGTTTAACAGCAATCCACAAAATAAATCCAAATATGGAAAGGACCAGGATTATGCGGCCATGCTTCTGCTCTTTTTTGCCATAAGCGTTTATGCGTCTTCCATCGGGCAACGTCTTTTTATAATAGGCGAGAATCCATCCTATTATCAATCCTAAAAATCCACCGAGGATGGCAGATATATAGCCAGCATAAACCCAGTACCTGCTAATTTTATCGGGCTCTGTTAATTGTTCGATACGTCTGCTCTTCAGTAGCGCTGCTGTTTCTGGCTTTATTTCTTTCCCTCTTTCCTTAAGCAGTTTTTGAGCCAGTTTGTAATCAAAGTGGCCCCATTCTTCAGGCTTAGTAACAATCTCCATCAGTTCATCGTCTGTAAAGTCCAGCAGGTAGTAGTCCTTCTCCACATTTTCAACGAGTTTACCATAGTAGTCCTGCATTACAGCATGCGCTTTTGAAAAATCTTCGGATCTTAATTGAATACTTATTTCAGGGTCTATCTTATTGAAAGCAAAAGTGGGATCAAAATATTGCTTGTCGGCTTTAACAATACAATTAATACCATTCTCTCGGAATATTTGGGCAATGTCATCGGCAATCTGCCGGTCGTTATACCTTTGAAAGATAATAAAAGGTTGATCCATACACTGGCTGTTGTTATAATGAAGCGATAGTTCTAAAATATGATCTGACAATTTACAAAAGCTGTTACTTTATTTGTCAAAAAGACCACCCCTAATTTTGATATCTTTCAGAAAAGGCAAATAAATTTTCAGTATAGTGGGACTTCTTTAAACAAAGCTTGCGCAGGAAGCTTAAAAATACTGATGTCTAAAGGCTGAGGTTCAATTTTAATGATCCCCAATAGCACGCTCAAAAATTTTCATCATGAGTTTCATCAATATATTTTTATGGTGAGCGGCTTCACCCGTTTTCAAAAAATAAAACACTTAAACTTGCCTGATCCATTCATGTCTTTCGGAGTTATTCCATTTCCACGAGTTTATATTTTAGTGCAAACAAAATCAGTTCAGCTTTATTATTGAGTTCAAATTTTTGAAATAGTGCATCCCTGTATTCTTCAACAGTATGGTGACTAAGGAACATTTTAGCAGCTATTTCGTTATAGGTCATGCCCGTGCATAGGTATTTTAAAAAAGAAAGTTCTTTGGGTTTGATCGTTCCGATCTTTCGGTAAAGGTCATTCTTTGAAGCCTGGAACAATTTGTCGTGTACTGCTGCTGAAAAGTATCGTCCATTTTTTTTGACAAAATCAAGCGTTATTAAGATTTCCTCCGGTTCAAAGGTTTTAAATAAATAGCCATTTATACCCAACGAACTCATTCTTAATATGGCGATGTGATCACTATAGGTAGAAATGGCAACCACATTGGGATTGCGGTATTTCTTTTTAAGCAGGGCCATCGTTTCAAAGCCATCCATCACCGGCATGCTGATATCCAGGAGGATAATATCGGGCAGGCCATGGCTGTCAATTTGATCCAGTAACTGTTTTCCATTTTCCGCCTGGATGCTGACTTTGTATTCATTGCGGGTGGTGAGCAGGTTGGCCAGTGCGGTTCTCATTAGTGCATGGTCATCGGCTATGGCAACGGTGGCAGGTTCGCTAACAGGTGCAATCATAAAGGAAAAAATTTGGTGACAGGCAAGGGTACTATTACCTATACCTACGACGGGGCAGGCAACAAGCTGAAAAAAGTTACGCTTGAAAATCCGTCTGCTGCCAACGGCAACAAAACCATTACCACTACTACCACCTATGTTGGTGCTTTTGTCTATGAAAGCAAAACCATCAGCCCTGTTGATCCTAACAAGCCCAACTATACCGACAAGCTGCTTTTTGCAGGTCAGGAGGAAGGCAGGATAAGAACCCTGTTCAATACCGCGGGCAGCCCCAACACCCCTTCAGGTTTTGCTTACGATTACTTTGTAAAAGATCACCTGGGCAATGTGCGTATGATGCTTACCGAAGAGGTGAAGCAGGACATTTATCCTGCGGCAACGCTCGAAGGCAGCCTTACTGTAGACGGTAGCCCCAATGCAGCCTATATCGAAAAGAACTATTATACCATCAACAGCGCTTATGTGGTAGCATCTACTACGGCAACGGGTATTACCACTTACCAAAACCATAACGGCAACCCGCCGGTGAACAACAACCCCAACAGTGTGGTTACCGCCAACAGCGCCAAGTTGTATAAGCTCAACAGCACTGCCAACAAAACGGGTTTGGGTATCACCTTAAAAGTAATGGCAGGCGACAGGATAGATATCTTAGGCAAGAGCTACTATTTTACCAACAACACCGGCGGCACGGCAGCCAATAGTGCCATACCAGTGCTGGATATACTAACGGGTTTACTGAGCGGCCCCACAGGCGGGGCGGCAGCAGCCAGCCATGGTGGTATAACAGCCAGCCAGCTCAATGGCAGCACCACCACCACAGCCGGTATCAATACCCTGCTGAGCAATCAAACCACTGATGCCGCCACGGCGCCTACAGTACCCAAAGCCTATATAAACTATATCTTCTTTGATGACCAGTTCAAGGCCACAGCTACCGGGTTCAGCAAGGTAGGCAGCAATAGCGTGGTCAAACCTCATACAGATCTTTCGAATTTAACTGCCACCAAAAGCGGATATGTGTATATTTACGTGAGCAACGAGAGCCCGGTGAATGTGTTCTTTGACAACCTGCAGGTGATCCATACCAGGGGAGCGATCTTGGAGGAAACACATTATTATCCATTCGGGCTGACTATGGCGGGGATATCGTCCAAGGCTTTGGCATTTGGAAGCACTGAAAATAAGAGAGGATATAATGGTAATGAGATACAGAATAAGGAATTTAGTGATGGCAGTGGTTTAGAGTTTTACGATTTTAATGCCAGGACGTATGATCAGCAGATAGGTAGGTTTTTACAGATAGATCCGGAAAGCGAAGAAAACCAAGAAAGCTGGAGTCCCTATCATTTTGGCTATAATAACCCAATAAGATACAATGACCCTGATGGAAAATTCCCGATTGAGACAATTTGGGATATTGGAAATCTAATATACGATGTCGGTAAAGCAGTTGTTAATCACATACAGGGTGATCATAAAGCAGCCAACGCTTCATGGATTGATGCAGGCACTGATTTAGCAGCTACATTGATCCCTTATGTCCCTGCTGGCGCAACTAAACTTTACAAGGCTGCCGATAACATAATTGATGCTGGTAAAGCTGTTGACAAAGTCAATGATACTAAGAAGGCAGTTAAAAATGCTGATAAAATTGCAGAAGGCAAAAAATTTGAGGCAGATGAATTAGCTAAGTCAGTTGCTGAAGGTAAGAATGTGTCTGGTAGAAATAGGTTAGTTCCTCAAAACGGTAAAGGAAATGTTAAAGGCAATCGAACCGACACAGACCAATTAGTTAAAAACAAAGATGGTACGTATACAATTGTTGAAACAAAGCTTTCGTCAAAAACAAGACAATCAACCGGCCAAAAAAGTTCACAAAAAAATACAAATAACGGAAGCGGAGTATTTGAAACGAGAACCAATCAGCCTTCTCAAGGATTAAGAAAAGGCGACAAAATCCAAGTAAAAGAATATATAAGGAAGAATAAAAATGAGTGACGTTTTGTTTGATAAAATAGTGAAAAAATTAGTAAAAGATACCTATTTAGCTGAATTTGCATTCCGGAAAAGAGAATGTTGTTTAATTAAGAAAACAGCGAGTGGCTTTGAGGCAATTGAGTTACAGCATTGGAAAGGATTCGATTTGAATAGAAATAAGGTCGCGTTAGTTATTAAGCCTCTTTATTTGAAAAGGTTTGATGTACTGCATAGGTGGTTTGAGAAGTTTAGTTTTAAAAGTCTTCTTGATCAAAGGGGCAATTATAGCATTGGCTTTGACGGGGAGATGTTAAATAAAACTAATGAGTTTTATTTTTTACTTGATGGTATTGACTTTGAAAATGATTTTAATATTTTTAAAAAAGAAGTGATTAAAAACGCAGATTTTGTCTTTGACAAATATTCGGATATTGACGACTTGTATCAGTATTATATTGAACCTGTTTTGAATAAGGGTGCAGAACTCCCAAATGTTGGAGCAGATTGGGTCTTTGAATATTTAACTTTAACAAAGTTGGTAAAGGTTGAATATTATAATTTGGTAAAAAATCTCCTTGAAGCGCAGGTAAATAAATTAAATGACAGGGGAGAGCCTAACATTATTGAGTATTATCCTAAGTTCGATGAAATTGTTAGCTATTTAGAGAATGCGGTTCTGCCAGGGTCTTCGCCCAGTGGATAAGAAGCGAAGGCGAACCCATGCGAAATTAGGTTAGGTCATTTTCGTTTAATGAATTACATTTTTGTATGGCTAATCTTTACAAAGGCATCAGCGTCATCAGCTATAACTATCTTAGCCTGCCCCAAACCATTACGGTGACCGGCTTGAAACAGATAGGTTGGGCAGTAGTTCAGATGAATACTACATAGACAAAAAGTTATTACCGAATAAAGCGGTATTTATTCCATTGAAGACTTTTTCTACAGAATTAACTATTCGATAAAGTAAAATCGCGGCAATAGTCGGGTTTTTTATTGTACTAGGAGTTGCGAAAGATTCCTTTTTTTAAACAGCCAAGTAAATTATTTTAAATAGGGCTTGCTGTTCATCTTTGCTAAGTGTATCAAAGAAAGAAATTTTTTCCATCAATGTACGGTCTTAGAATTTACTTCTTTAAATAATTCATTATCGTTTTTAGCCGCCTCAATAGAAGGCACGGCTTCGCCGCGTTCATACTTGCCAACATCACCCGGCTCAAGACCACTGGTATCTGTATGTTGTGCCTGGCTCCAGACCTTTTTACACTGGTGGCCTGTGAGGGCCTTTCCTTAGGTACTACTGAAGGGGGAACAATGTTTCTTTGGTATCTCAAAACAATGAACTTTAGTGATGAAATCCCCTTTCGGCGGTGTTACCTAATCTTGCCACTATCAATCATGGAGGCACAGCCGAAAGAAAGTACTGATTTGATGCGATAGTGGGCCGTAGTACTAGAATGCTTTGGCTCCATGTCGGAAGAATTAACAGATGTTATACTCGACGCCCATTGTACGCGTGTAAAAAGCAATAGAAGCATCCGGGGTCTGCTCCAAGAACTAGTGTAGTGATTATTAAATTAATTTAGTATTATATTGCTAGTGGCTGCCCTGTATAAGTCCATTTAAATGGTTTTGCTCTTTGCTCATTGTAAGTGCCGACGTATTTCATTATCTGATCAATCAATTGTTTCCTTGATTTCCATATGCCGCCTTTAAGGACATCTTTAGTAAGGATGTTGAACCATATTTCAATTTGGTTTAACCAAGATGAGTAGGTCGGTGTGAAATGAAGTGTTATTCTTTTTTTTGAGTCTATCCATTGCTCAACTATCTTATGTTTATGAACTGTCAGATTGTCGACTATCACATGCAATTGTTTACGGGGATATTTTCTATACAATTCTTTTAAAAATAGAAGAAAGTTTTCGGCATTGTTTTTATCTACTGTTTTGGCTGTAATTTCTCCGTGGTGAACGGATAAAGCTGCCAGTAAAGAAACGGTGCCATTGCGTTTGTAAGTGGCAGTTAAGCGCCTGGGTGCCTTTTCTTTCAATGGTAAAATAGGTTGTGTTCTGTCTAAAGCCTGTATTTGTGTCTTTTCGTCCACACACAGCACCATGGCGTTTTCGGGTGGGTTCATGTACAATCCAACAATGTTGATCATTTTGCTTTCAAACTCGACATCGGTGCTTTTGCCACACCAGTATTCAATTTTATGTGGCTTTAAGTCAGCTTGCTTTAATATTTGCTGGACTTTTGTCTGGCTCATACCTGCGTGTTTGGCAATCCGCCGTTGACTCCAGTTGGTATAACCCTTACCTGGCTTGCGGGTAGCCATTTCAATAACACTGGCTTTTTTTGCAGCACTAAAAACTGGCGGCTTTCCACTACGGGGCGCATCTTTTAAACCTTCCAATCCGTTGTTGACAAACCGTTGACGCCATTTGCTAATTATCACCTCACTTACACCAAGTTCTTTGCGGGTTTCGACAAAACTTTTGCCTGCATGCCACAATAATATTATCTGTACTCTTTCAACCATCCGTTTTTCTGCTTTGCCACTGCGTGCTATGAATTCCAGTTCCGTTAACTTTTCTTTTGTCAAAACAAGCGATTTACGTTTTGCCATTCCTTTTTTTCCTTCAAATATACTAAATTAACTTAGAACTCTATACACTAGTTGCTCATTTTTAAAAATTTTTTTAGGGATAGAATAAAAATACCCTTAAATGGGGGGTAAAAAAAATAAAATTGAATTTATATTTTCGATCCATCATTTACCGCTTAGCAGGTAATCGGTAGAGGAAAAGAACATTGGATATTTGTACCCCTTTTAGCAAAACGACCATTTAATTTCCTTCATCATTTTTTCAATTCCTAAACCATCGGCTTATGAGTTGCCGGGTACTATTGTTGTGCCTTATCGGCCTGTTTAATGCGGCTGCTGTTCTTTGCCAGGACAGCGCCAGTGCCGTAATAGAGCTTCCCGATAGGTTTGCCCACAGGGCTGAGAAGCGCATCAGCGGACTGGATCAGCAACTTACCAAACAATCAGAAAAATATTTAAACAGCTTATCTAAGCAGGAGGAAAAAATCCTCAGGAAACTGGCAAAACTTGATTCTTCCCGCACAAAAGAGATGATGGATGACACCATGCAGGTTTATGAACAGTTCGCTCAAAAACTGGCTGCCGCCGACGGCAAATTAGACAAAGCCTTCAGTGGACAGTATCTGCCGGGGTTAGACTCCCTTAAGGGTGCGCTCGGCTTTTTAAAAGATGCTAAAAATATCGTTTCCAAATCAAAAGACCTGCAACAGAAACTAGGTAGTTCCTTGCAGCGGGTAAAGCAACTTCAAGACAAACTGCAACAGGCAGACCAGATCAAACAATTTGTTCAACAACGCCAGCAGCAGCTTAAGACTTTGGTGAGCAGCTATACCAACCTGCCGAATGGCATTACCAAACACCTGGGCAAATACCAGCAGGAGGCATACTATTACAGCAGGCAGGTTCAGGAATATAAAGAAGCCTTGAATGACCCGGACAAACTTTTTAAAAAAGTACTGGCTACCCTTCAAACCCTGCCGGCTTTTAAAACCTTTATGCAAAAGCATTCCATGCTGGCGCAATTGTTTCCTACGCCTGAGAATTATGGTACCCCGCAGGCGCTGGCAGGCCTGCAGACAAGGGCAAGTGTTCAACAGGTATTACAGCAGCAGATGGGTATACCGGCAACTGGTGGCACTAATGCCAATCCCGCCGGGTACCTGCAGCAGCAAATTGAGCAGGCACAGGGTGAGTTGTCGAAACTGAAAGAGAAGCTCAACCAACTAGGTAATGGCAGTAGCGGCAGCAGCGATATGGTGATACCCGATTTTAAGCCCAACGATCAAAAAACAAAATCTTTTCTGCAAAGAATTGAACTGGGTACCAACTTCCAGACACAAAGATCTAACAGTTATTTCCCCACCACCACAGAGGCGGCGCTTACAGCAGGATATAAGCTGAACGACAAAAGTATTGTTGGTATAGGTGTAAGCGGTAAAATAGGCTGGGGTAAGAGTTGGAAGCAAATCAGGTTAACAGGGGAAGGTGTAGGATTCAGGGCTTTTGCGGACTGGAAAGCACCCGACCTGTTCAAATCCAACAGCAGGTTCATAGCCAACCTGTGGTTCACCGTAGGCGGTGAGATGAACTACAACCGCACGGTAGAAAGTCTGGCGGTATTAAAAAACTACAGCAACTGGACAAAAAGTGCATTAGCGGGCATCACAAAAAAGTACAGCATCAACTCCCCGCTAAAGAAGGGAAAGCAGGCACAGGGCACCATGCAGATCCTATATGATTTTTTACACAAACAGCATATACCACCTACACCAGCATTTGTGTGGAGGGTGGGGTATAATTTTTAAATTCAAAATTTCGCATCAGATAACATAAACGACTCAACCCAATGAGAAAAATAAGACTAGTTTTGTTGCTAATAGTATTCTTTCCAGCTATCATTGCTGCCCAAACAAAAATTGGATTAGAGTCTTTAGTGCCACCAGCTCCCAATGCTGCAGAGCTAGGTAAATATGGGACAATCCCAGTGGGTACATTAACCGGAGTACCTGAGATAAGTTTTCCACTTTATGAGGTAACCAGCGGCAGTTTGAAATTGCCCATATCTCTTTCATATCATGCTTCAGGCATACAAGTCAACCAGAAATCTACGGATGTAGGACTAGGTTGGAGTATAATGGCTGGCGGAACAATTTCAAGAACCGTATACAGTGCAGCCGACAATAGTGCATACGGATATTTTAACTACAGCCCGCCTTCTTACAATACGCTTTTCAACACGACTAACTATTACACCATGTCGAACTACAATATTGTGGGCAGTACAGGCTATGACCTTGAGCCTGATCTTTTTGCTTACAATATGGGCGGCAAATCAGGAAAATTTATTTACAAGCCGGGGCAGGGTTTTGCAACAATACCGTTTGATCCGATTAAAATTCAAGCCGTCGGTAGTGGTGCTAGTCTGACTTTTCAACTTGTTGATGATAGCGGCATAATTTATAAGTTCGGTCAATCATCTGGTACAATATCTGATTTTAATATTTACAGAAATACAATTAGCTCGTGGTATTTGACCAGCATGATTTCCGCCGATTATACCGACACGATTAGCTTTGAATTTGAAACGATCTATCAGGAAGATCCAATGGATCAACAGGTATTTCCAATAGGAAAGCAAATGTCTAAAAATGGAGGAGTTGTGAGTGAAAGCTTTGTTCTGGGAGATCAATATGGAATGGTACAAACGACACAGAGTATTAATATGTATAACGAGCTACTGGTGAAGAAAATCATATTTAAAGGTGGCTATGTGCAGTTTAACAGAAATACAACTAGAAAAGACAATAATCCTGCTACCAAGATGCTGGATGAAGTACTGGTTTATAACAATCGAAACCAGGTAATAAAAAGAATTGGATTTGCTCATGATTATTTTCTCACAACTCCTTTTGTGAATAATTGGATTCATCACAGATTGAAACTTACAGGTTTCACAGAATCTGACCAGAGCCAGAATAACAAAAAAACTTATGGCTTTGACTATGATGGGACGGTATTGCCTGTATACGGCTCATACAGCATTGATTATTGGGGATATTATAATGGCGCAAGTAATCAATCACTGATTCCCCAAACTACAGTTACAGGCGCTGATATCAATTTCATGACGGCTATAAATGGGCAGAGTTATGGTAACGGCACAATAAATGTGTCGGAAACCTGGACGGTTGGCAATGCAAATAGAGAACCTTCAGCCACTTACATGGCGGCAGGAGTTTTGAATAAAATAACCTATCCAACAGGTGGTTATAATATTTTTGAATATGAACCTCATAAATACACATCTACACTTGTGCCATCCAACCCGGTGACAAAGATTGGTGGTGGATTAAGGATAAAAACAATTAAAAGCTATTCGGATAATAATTCGCTGGTGGGGGAAGAGATTTATGCCTATGGTGCAAACCAAGATGGAATAGGTGTTAAGTTATTTGAGGAGCTAAATTTCTATAAAAACTATGAAGATGTCGCTTTCGCATATTATGAAGGAGGTACGACAATGCCGACCTGTTTGCCAGTTCCTGGTGGAAATGTTCGCTGGCAACGGCAATTCCTGGGCATTTCTAAATACAACTCCCTTAATTATATGGGAAGTCCTGTGCTCTATTCTAAGGTGACCAAATATCAGGGAAATGCTGTTGCGAATATCGGCAAAGTGGTTTACAATTATAATATCACTGCCGATCCAATCAATTTACCTGCAGATTTTGTCAATAGCGGCAATTATGGATCTGTCAATAATAGCTGGCGACAAGGGGAACTTCTTAATGATACAGTGTATAAAAAGGAAGGCGGCGTCTATGTTCCGGTATCTACAACCCAGAACGAATATGGATTGTTTAACTTAAAGACGGATACTGCCATTTTGTTTAAGCAGCATAAACAATTTATTAAGTTCGATGGGTGCGGGACCGATATTACAGGGCCCGAACCCACAAACCTAAAGTATGGTCAGGGATTTTTCTCGCTTTATACATATCCGATAAAAACTGGCGCCGTCCGCAAAACCAAGGAAACCAAAATCGTATACGATCAGGATAATATTTCCAAATCGGTAGCGACAGTTACGACCTTCCAGTATCAGAATGCAGCCAACAGATATATGACGGAAACGAGTGTGACAACCAGTCTGGGCAACGGTAGTAACAATACCAGAATCACAAGGTTAAAATATCCACAGGACGTTAGTGGAACTGTCCAAACGGCAATGATCAGCAAAAATATTCTAACACCGGTGCTGGAGGAGAAAACCTACAAATCCGTATCCGGATCAGAAACATTATTGTCAACGGTACAGACGAATTTCCTGCAGTCAGGTAATCTCATTGTCAAAAATAATATTCTGGCCTCCACGGGTGCTGGAACCCCCGAAACGCGTATTAACTTTAACCAGTATGATATAAATGGCAATATACTTGAGCAACAGAAAACCAACGATGTAAAGCAATCTTACCTTTGGGATTATGGAAGTATTTACCCCATAGCACAAGTTATAAATGCCTCCTCAGCCGACATCGCCTACACTTCATTTGAGGCTGATGGTAAGGGTAACTGGTCCTTTAATGGCGCAACGATTCGGGACTTTACCACACCCTCGGGGTTGAGAGCCTATAATCTTAGCGCCGGAAATATTACAAAGTCAATAACCAGCAGCTCAATATACTTCATTTCTTATTGGCGTCCGACAAGTCTTTCCGCACTTACGATTACAGGTACCCAGAGTGGATATCCAATCACCGGCAAGACTGTTAATGGCTGGAAATATTATGAACACAAGATTACCGGGGTGAGTATGGCAACTCTTTCGGGCAGTGGATTAATAGATGAGGTAAGGCTATATCCGTTGGGTGCTCAAATGACTACTTATACCCATGAGCCACTTGTGGGTGTTAAGATGCAATGCGATCCCAATAACCGTATTACCTATTATGAATATGATGGACTACAACGCCTGATTCTGATCAGGGATCAGGACAGGAATATTGTTAAGAAAATATGTTATAACTACTGCGGGCAAACGGAAAACTGCACATTGTACGGAAACGTGGCAAAAAGTGGCACGTATACACGTAATAACTGTAGTGCGGGTTATTCAGGCAGTTCGGTTACCTATACCGTCCCCGCTAATACTTACTATGCTACCACATCTACTGCCGCCGATCAGATGGCCCTTGACGATGTTGCTGCTAACGGACAGGATTATGCCAATGCTAACGGCACTTGTACACAAAGCTGTTCGTTTTCAGCCTATACGGGCTTCAATATTTCCACCAGTGGCATAAGCAGTTCGGGAGGCACGGTATCATTTTATATTGTCTTCAGTTCTTCATCGGGAAGCATCAACTGGTCCGGTCTCAACCAGGTAGCCACCATTAATGGCAATTGCAAGCCCAATTCAACCAAAATGTTCACGATGTCTGAGAGTGGGCGAACATGGCAGGTTGTTGTGTCATCATCGGGTGCATTCAGTGTACAGTTGCTGGGCGGTACGCCTCCGGCGCCATATAGTTACATAGGACTGACGGGCGGTTCCTTTACTCCATAATTACAAATCAATAATATGACTAACAATAAAAACATACGACTTATTTTCTGTCTGGCGGCCATCGCATCTATAACCACTTTTAACTATCCCGGCTACACGCTCGGTGCTGTGTATAACAATAGTTCGTTTACTGCGCCTCTTGATACAGCCGCTTTCCAGGCCAACAGTGAACAGGGCTGGTCAGCGCTTTCCTCTTACCTACATATTGACAGTGCAGGCAGTGTTGCATTTGAACTGATCCTTAAATGTTCGCAACCCGTAAACGACTGGTTAGCAGAACAGTTTGTTGGTACCATAACACAGGAGATCTATATCCCTGCAGTTGAACTGCAACTGGACTACTACCTGCTGCAGGACAATCGTTGGGAAATGCGCATTACAGCGGAGGGTAAGGTGTATTTGAGTGTTAAGGAAGGCGTGACACCGACAGAAAGCCCGGTAGTTCTGCCCATAAAAGTGCAGTATAGTAAACAATAAGCATCATGATAAATGCAGAGGAAGAGAGTAGCAGTGCGTATGATAGTCAACTCTAATAATAACCAAAGACCTGTTTACATGTATTACGTTAGGTTTAGCAGCAAGGTTCTTTTAGTCCTGGCAATAATGCTTCTGCCGGGTGTTTTTGGTGTGGCTCAATCTCCGCGCACTGCACCGCCCGCATACGGAGCCATCAACAAGAGTTATATCCGTATCTGGGATGCCAAGGCGCCCGAGCAAAACGCCAATACATTAATAACGCGCAGTTTGCGCGATGTACAGCAAACCACCCAATATTTTGACGGGCTGGGCAGACCATTGCAGACCGTTGTAAAGCAGGGCTCCTATGCTACAGGGGGATCAGCGATGGACATGGTAAGCATGGTAGAGTACGACGGTTTTGGAAGAGAGCTTTTTAAATATTTGCCTACTCCCGCCACTACATCTGACGGATTGTTCAAACTCAACCCTTTTGCCCAGCAGGCAACATATTACAGTGGTTCAGCTTCACCGGTATATGGGCAGGGAGAAACTTTTTTTTACGGAGAGACGCGCTATGAAGCTTCGCCGTTGAACCGGGTTACCGAGGTATCGGCGCCGGGCAATAGCTGGGAAGGCACCATGTACAATACGGTGGAAGCCAGCAGGCGCTCGGTAAAAACAAAATATTACGTTAACACACTCAGCGATGCGGTGCGGATATGGAATGTTGCTGTGGGCGCATTAGGCAGCCTGAGCGGCTATAGCAGCCCGGGGGGCTACCTTGCCGGGCAGTTGTATAAAACTATTACAGTGGATGAGCATGGCAAGCAGGTTGTCGAGTTTAAAGACAAAGAAGGCAAAGTAGTTTTAAAGAAAGTACAGCTTTCGGCCACAGCCGATAATGGCAATGGCAGCAACCACACCGGCTGGCTCTGTACCTACTACCTGTACGACGACATGGATAACCTGCGTTGCGTGCTGCAGCCGCGGGGCGTAGAACTGATCTCTTCCAACTGGGTGCTTACCAATACCACTATACTGGCAGAACAGTGCTTCCGTTATGAATATGACCAGCGCAACCGCATGATCATAAAAAAAGTTCCGGGAGCAGATCAGGTAGAGATGGTGTACGATGCCCGTGACCGGCTGGTGATGACCCAGGACGGCAAACTAAAAGCCACCAACCAGTACCTGGTAACAAAATACGATACACAAAACCGCCCGGTTGAAACGGGATTATGGACCAACACCACCATAGCGCAAACCCACCGCAACAGCGCTTACAGTTCCACCAGCTATCCTACCACCAGTGGCACCTATGAATACCTTACCAGAACCGGTTATGATGATTATGGCGGCATTCCTGCTGCCAGCGGTCTGAACGCCACCTTAGACAATGCACAAATCAACAGTACATACGGCTTTTTTACAACCTATAATGCTTCCCCCGATTATGCCCAGCAGTTAACGGTGTCGACACAGACAAGGGGACTGGTAACCTGGACGGAAACAAAGATACTGGGACAAAGCGCATACCAATATACGGTCAATATTTACGATGATAAAGCAAGGCTTTTGCAGGTAAAAAGCAAAAATCAAACCGGCGGGGCAGATGTTGCTACTACCCAGTACAGTTGGAACGGTCAGCCGCTGGTTACATTGCAAAAGCAGGTTAAGTCGGGAACCAATGCGCAAACCAGCTTTACGGTAACCAAATTTATTTACGATGACCTGGGGCGGGTAGTGCGCACTGACAAAAAGATACAACATACCAATGTAGATGGTAATGCGCTGCCTTCGGTTTATACCACCGTCAACAGCAATGAATATGACGCCCTGGGACAGCTTAAGAAAAAAACAGTGGGCAGTAAAAAAAATCCAGCTACCAACATTTATTATACGCCGCGGCAGCCTTTGCAGGAACAGGCATATCAATACAATATCCGGGGCTGGCTGCTCAATGTAAACAAGGGGTATATGAGCAGCGCCAATACCAACCAGTATTTTGCCATGGAGTTGGGTTATGACAAAAACGCCAGCTTGGGAACCTTCACCGTCCAGTACAATGGCAACATCAGTGGTATGCTTTGGAAAAGCGAAGGCGACCAGCAGCGGCGCAAATATAATTTTACTTATGACGCCGCCAACCGGCTTACCGCCGGAGCCTTCACCCAGTATGTGTCGGGCTCGGGCAGCAGTGCGGTATTCAATACCAGTGCTAATATTGACTATTCGGTGAGCGGCTTAACCTACGATGCCAATGGCAACATTAAAACCATGACCCAGAAAGGTTTAAAATTTAATACCTCACCTGTTATTGATCAGTTAACGTATAACTATAAAAATACCGAATACAGTAACAAACTGGCAAAGGTTACCGATGCTGCTGCAGCTGCGAGCAGTGGCAAACTGGGAGATTTTAAGGACGGTAACACAGGTACCGATGATTACAGCTATGATGTAAACGGCAATCTCAGCGCCGACCTGAACAAAGGCATCAGCGCTATCACCTACAACTATCTTAACCTGCCCCAAACCATTACGGTGACAGGCAAGGGTACTATTACCTATACCTACGACGGGGCAGGCAACAAGCTGAAAAAAGTTACGCTTGAAAATCCGTCTGCTGCCAACGGCAACAAAACCATTACCACTACTACCACCTATGTTGGTGCTTTTGTCTATGAAAGCAAAACCATCAGCCCTGTTGATCCTAACAAGCCCAACTATACCGACAAGCTGCTTTTTGCAGGTCAGGAGGAAGGCAGGATAAGAACCCTGTTCAATACCGCGGGCAGCCCCAACACCCCTTCAGGTTTTGCTTACGATTACTTTGTAAAAGATCACCTGGGCAATGTGCGTATGATGCTTACCGAAGAGGTGAAGCAGGACATTTATCCTGCGGCAACGCTCGAAGGCAGCCTTACTGTAGACGGTAGCCCCAATGCAGCCTATATCGAAAAGAACTATTATACCATCAACAGCGCTTATGTGGTAGCATCTACTACGGCAACGGGTATTACCACTTACCAAAACCATAACGGCAACCCGCCGGTGAACAACAACCCCAACAGTGTGGTTACCGCCAACAGCGCCAAGTTGTATAAGCTCAACAGCACTGCCAACAAAACGGGTTTGGGTATCACCTTAAAAGTAATGGCAGGCGACAGGATAGATATCTTAGGCAAGAGCTACTATTTTACCAACAACACCGGCGGCACGGCAGCCAATAGTGCCATACCAGTGCTGGATATACTAACGGGTTTACTGAGCGGCCCCACAGGCGGGGCGGCAGCAGCCAGCCATGGTGGTATAACAGCCAGCCAACTCAACGGCAGCACCGGCACTACAACGGGTATCAATACCCTGCTGAGCAATCAAACCACTGATGCCGCCACAGCGCCCACGGTACCCAAAGCTTATATCAATTACATCTTCTTTGATGACCAGTTCAAGACCACAGCTACCGGGTTCAGCAAGGTGGGTACCAAAAGTGTGGTAAAACCTCATACAGACCTTTCGAATTTAACAGCCACCAAAAGCGGATATGTGTATATTTATGTAAGCAATGAGAGCCCGGTGAATGTGTTCTTTGACAACCTGCAGGTGATCCATACCAGAGGACCAATACTGGAGGAAACGCATTATTATCCATTTGGGCTGACTATGGCGGGGATATCCTCCAAGGCTTTAAATAATGCAGTAGAGAATAAGTACAAGTACAATGGGAAAGAAGAACAGAGAAAGGAGTTCTCTGACGGCTCCGGGTTGGAATGGTTGGATTATGGAGCAAGGATGTATGATGCACAAATTGGGAGATGGCATGTGGTGGATCCGATGAGTGAAAAAAATATTGACATTAGTCCCTTTGCATACGTAAGGAACAATCCAATATCTAAAATTGACCCAGATGGCAACACAGATTATGATGTTGTTATAAAGACATCAACTGACCCTAAAACTGGTGCAATTACCAGAACTGTAGATGTCAATGTCACGTATAATGTAATCAATATTTCAAGCAATAATGTTTATAATGCTAATCAGGTAGCTGGCTCTGGGTATAAAGATGCTACGTTTGGTTCTTCACTAAATTTTGCTAAAGAGGAGGCTGGTAATAATGTCGATATGAATGTTGTTGTGAATGTTAATATTACTTATAAGATGGCAGATAACATTGATAAAGTAAGTAATAGCGAAAATGTTATGTTAGTAGTTGATGATGTTCAGAAAACGGGCAATGTGAAAAAGGAACCTGCCGGAAGAGCTGAACTTCCGGGTCAAACTGCTGCAATCGAGACCAAACACATGGGTAATAAAGCCTTAGCACAGCATGAGCAAGGACATAATTTTGGACTTGAGCATGTAAGTGGTTCAGGTAATAATTTAATGAATGAGACCCCTACGTCAACTAAACTTACCAGTGCACAGCGAAAGCAAATCTTCTCCGCATTTACTGGAATGAAGGATGGCACTTACCACATGGGGGCAAGAAATGCTCAACAAGAGGCAAAGAACTTCGTTAATAATACCAACTTAACTTATGATCAAGAGAAAGCAAAGAAAGCTGGTTTTTAGTATAATAATCTTAGCTGCTATAAGTTGTAATAATGGTAGTAGTGTTGAAAATAAAACAAGGGTAGAGTTAAAGAATTTCTCTTTTCAATTGCCTTCTTTTATAAAATCTCAACCTGTTGTTCATCAAAACGATGATGGTTATAGCGGTAGCATTATAATAAATGAAATTGACACCATACTATTCAATTTTGGGTATGATATAGATAATTTGTCTGAAAAAGACCCCTCAGTAATTTATTATCCATATAATGAAGATAGTATCAGAAGCAAGTTGGATACCTCTTTAGTAGACCCTCAAAAAATTGTTTACACAAAAAAGTCAAATTTTGATATTGACGAGTTTAGGAAGCAAAATGTTTATTTTGAAACAGTATCAGGCTATGCAGCAAAAATTACAGTTCCGAGACAGATAAAAAATGGAGCAATTACTGGGATATATATTGATAGTTTGCATAAAGATCCTGGAGGTAGATTCAAATTCAACCTCTACTCGAAAGATTTAGATAGCTTGCAAAACGCCGGGTTATTAAAAATCGTTCGAAGTATCCAGTTCCATTTAAAGTAAGGATGGTAATGTTCCAGAGTTAGTGATATAAGAAAAAATACCAAAGCCCGGCGCGGCTCTAAGTTTCTGTTACTGGCGCAGGGTGTGCCGTGGATGTTGTATAGAAGATGGTGGTAAGTCTACCACAGTCGTTGTGCAAGCGAAGGCTGTAAACCACTTCCACTAGCGCCGGTCTGTTGCATATAGTAAGCTAGCGCTGGTTTTGTAGCGTTTGCCTTGTAGCTTGGCCAGACCAGCGCTTATGCGTTACTTGTTTTAATAAATGCAGTGATAAAAATTAAGCCAGGCAACACCAGGCTTTTGCATTCTTACGAAGCGAGTGCTTTTTTAGCTTCAGTGGTTTGTACGATGTTACCAATAAAGAAGTTAGGTTTATCCTTGTATCACTCTCGATCATTTCGGCATCCTCAAGGTGTTTGATATTTTCATCTCGACTTTTTACCCGACAGGATTATTAAGCCCCTTTGCTCGATGCTGGGAATTTTTAAGATAATAATTCTCAACGCGTTGTAAAGCGAACTATTTTTTTACGACAAATTACTAAATAATTTAGTAATCTTGCCAAAGTATGTACTTAAATTGCAAGACATATTTTAGCTTTAATTATGGCACTTTTGCCACCAGAGAACTGGTGGATACCGCTATTGACATGGGCGCTACCAGCCTTGCGCTCACCAACATCAACTCGACCTGCGACATTTGGGATTTTGTGCAGTATTGCAGGGAAGCGGGTGTTAAACCTATTGCCGGCGTGGAAATACGCAATGGCGATACATTCGAATACATTTTGCTCGCGGCAAACAATCGGGGTTTGGCATGGATCAATAATTTCCTTTCTCAGCATCTGCAAACAAATACGGCCTTTCCACCTAAAGCGGAAACCCTGCCCTTTTTTACAGATCAATGGGACGGGTACGTCATTTATCCCGCCGGGAAAAAAAGCTTCAGGGAACTGTTCCCCAACGAGCGCATTGGTGTCTTGCCCTGGGAGGTGAATAAGTTATTTGGTATAGAGGCTGCTGAAATGGGGGAAAAACTTATTATAAGACATCCCGTAACCTTTCAGCACAAAGGCTATTACAATCTGCACAGGCTTTTAAGAGCGATTGACAAAAATATTGTGGGCAGTAAATTGCAGCCACATCAATATTGCTCAGCGGAGGAACACTTTGTTTCTCCGGCAAAACTACTTGATGTATTCAGACAGTATCCATCCATTGTTACCAATACCTACAGGTTGATTGACGCCTGTAACATTGAAATGGACTACGGCACCGATAAAAATAAAAAGCATTTCACCACTTCTGTAGAAGATGACAGGATTCTGCTGGAAAAGCTGGCTTTGGATGGATTGGCTGTCAGGTACGGCAAAAAGAACAAAATGGCTGCCGAACGGTTGGCAAAAGAGCTGCGGATTATCAATGATCTTGGTTTTAACGGATACTTTCTAATCAATTGGGATATTATCCGCTACGCCCAAAGCAGAGGATTTTATTATGTTGGGCGGGGTAGTGGTGCAAACTCCATTGTAGCCTACTGCCTGCGGATAACCGAAGTGGATCCCGTTGAGCTCAATCTTTATTTTGAACGTTTTCTCAATCCGCACAGAACCAGTCCGCCTGATTTTGATATTGACTTTTCGCATACCGACAGGGATGATGTGATTGACTATGTTTTCAAACGATATGGCAAAAACCATGTGTGCCTGCTGGGCTCGTATCCAACATTTCAGCGGGATTCCATCGTGCGCCAGTTGGGCAAAGTATTTGGATTGCCCGACGCTGAAATTAAGGTATTGCAGTCCACTCAAACGCCCGAAGATAACATACAAGCCAGTATCCTGAAATACGGCAGTATGATGGCTAATTTTCCCAGTCATTCTTCCATTCATCCGTGTGGAATACTGATCACCGAAGCGCCGATAAGAAACTACCTGGCAACCTTTATGCCGCCCAAAGGTTTCGCAACCGCTCAAATGGACATGTTTATCGCTGAATCGGTAGGCATAAATAAATTCGATATACTCAGCCAGCGTGGATTAGGGCATATCAAAGAAAGTTTGAAGCTGATCAAAAAGAACAAAGGCATTGACGTCAACATCCACGATTTTGAAAACTTCCGGAAAGACGAAAAAGTAAAGGCACAAATTCGTAGTGCTAATACGATTGGCTGCTTTTATATCGAATCGCCTGCCATGCGGCAATTGCTAAAAAAGTTAAAATGCGACGATTATTCCACCCTTGTAGCAGCAAGTTCTATTATTCGTCCGGGGGTTGCACAAAGTGGTATGATGAGAACCTATATTGAACGCTATCATAGTCCGCAAAAAGTACAATACCTGCACCCCTTATTTGAAGAGCATTTGAGTGAAACCTTTGGCGTCATGGTTTTCCAGGAAGATGTGATAAAAGTGGCGCACTACTTTGCCGGACTTGACCTGGGCGAGGCGGACGTATTGCGCCGCGCCATGAGCGGTAAGTACCGGTCAGGCAATCAGTTTAGCATGGTGCGGGAAAAGTTCTTCGTGAAGTGTAAAGAAAAAGGGCATCCGGATGCATTGGCGGCGGAAGTATGGCGGCAAATGGAAAGTTTTGCGTCCTACAGCTTTAATAAAGCCCATTCAGCCAGCTTCGCTGTAGAGAGCTATATGAGTCTTTTCCTGAAAACCTATTATCCCCGGGAGTTCATGGTGGCCGTGATCAATAATTTCGGCGGCTTTTATCCAACTGAACTTTATTTTCTGGAACTGCTCAAAACGGGCGGAGACATCAAGCCCCCCTGTGTGAATAACAGTGACTGCTATTCGAACATCAAAGGCAATGAAGCGTATGTTGGGCTGGTGCATATTAAGGCTTTGCAAAAGAAGTTGATTGAACGGATGCTTGAAGAAAGGACCGTCTGTGGGCCGTATCTTCATTTGCAGGATTTTATCGAAAGAACTGGGGTAACCAGGGAACAACTAAATATCCTGGTAAGCGTAGGCGCCTTTAACTTTACCGGCAAAAGCAAGAAGCGTTTGCTGTGGGAAGCCAATTTCCTGCAGGCAAAAAACAAAGATCACATCCCTGCCGGTATCTCTTTGTTTCAGGAACAGCCGGTTGAATTTACGTTGCCCGAACTGGTTGACCATCCCTTGGATAACCTGTATGATCAATTGGAAATATTGGGTTTCCCGCTGTGTAATCCATTTGCGTTGGTGGACGATGATCCGGAAAAATATGTGTATGCCCGTGACCTGGATAAACATATCGGCAAGGCCATTACAGTGCTTATTTATTTTATCGCGTATAAGGTTGTACCAACGGTGAAGCGGGAAGTAATGAGTTTTGGCACATTCATAGACGCTAATCTTGACTGGATAGATACCGTTCATTTTCCTGATTCATTTAAACGCTATCCAATAGAACGCAATGGCTTTTACAAGGCAAAAGGAAAGGTAACAGCAGACTTTGACGTATGCAGTTTGGAAGTACACTATATGGAGAAAGTGGGATATAAAATGAGAAGCTATGCTGGCATCTGAGCGTCATATCACACACATGGATCTGGATACGTTTTATGTGTCGGTAGAATACTTAAACAACCCGGCACTAAGAGGAAAGCCTGTACTTATTGGCGGCAGTGGAGACCGGGGTGTGGTGGCATCATGCAGCTACGAGGCCCGCAAATTCGGTATACATAGTGCTATGCCCATGAAATACGCGAAGCGGCTTTGCCCTCATGCCATCGTTGTCCGCGGTGATATGGAGCAGTACAGTAAGTATTCCAACCTGGTTACAGACGTGATCAGGGATACCGTACCCATGTTTGAAAAAAGCAGCATAGATGAATTTTATATTGACCTAACGGGAATGGACAAGTTTTTTGGGTGCTCATTGTTCAGTAAGGAATTGGGCAGCAAAGTAACCAAAGAAACCGGGTTGCCTATATCGTTTGCCCTTGCCAGTAATAAACTCATCAGCAAGGTGGCCACCAACGAGGTGAAGCCAAGCGGACAGATTGAAATTCCATTTGGCAATGAAAGATCATACCTGGCACCGCTCAGTGTAGCGAAAATTCCAGGGGTAGGCAAGCAGACCACTATACTGCTTTTGAAAATGGGCGTTGAAACGGTTAAAACACTGTCTGAAATCCCTGTAGAAATGATGGCGAATCTGCTCGGTAAGAACGGGATGGACCTGTCGCGAAAGGCAAAGGGAATTGATGAAACCCCGGTTATCCCTTATCATGAGCAAAAATCTATCTCAACTGAAACCACATTTTCCCAGGATACTATTGATGTCCATTTCCTGCATGCGCAACTGGTACGCATGACAGAAAAGATTGCTTTTGAGCTTAGGAGCCAAAATAAGTTGACCGGCTGCGTGGCAGTTAAAGTGCGTTATTCAGATTTTGAAACGCATGCCGTACAAAAATCAATACCCTATTCCAATGCTGATCATGTGCTGTTGAGAACGGCAAGGGAATTGTTTGATAAAATTTATCAAAGGCGTATATTGGTCAGATTAATAGGCATACGTTTCAGCAGCCTCATACCCGGAAACTATCAGATCAGCTTATTTGACGACACGCAGGAGCATATCCGGTTATATCAGGCGATTGATAGTGTAAAGAAGCAGTTTGGAGAGAAATTATTGTTTAGGGCGGCAGGTGTTTAGAGACGTTAATACTTTAGTACAATACGATCATACCGATGAACAAAAATGATTTACTACGAGACATTGAGGTTGATATAGAAAAATATGAAAATAAGGAGTTAAAGAAGAGAATCATTAGGATAGCAGTATTTGGAACGGTCATGGCAGCCTTGCAAATGGTTTTTTTGAAATTTGGACATCCGTTCTATAGAACAGCGGCATTTTATCCAACTGCTATAATGGTATTGCTAACCCAATTTTTCGCAATTCCATTTATCGCATACTTCCTGGCCCTATGCCTGAATTTGATACAGCAGAATGGAAGAATCGATTCTCAAAAAATATTTAATTTTGGTACTTTGATTCTGATTCTATTTTACTTTATTGAGATTCCCTATTGGATATTCGTTATTTTTAAGTATGTTTTTTAGATAATCTTGATATTGAAATATGTGTTACTATAATGGCATTAAGGTTACCAGGGATGAATACATCCGGCTGAAGGCATTAGAAAAGCGCTTTGCCTTTCTAAATGATGAAATGGCTATACACAAAGGCTTCGATTACGGAGATTATCCAATCATCAGGCCCAAGGCTGGCACTCACGAAACTGAACGTGTTGATATGCAGTGGGGTTTTCTGCCACCATATGTAAATACCACTGAAAAAATAAAAAACTTCAGATACGGATACAAAGATCCCGCTGGGAAATGGAAGCCCGCCTATACCACACTTAATGCCACCAGCGAACAGTTGTTGGAGAAAATGTACAAGGATGCTGCGCTGCACCGGCGTTGCCTTGTGCCCTCTGCCGGCTTTTACGAATGGCGGCACGTTCAGGTAGTGGGTAAGAGTGGTAAACTTTTAAAAACACCTGAGAAATTTCCTTACCTTATTGAAATGATAAATCAGCCTGAATTTTATATGGCGGGCATCTGGCAACCGAACACCAATGTTGACACGGGAGAAACGACCAATACTTTTGCTTTGGTGACAACTGAGGCAAATACATTGATGAAGCAAATACACAACAGCAAAGAGAGGCAACCTACGATTTTGCCAGGAGATTTAGCCGAAGCCTGGCTGTACAAAGACCTCAATGATCAGGAAATCCTGGATATTGCAAACTACCAGGTAGCATCTGCCGAAATGAAGGCAACACCACTGCACAAAGATTTTTTGAAGCGCGATAACCCGCACGAGGAAGTAATTTATCAGCAGGTGCCTGAACTGGTATATGCCTGATCAAATTGTTCCTGTTGCACTAACAGCTTAGTGCTTCTCCAAATAAACAATGATTTCACCCGCGATGACATCGTATTCAATCTCTGCAAACCGGAAATCTTTTAGCGGTGTGCCAGCGCAAAATGCAGATACTTCAGCGGCAAAGGCCTCCTGGGACAGTGCTATAATCCGCTGCAAATCCAGGCGATCATTTTCACCTTCGGGCAGGATAAAAACGGCGTGTATCGCTTTCACTTCCAGGATACGTACACTGGTGAACTGATCGTCAACGGTGCCGCTCCAATGTAAAAAAAGTTGGTAGCCTCCTGTCTCTTCACCCAGGGGCTTGATGAAAGGATCCACGTAAATAAAATCAGATGTCAGAAAAGGATCACCCTCCATACTTCTATAGGCTTCATTAAGCGTCAGTTGCTGAACCTCCGGTTTGTCAAATACATACAACATACAGGGTTAAACTATATTTTGAAAGAATCGCCAACGCTTTAAATTAGATTGACTATGGGTGCCCTCATTCCTTCTGCTGTGCCGCTATATACTCCTCAATAAGTTGGCCCACACCTTCGGCTTCGCTTTGTCTGCCTTCCGGCATTGAAGTCCAAAAACGGCTCGCATTGAAATCCTTTGCCCTGACCACAAGGATAGGTTTGCGCTCACTACTGAAGCTTACGTGAAACGCCAGCCGGTCCTGCATATCAACAGGTCGCACATAAAGCACCGTATTGCCGTAGGTAATTTGAAATGGTCGGTCGGGGAACAAAGAATCCATGATCAGCGTATTTAACCACAAGTATTAAACCATAAGTATGTAACGGCTTCAATTTAATCAATGCATTGGAAGCAAACTTTTTTCTCACTGTTCACCAGGATGACAAAACTAAAAACAAAATGCAGCAACTGTCAGGTGAGTTTGACAATCCACCAAAGGATAACCTTACCTTCCAATCAAATCGTTCCTTTTACAATAGTACACCAGCCATTTTCCTTGCGGTGATACCCGTATTCAAAACAGAACAAATATTCTTTCTGGTCGCCCTGGTTTTTTCGGTTGTGCGTATGGTAGCGGAACACAAAGCCGTTGTCCAGCATCGCTTGCTCCTTGACGTTAGTTACTTCTTTTCCTTCCAGCAGCATCTGTAGTGTTCGGCGATTATTTTTAAGGATAGAAATAACTTTACCGGTTTGCCCCGTTTCCGCTTTCCGCTTGCTGTTGTGATAAGCGTTCTTACATTTGTCCGAGCAAAATTTCTTGTTATCGTTTCCCTCAACAGGATTGGGACATACAAGACACTTACGCTTTTTAACTTTACGCTTCACCCCTTAAATGTACATTTTATTCTTATCGCTTCAAAACGTTTCAAAACGCTTTTTTACATAAAGAAACGTTGGAAACCTTGCCTGGGGTCGCTAGCGCCTCTACTTTCGTATTAAAAATTAATTCACCAAAAATAGGTTATGAAAGCAAACAGAGTACTGTTGATCGGTTATGTTGGAAAGGATCCGGCATCTATTCTTACAAAGAAGGGCGCAAAGAAGGTGAGTATCCGCCTGGCAACCCATTACAAAAAAAAGACAGCCGGTGGCAACCACGGGTATCAAACGGTTTGGCATGACGTGGTGGCTTGGGATCAGCGGGCTGAACAGGCCGAGCGAAATTTCGTTAAAGGCAGCAGAATTTTGGTAGAAGGTTTCGTTGACTACCGGACTTATCCGGATGCCTCGGGCCACATTCGCTACATCACTGAGATCAGGGCGGATAATCTTTTAAATCTGGACAGGTGAGTATGCCTTTTCAATAAAACACATTGCCATGAGACAAACATTTGGTAACAAAACATTCAAATACGGCAAATCATTTAAGATCATCAACTGGGGTTGCCAGTTCGATTCACTGCTGGAACTAAAATATGCCATCTCTATCCAGGACGAATATGAATTCCTGCGTTCTCGGGTGACGATTTACTATCATCACGGCAACTTCCGCCCTACGGATTATATCCGGGAAGGCGTCAGGCACTACACACCCGATTTTTTGATCCGGCACAAAAAGACAGCGGAGTCCTTTCTTGTCGAAATAAAGCCACGTGCAGCTCAAAACGATGCGCAACTTATCATTAGAAAAGAGGTCGCCGAAAACTACATACGGTGGAAGCATTACGATTGGAAATTCAAAGTTGTCTTCGATGACCAGATTGTTTTAACCGGGGAGGAGTTTGCAGTATTCCGCGATTGCTGCAAATTATAATCAAAGTCGGCATTTAAACTTTGGCTGGCGCAGCAGGATAAAAGATACAACCATTGCGCGCCAACTTTTTTTGCCAAAGTCCCGCGCGAAGTTGACATCCGCTTCGTCATGTTCGGTGAACGTCAGAAAAAATCAGCTTACCCTCAGCCGCTGATAAGTGGATGATTTGACCGGCCGCTGCCTGTTTCCCTGCATCCGTTGCGTCGCACACTTCGGCGACCTGGAAGAACTTCGGCTTTCCCTGAAATGAAGTATTGATGCCTTCTGGTATTGCCACAGACACTCATTAACCCTGCCGCAAAGATATTGAACTGCTCCGTGCAGAACAAGGTCTGCACCCCGATTGCATCGGGGCTTGCCTCCGGTTTTCAAAAAAAATCTCCACTGAGATTTCAGGTATGCCACGGCGTTAGTGCAGTAGTATTTTTTTGAAAAACCTTGTTCTTCCTCCACAGTTCCAATGGTTGGTCGCTAAGGGTTCGGTGAGCGGGGCGAAGCCCGGCGGGGATAGCCCCCGGTGCCGTTTCCGGTCATTGACCATTTTTATCACCATTTAAAACAAAGTTTATGGAACTCACAGGCAGATTAACAGCAGATGCAAAACTCAGCACGCTAAAAGACGAAAGGCAGGTAATTAATTTTTCAATTGCCATCAATGAGCGCTACAAATCCAAAAGCGGAGAACCAAAAGAGGTTGTCACATTTATCAATTGCGCCTATTGGATAAATCCGGGCATTGCTCCTTATTTAACCAAAGGGACATTGGTAGAACTTTTTGGCCGCATTGGGGTAAACGCATGGACAAACGCAGAAGGCGAGGCCAAAGCAGCGCTGACTTTCCATGTTAGCAATATCAAATTGCATGGCAAAGCAAAGCAGCAAGCCACCGCAGCCGAAAAGACGACTGAAATCAAACCGGAAAAGGAAGATCTTCCTTTTTAAGAGGCTAAGTAAAACAATTGTATTGAATCATTAAAATGTACAGCTATGGCACACAATCTGAATTTCAACGAACAAACCGGACAATATAGCTTTTTCAGTGTAAAGGAAAAGGCCTGGCATGGATTGGGCAAAATCGTGCAGGATTACCCCACCAGCGCCGAAGCATTGAAGTTTGCAGGACTGGATTACGAAGTAACTAAGGACGATATATATACTACAACTTATAATGCAGAAGGGCAGGCAATGGACTTTAACCAGAGAGTCAAAACGCATTTTGCGACAATGCGCCCGGATACCGGTGATGTATTGGGTATAGTGGGCAAAGATTATGAGATTGTACAGAACAGGGATGCTTTCAGTTTCTTTGATGCAATCGTAGGTGGCCAAGGCATTCAGTATGAAACCGCCGGAGCGCTGGGTAAAGGCGAAAGAATTTTTATTACTGCCAAACTTCCTTCTTATATCAAAGTAGGCAGGGAAGATTTGATTGAACAGTATTTGTTTTTGACCACTTCACACGATGGCTTTGGCAGCATTACGGCAGCCTTTACCCCCGTGCGGATTGTTTGCAACAACACCTTAAACGCAGCCTTACGCAATCACAGCAATGCAATAAAAATCAGGCACACGGCCAACGCTAAAGGCAGACTGGAACAGGCCCATGAGGTAATGGGCATATCATCCAAACTGTCTGAACAACTCCAGGAACTGTTTAACAACTGGACAAAAGTAAAAATAACCGACCCCGAATTGCACAGGCTTATACAATTGGCAATGGTACCCAACAAAGAAGTATTGCAAAACATTCAAAACGAAAAGTGGGATGCCCTTTCCACCTGCTTCAATAACATGTGTGAATCAGCCTACGATTATGCATTGAGCAGTCCCTCACAGCAAACAGAAACTACCAGAGGCACTTTGTTTGGCGCTTACAATGCCGTGACCGGCTATTACCAAAACGTGAGGAACTTCAAAGACGATGAGGCCAAACTGAAATCTTTGTTGTACGGTGGTACAGCACAATTGCGTACGCAAAAGGCATTCAACCTTTGTTGTGAAATTGCAACCAAAGGAATTAACCTTTTAAATTAAAAATTCAGGGGCAGCACTGCCCCTGTTTTTTCCATCGCCAAGCCAGCGACATTTCAGAAACCGCAGAACTGACTGTATTAAGAACTGGTATTAAGACAAATCCATCTAAGGAATCAAACCGGGTGCGCAGCCGGACAAGTGGCGCAAATGATTATGACTACCACATCAAAAAATAGAAGAAAAATTCCGGCAGTAGCTTTAAGCGAAGAAAATCAAAAAGCTACCCAGCAAATTACCAATGCTTTAGACGGTGCCGAATTTAAACTGGTAAAAGTTGAAAGTATAGCATTTAGCCCCCTCAATTACCGCAAATACATTTCCGAAGAAGCATTGCAGCAGTTTGCCCAGGAACTAAAACAGCATGGTATAATATCGCCGCTGACACTTCGCCCCCTTTCCGCCAACCGGTATGAACTGGTAGCGGGGGAGCGAAGATTGAGGGCCGCAAAACTGGCAGGCATCGCGGCAGTGCCTGCATCAGTTGCCAACCTTAGTGACGAACAGGTAACCGAAATTCAACTGGCTGAAAACCTGCAAAGGGAAAATCCCCATCCATTGGAGGAAGCAGGTGCCGTGAAAATGATGCAGGACAGCGGGAAAAGTATTCAGGAAATTGCTTTGCGGTTAGGCAAGTCGAAAGCTTTTGTATATAGCCGCATTCGTTTATTGGCCCTTATTGAACCCTTTCAGGAAATGTTCCTGGGTGATGCGATCACCATACAGGAAGCTTTTGCCATTGCTACACTGTCAGCGGATTCCCAACAGGATTTTTTCGCATCAGTTTGCAATAAATGGAAAAACGAAAAGCATTTCCGGTTTCATAACCTTGACTACGCGCTTGACCGGTTCCGCTATGACCTCAAAGAAGCGCCATTCAATACAAGGGATAAAAAACTGCTGCCGGATGCCGGCGCCTGCACAGGCTGCCAGTTCAATACCGCTTCATTAAAATCACTTTTTCCGGAATATGCAAAGCAGGCCATTTGCACCAATAAAGACTGTTACCACAAAAAATGTGCTGCGCATATGCTACTTCAATTGAGCGCTGCGATACAGGAACACCAGCCCAACGCCCTGCTCTTTAATGGTGAGCCTTCCGAATACACGCTGGAATTGGTACAGTCTATACCCGAGGCGGCAGCATTGCCCTGTTATAGTTGCTATGATATCTCAATATATGGTCCTCCTGAACCACCGGAAAGAGAAGATTACGAAAACGGCTATGACGATGACATGCCCGACTTTGATGAAGAAGGGTACAAAGCGGCATTGGAGGAATACCAGACAGAAACAGTGGAGCATAACATGCTGTTACAAAGTGGTAAGGTATTAAAGGGTGTGGTTGTAGCTGAAGGGCAGATTAAGTGTGTGTTTTTCTCTAAGGAGTTACCCGCTACCCGAAACCGGCAACAGCCCCAAACGGCAAAGCAGGTGCAGGAAGCCATCAAAGCCGGGAGCGCTACCCCTGAATTGCTGCAAGCTGAAATGGAAAGGATACAGGCCAAGGAAATCAGGGCAAAAGAAATTGACCGGGAAAAAGTGCAATTGGTGATGCATCAGCAGTTCACCGAAGTTTTGGAAAATGGCTTTGCCGATTTGCAGTTAACCCCGGCAGACCATGCCGCAGCAAGATTGCTGGTATATCAGTCTTTGGATTACAAATCTTTAAACAAGGTAAAAGAAATGCTCTTACCCAACACCGATGATTTTGACCGTGACAACAACGACCAGTTTTACGAATGGATTTCAGGTTTAACGGATAGCCAGTTCAGCTATCTGATCCGTATGGCTGTCACCGGGAAACCGGAAAGCAAGTCTCCGAACCATATAACAGCCGCATTTTTATATAAAGTAGCAAGAGGGGCAGCTTTAAATATTGAAGCGATTGAACAACAGCAGGCACAGAAAGCCGCAACACGCCAAACCAGGGTAGCAGAAAGGATAAAAGAGCTCGAAAAACGGATAGGGAAACTCAAAGCGAAAGAATAACAATTTCAGGGTTGCGCCACCCCGGCGCAACCCTTTTAACAAACCGGTAAAAGCGCTATAAATGATATGGCATGATTACTTACGAGGCTTTGCAGACGGTCAGCAGGACAGGAACGGCATGCAGTCACCGGGTTTCAATCCGGTGCTCATACTGTTCAGGCTAATCCGTGTTATCCTTTTTTTCGTATTGACGGTTTGTTATGCTGTTTTGAAAGCATTAACGCTAATTGTCGGAATAATGATATGGATGGTGGTGCCAAAACGAAGGTAGCAACTCCAAAAAACGAGCCGCCCTTCGGGACGGCTCGTTGTAGTAATGGATTGAGATATGGCTCAGGATGAACAGCGTTTAATGACTGACAATACCCGAGAAGTTTTTTTTAATGAATTTTTTAAAGCAGTCATCGAATTTGCATTAATCACTACACGAAGTTCGACTTTCGCCTGTGATATGCTTACAAGGAGTTCGGATGAACGCAAATCCTGCGCTCCAGGCTATCCTTAATTCCGCGTCCTCCTTGCGCATGATCCGGCGAAAGCCGGAGACAGTTCCATAATTAATTTTTAATCATTAAAACTTAGCATTATGGAAAAGGAAATGAACAATCAGGATTGGACACGGGTGGCCGAAATTGAGATAAGCTATCACCCAAAAGTTAAACCCTCTCAAAGGCCGGTTATCAGAACTTCCGGTGAAATTTACAGGATTCTGTATCAGCTATGGAATAAAAACCTGTTAGAGTTGCAGGAAGAATTTAAAGTATTGCTGTTGAACCGGCGCAATAAGATATTGGGTGTGTTTAACGCATCTGCAGGAGGCATCGCCGGTACTGTGGCAGACCCCAAACTGATATTAGCTGCAGCATTGAGAGCAGGCGCTTCCCTTTTGGTACTTGCGCATAATCATCCAAGTGGGGAAGCCAGGCCAAGCAGAGCTGACGAAATTCTTACCGAAAAAATAAAAACCGCTGCATCCTTCCTTGATATGACAGTATTGGATCATGTCATTGTTACGACAGAGGGTTATTTCAGTTTTGCGGATGCGGGGCTACTCTAAGGCAACCTGCTACTTCCAGGTAATCCCTTTCCCGTATTTCTAAAATCAGTGAGCGCGTACAAGTGCACTCTTCAGCCCGCCCTGAAATCGTGTTTTTTAAGAATCTCAGTCGCTTCCACAATTGCAGTATCAATCGCTCCAGGATCATATTGCATGCCAGCGATATTCAATAGCAATGCAGCAAGTTTTTGGCGGTCATCAATGTTGTAAATTTCCATGGCAGTCTTTTTTAATGCCCGATCCACAAAACCCCTAACTACACTAACGGCGACACGCGCTTCATACTCGAGTGTATTTCTGGATTTGGTGCTGTTTTCCGGAAGTTCCAGGTCGCGAAGTGCATATTGCATTTTCCTGTAAACGTCAGCATCGGCACCACGGTCGTAGTTTCGGCCACAACGGAAAGCCATCCGCATAAAGTTTTCATAGATCATTGCCTTCATGTCTTACTAATTTTACCAAAGATATCATTCACCGAATAAATAGAACGGAATCATTCTGGTTAAAAAGATTGCAGGTTCTTGTTCATCTCCGTCAATCCTGCTTTTTCCAGCAACTCAACGATAAGCGTTTGGAGCTCCTGGAGTGAACTTTTCGGCACGATATCAAACATGTTAATGGATTTTTCGTCGGTGTCTTTCATGGTAAGCCCTTTCTCTATGACTTTACTTAGCAGCAATACATTTTTTCGCGGAATAGTAAAAGTGATTTTCACACTGTCATTCATACCGGGAATACTAAATACAGTTTCATAAATCTTGCTCACATCTGCTTTTGCCAACATAAAAAGAATTTTCTTGTTCACTGATCATTTCCACAATCCAAAAATAGATAGTAGAATGGATTCTATCCTCCTCAGAATTTGAAGAGGATAGTTTTTTAAAGAGATAGCAGTTTATTTTTACATCGTTAACTGAAATGTGGAGTTGGAAAATCGTGTGAAATGAATAACAGTGAACAGTATCTCACCTGCGCTCAGGCGAAGCAAATTGATATCGTAGAGTATCTGTCAGGTATCGGCTATGAACCACACAAAATCAGGGGGGAAGACTACTGGTATCTTTCACCGCTAAGGGCAGAGAAAACTGCTTCCTTTAAGATAGACAGAAAATTAAACCGCTGGTATGATCACGGGATCGGGAAAGGAGGTGACATCATTGATTTTGCCATCTTATATTTTAACTGCACCATTAGTGAATTCCTGCTTTCTCTAAGAAGTAAATTTTCTTTTCATCAGCCGGCAGCCTCTGTCGCTTCACACAATCAGGATACTCAACTATCGAAAATTGTAATCAGAGATGTGCGGACACTTAGAAATCTCGTGCTTATTCGCTACCTGCATAGCCGGAAAATACCGCTAACGGTGGCTGCAAAATTCTGCAAGGAGATAGACTTTGAAATGAATGGTAAACCTTACTACTCGGTAGGCTTTTTAAATGATGTCGGCGGGTATGAACTGCGCAATGCCTATTACAAGAACAGTAGCGCTCCAAAGGGCATCACAACGATAAAAAATGGTACGGTCAGAATAGCAGTATTCGAAGGATTTTTTGACTTCCTTTCTTTCCAGGTGATGTTCCCATATGAGGAGTTAGCACAATGGGATTATTGCATCTTGAATTCACTTTCTTTTTTTGATAAAACCATGCCGTTCCTGCAGGCGTATAACTCCGTTCATTTGTTCCTGGATCGTGATACAGCAGGACAAGATTGCAGTCGCCAGGCATTACAGCAAGGAAATCATTATGTGGATGAAAGCAATCTATATGCAGGTTACAAAGACCTTAATGAATGGCTGGTAACAATGGGTAAGCAGAATAAAAATGTAAATGTAACCGGACAACCTTAATCCCTTTTCAGAAGCTCCAGGAACCGCTCTGGCAATTGTCAACAACCGCGGATGGACATTTTTACAAAGAAAGATGGTTAAATGCAACTGTCGGAAGGCCTTAGGGTGACTATGATCTCACCCGGTGAAATGTACGGTTGTATCACAACCGGGGCATTTCACCCCTTTGCCTCCGGAGTCGGGCGGGGATTAGGACGAGTGATTTTTTAGCTGTTGCAGAAATGAAAGGTAATGATTGACACAAAAAACAACCGCAGTAAATGGCTGCATATCCGGTTAACGGAAGCGGAATACAAGAAACTGTATGTCGGATTTTCACGCTCAACCAAACGTAAAATAAGTGAATATGCCAGGAATATTTTACTCGATAAACCCATTACGGTTTATTCCCGCAACCGATCCCTGGATGACTTTGTGGCAGAGATGATTTTGCTGCGCAATGAATTAAAAGCAATAGGAAACAACTTCAATCAATCTGTCAAAAAGCTACATACAATGGATACGGATACAGAGATAAATACATGGGCTTTGCAGAATGAAAACAGCAAGCAATTGTTCTTTAAAAAAGTGGATGAAATCAGTCAAAAATTAAATCAAATCGTAGTAAATGGTCGCGAGAATAAATACCAGTAAGAGTATTTCAAAAGCACTTAATTATAACGAACAAAAAGTGCAACAGGGTAGGGCAGAGGTCCTTGCAGAATCGGGTTTTTTAAAAGACGTTGATAAACTGAATTTTTATGATAAACTGAACCATTTTAAACGATATACTTCACTCAATGAAAGAGCCGCTACGAATACGCTTCATGTGTCATTAAACTTTGATCCGTCCGAAAACTTATCAAATGAGAAAATGATTGAAATAGCTACCACATATATGGATAAGGTCGGCTTCGGAAATCAACCTTTTTTGGTTTACCGTCATTATGATTCGGGGCATCCCCATCTGCATATCGTTAGCACCAATATTGAAAAAGATGGCACCCGCATTTCGATGCACAACATGGGACGCAATCAATCGGAGAAAGCGAGAAAAGAAATCGAAATAGAGTTCGGACTGGTAAAGGCAGAGGATAAAAAGAACGCTGACTTGGTGAAGTTACATCCCGTTGATGCAAAGAAAGTGATCTATGGAAAATCAGAAACACGGAGGGCTATTGCCAATGTGTTAGGTCCGGTAATTGGTCAGTATAAATTCACATCGCTGACTGAGTTAAACGCAATATTGGGATTATATAATATCAATGCTGATCGGGGACAGGAAGGTTCTCGCATTTACCTGCATAATGGGTTAACCTATCGGGTGCTGGATGATCAAGGAAACAAAATTGGTGTTCCACAGCCTGCAAGCAGTTTTTTTATGAAGCCAACGCTAGCAAACCTGCAGCGCAAATTTACAGAAAATGAATCCCTTCGTCTGCCTTTTAAGAAAAGACTACAGACCGCCATCGGATGGATATTAAATAAACGACCAGAACATTTGCATGCATTTATAAAATCTTTGGAAATGGATAACATTAGTGTCGTGTTGCGAAAAGGAAAAGACAATGTGATTTACGGAATTACATACGTCGATCATAAAACTAAATGTGTATTCAATGGCAGTGATCTGGGCAAGCAATACAGCGCCAAAGCGGTACTGGAAAAATATCAGCAGCAGGTTATTGAAACACCGATAACAGGAGGTTGTAAAAAGTCTGTGCAAATGCAATTGGAGATACCGCATCACCAGCCTAAAACAACGGCATCGCATACTGCCCAGTCAGGATGGGAACTGCCGGAAGTAAAACCCCTGCAAACGCCTGCGGCAGACTATGTGCCTTATCAATTAAAAAGGAAAAGGAAAAGAAAGAAAAAGTTAATATCTATTTGATAACTTTTTTAAAAGTCTCCTGTTTGGAGAATTGAAAGGATTGATATGAATACCGGAGAAAATGAACAGGGACTTCGCAAGATCCTGGACATGACAAGGCTGATCAGCATTGTGGTTTTAGCACTGCATTTTTATTATTACTGTTACCGTGCTTTTGAAGTGTGGGGGCTTAGTGTACAGTTGACTGACCGGCTGATGGGCAACATCAGACGGACAGGGTTATTTAATGATTTCCATCGCTCCAAATTGATTGCATTGGGATTCCTGTGCATTTCACTGATGGGAGCAAAAGGAAAGAAAGATGAAAAGCTGAGTTACAAGACGGCATTTGCTTACATTTTTACAGGTTTATATATTTATTTTACAAGCTACTTGTCGCTATCGCTTTCTGGCGATATGACAAGTATTGCCAGTGTCTACATTGGTCTGACCAGCATAGGTTACATTTTTACGTTAACCGGAGGAACACTACTATCCCGAATCATAAAAGTACAGTTCAATAATAAGGACATTTTCAACAAGGAAAATGAAACCTTCCCGCAGGAAGAAAGGCTGCTTGAAAACGAGTACTCGATAAATCTGCTAGCGAAATATCATTTGAGAGGTAAGGTGCGAAGAAGTTGGATCAATATAATTAATCCATTCCGTTCCTTATTGGTTTTAGGCAGCCCAGGTTCGGGTAAGAGTTACTTTGTTATCAGGCATGTTATCACACAGCATTTGGCAAAGGGCTTTTCTATGTTTGTATATGATTTCAAGTTCGACGATCTGACCATCATAGCGTACAATCATTATCTTAAAAACAAACATCGCTTTGCCGTCCAACCGGCGTTTTATGTCATCAACTTTGATGATCTCAGCCATAGTCACCGGTGCAATCCCCTGGATAAAGAAAATATGCTGGATATAACCGATGCTGCCGAATCTGCCCGTACAATATTGATGGGATTGAACCGCGAATGGATCAAACGTCAGGGTGATTTTTTCGTCGAGTCACCTATTAATTTCCTGACAGCTATTATCTGGTATTTACGCAAATACCAGGACGGTGAATTCTGCACCCTGCCGCATGTAATAGAACTAATGCAGGTGGAATATGACAAGCTGTTTTCCATTTTGCGGACAGAAAAGGAGATTGAAGTACTGATTAATCCTTTTGTCAATGCGTATATGCATGATGTGATGGAACAACTCGAAGGACAGATTGCCTCCGGCAAAGTGGCGATGGCAAGGCTATCATCCCCACAATTGTATTATGTATTATCGGGTAACGATTTTAGCCTGGACATAAATGATCCCAATGCGCCTAAAATTTTATGCGTTGGCAACAATCCGCAGAAAATTCAGATTTATGGTGCTGTATTATCCCTGTACGTTAACCGGCTGGTGAAACTTGTCAATAAAAAAGGAAAGCTAAAAAGTAGTTTGATCTTTGATGAATTTCCTACCATTTACCTGAACAATATTGACAGCTTGATCGCCACCGCAAGAAGCAATAAAGTTGCTACCTGTTTAGGCGTACAGGATTTTAGTCAGTTAAAGAAAGACTACGGCAAAGACCAGGCGGACGTGATTATGAATATACCTGGTAATATAATCAGCGGACAAGTGACTGGTGAAACTGCTAAGCAACTATCAGAACGGTTCGGCAAGATCATGCAGGACAGGGCGAGTCTTTCTATCAACAGAACCGACACTTCCATCAGTAAATCCAAGCAGTTGGATAGTGCAATTCCCGCTTCAAAAATAGCTGGCTTGAGTTCTGGTGAATTTGTAGGTATGGTAGCTGATGATCCGGACTGCAAGATTGATCTGAAGGCTTTTCATGCTGAGTTATTGAATGACCATCAATCGCTTAAAAGCGAGCAAGATGCTTATAAACCGCTGCCCATTATAAGGCAAGTTGACACCGGCATGGTACATCGGAATTACATGCAGATAAAGCGGGATGTAGAGGAGTTCGTGGCATCGGAAATTGAACGAATGATAGATGATCCCGAGTTGAAAATGCTGGTTGTAAAAAAGTAATAAAAATCTTCTATAGAAGCTTGATCTTCCATCTATTAAAATTACGCAAAATTGGATTTATGGCAACGAGTTAGATTCCTGATGAATAGCGTCTGTCTTACTATGATCATCGAAAAACCAACGATTTTTAACTCCTTCTGCTGCTATAATAAAAGTTTCCCCCGATTAATACTGTTCACAAAGAAGGAAACGCATCTTCAGCTGCTTTCACAATCAAATCATTAACGTACTTTTTCATTTTAATGGTTATTCCATTTTCATGAACATACATTACATGAAGATCTGGCCCATTGTGAAAGCTTGCGGGAATAAACTTTATATCATCCTTTTCAAAAACGTAACCCATGGCAACGGTAATGCTTGAAAACGAACTGTCGCATTCGATCTTATCTTCTTTTTCCATTGGATGGTTATCGATTGGGTAAACAAAAAACTGTTCAAAATGGACGTTGGAGGAACGAATAATGTAATATTCTTCCGAATGTTCAATCTCTCCGCCGGTAGGTCGAACAACGGTTATCACGAGGACATCCTCATGATAACGATAATGAAAAATTGCTTGTGGCTTAGGAAAAGAAAGTTTACCGTCAGCATCAAATTTTTCATGATTAATTACATACGTCATTCGGTCTGCCTTGTGAAATATGCCATTCTTAACGTACACCAGTTCAAACCCGCCACCCCACAGGTTTGCAACTGTATAAAGGCTGAGCCATTCCCGGCAAAGTAGCCGGCAAATGAGTATTGCATTGATTTGTACTGTACGCAAATATTCATTAGACTCCTTGGTCTGAAATGTTGCTTGTACCAAAGACTCAATAATAAAATCTTCTGATCCTGACCCACTTGAGTAGATTTCGCCAAACATCTCTGTATCCTTATAATGCCCGTTACCGTGAACGTACCGGGCTATTCCGGTTGGTTGTTCATAATCAACAATGAGATGTATTATGAATGAAAACTCTTCCCATGTTTCATCTTTCTTTTCGTTAAGAAATAATGATAGCTTATCAATGTCAACTAAATCGTAAATTTTACAGAAGATTTTCAGGTCTTCCAGGAAGTTTTTGAAATAAAGGACTTTGCCTGAAAAGGCCACACAAACATTTTTTTTAAGAATGTAACTCTTCTGATTAACCCCAAAAGGATAAAAACCTGATGCATCAGGCAAATATTTGATCAGATTATCCGGGACAGCAGGAATTCGCATTTCCTCTGGCTTATGAGAACTGGAAATCAGCAGGTCTGAAATCAGGATGGGAGAAACACCATTTATTATCGAGGCGATCATTGTCATGAATAACTATTTAGTGAGGTTCGTGCTTAGTAATATTCCCGACAACGAAAGTTACTCTTTTTGTGAGCAGTCTGCTCGTGAAGATTAATTGGAATATTACGCTGTGTCATTGCTTTACCGGGAGCTTTCTCTATTTTTTCCCGTAATTGTCAGCATTCTTTAGAAATGAGTCAGTATGGTTTAAGTAGGTGTTGACCATTTGCTATCCTAAATTGTTTTAAACAGGGATGGAACTCGCCGATATTCCTATATTATGATCTGTGAAACGTCATATAGTTCGTGAAGTCCGTTATCATGACTTTTAAAAGTATACATCAACCCAGGTTCATTATAGGGGATCGGCTTAAGCAAAGGAAGATAATAAGTTTTATGATCAGTTCTAGTCAACTGATAATTCATATTCAAGTTAATAAGGGCACCAAAATTATCAAGACCATGATGTATTGCCAGCGGACTAAATTTTACGGAATACATAATAAGATTTGCGATTACGGCCTGAATGGCATTGTCTAAAGTAGCCTTGTTAAAATGTGACGTTCGGTCATGCTTCGTACTATTATAGGCATCAAACCATGGTAGTGACTTTGTGGGTGATGCGGCATCCCAACTACTAAATGGCCGGATCGGTGGAATATGCGTATAATTTCTGAACTCAAATTCATATTCTTTCAAAAAAAGGGGATTGCACAGCTTCACATAATCAACTGTTGTGTAGTTTCGGGAGTTGATAGGGCTGATTCCGTTTCTTTTCAAATAGGCTTGCCAGAAATTTTCTACTTCTGTACACGCGAGAATTAATAGTTCTCGTATCCGATGACTATAAACTTTCAAACCGTTTTCATCAGGCTCAATATATGACAGCAGGTCATGCAGCTTCTCTATTAATAAACGAAGTACTTTTTCAGTATTCATTCGGTCTACCAGGTCCGTTCTCATTGCCTGCTCAATTTCATTGTAGTAAAATAAAGTAGGACGCCATACCCATTCTTTGGACTGGCCTGGTTTGATGTTCATGGACTCTATCTCTTTTGCGCCGAAATGCTTTTCTACCCACTGCTCCAAGGTAAGATCATTTTTTAGTTCAGTACTCGTCATATTTGTTGATATAATATGTAGCCCATGATTTAGTCCATAAAAATGAACAAAATGAGTTGCTGTCTCATAGGCATACCCTGAAGGTAATGTAAGATGCACATCCGGATTATTAATGGAAGGAGGGGACTTTGTATTTTTGAAGTAGATACAATTCATATAGTAAGATTTAAGTAATATTCATGATTCTAAGTCCTATTCTAAGTGGTCACGGAGATAGGCAATGTAAGAGCATATATTTTAATCTTCCATTTCAATAAGTAACTTATCCAGGTGAATAATATTAAAGTTAGGTCGCTGACCGGCATACCATTTTTTTAACTCCGGCAATTTCTCCGGAATTCGCTTTTCGATAAAACTGTTGAACGCCATAATGGAGAAACTGATACAGTAGCTGGCGATAAGCTGTAAATCTTTTGAGTGCCGTAGTTGAAGAATAGAAACACTGTCTTCGCCATGTTGAACTATTTTTCCTCTTCGGATATCCGAAGCATGAACCGACCCGGACCATCTTTTATACAAGAGAAAATAAATGCTCTCCATTTTCAGATGGGAGGCAAGTGCTCTTATATTAATCGGACCGTTAAAATAGCCATACCACTTAATTTCTTTAATTTTCTTCATCTTTAGATTTTGATGCTCTTCAAAAACTTCCTTAAAAAGTTCAGATGCAAGCATTTTTTCCTTTTTTTCAATAGTTGTACGAAGTCTCTGTAGATCATTTGCATGTTTGAATTTTGAAATTCCTTCTCTTTCAAACAGTTCTTTAGCGGTTCTTCCTTCAGGCGAAAGCGGGTCTATTGCTTTGTATTGTTTAATTTCATTGATAATATCCGTAAACAAGTATGCCATTGATCTGTTATGAAAATCTTTCTCAAACAGATATTCTAACTGTAACAGCACTTCGAATAATGTTCTGATCAACAATTTTGAAGGATCAGCGCTGCCCTGTTTTACAAGAGCGGAGGTAGCATCAACCAAATCCAACAAGTATCTGAATAGCATTGTAGGCGCAATATTAGTTTCCCCTTTATCGGGAGGATTAATATCCCATATGAATATTTGTGAGCCAAAATCAACCACCTCGCATAATGCGTCAGATAAAAAGTTATATACCTCCTGAATATTATCAGATACCCTTCTGGGAATTACTTCGGGAATTCCCTCTGTGATTCTAATATTTGGGAATATACTCATAATACAATTTTATTTAATTACTATTCAATTCGAATTAATCGTAACCCCCTTACGCCTATTCTGTAAAGTTTATTTGTTACTTCCGACATAGCAATAAGCCCCATTGAAAATAGAAAGATTATGGAACTTCGTTATAATTTCTGATTACCTCGCTAAGATTGCCAAATTAGGGAATGCACACTGCCTCAAAAAAAACATCTATTTCCAGAAGAAATCTGTATTTTTTGATAAACTGATCAGGATGGAGGTTACACTCACTACGCCGCCGGCTTTTGAAAAAACGTTTTATAATTTTCATGATAAATATGAAATGCTGGGACACTCCTTTGATCCGAAATTTACAAAAGAGCAAATGAAGCCAAAATGGCAACGGGTTTGTCGCTTTTGCGGAAGATCGAAGCCGGATACCACGTTTAAGAGCGACGCCCATTTAATCCCGGAACAGCTAGGCAATACCATGCTTTTTTCAGATTTTGAATGCCATGAATGTAATCTACGTTTTGGAAAGTACGAGAGCCAGCTCGCCGAATTTTTAGGCATTTCCCGTACCTTGGCTTTTACCAGGAACAAAGGAAAAGTCCCTACTTTTCGATCCGCAGATGACAGCCTCCGTGCTAAACATGACGTATTGAATGAACAGGATTACGTGGTCGTTTCAAGATCCGATGCAGCAGACGGTTCCATTATATCAGACATAGAAAAAGGCAGTATCACAGCCACCTATACAAAAAAGCCTTATATCCCGGCAAGCGTATATAGAGCTTTTCTGAAAATGGCTTTGTCTGTAATTGATGGTAACGAAGTAAACGCGGCATATAAAATAGCCTTGGACTTTTTGAATAATACCGGGCATATCAAATTCATCTGCGGAGCAATTGCATATGGTTTCGAAGCGCCTTTTCAACTGGCGGAGCATCCATATTTCTATTTATTTAAAAAGAAAAAACCGGATGAGCCCATTCATACGCATTTCCTGATACTGTATTTTCAAAAATTTATCATAGGATTTCCTGTACCCTTTCATAAACAGGACCTCTCGTTTTATGGCAATCCTTTTCAGGTACTTGATTTTCCGCCCATGTTACCTCAACACCAACTCAAGGAAACCACAGAGTTTAAGAGGATATTTATTGATCTTAATTCTGAAGAAAGGGTAACTGGCGAAAAAGAACAGATCAATATTACCTTTGACCCTGCGCAAGCTGGTGTCAGTGCAGCATATAGCCCTTTAAGCGGTAAAGTCAAAGAGCGGCCTTTTGATGCTTTTGAAATCACTGAAATCATCATAACTGGACATGCCGGAAATGTAGCACTGGAAGAACTGCATCAGGCGGTAAAGAAAAACAGCATTCAAAAACCAAGCTCGTAAGATTGCAGAAAAACTGCTTGCAGGGAAGCGTAACCGTTATTTATCAAATCCCTTTTAACCAGTCGTCCGCCTGGAAATCGTACATGTCATTCAGAACATCTAAAATTGAATGGTCATGGGCATGAAGCGTAGAAAAACCATCGGTCAATCACTATACTAAATATTGGAAATTGTCTAAAAAAGGGCATTATAAATAACATAATTATATAGGATTAGGTATTATAAACGCAAATAGCTTTTAGTGTTGAATATGGATGCGG
>CALKHN010000118.1 GCA_937991535.1 uncultured Sphingobacteriales bacterium
AGGTATTTCCTACTACGCTCAACCCGGACAGGCAGATATTTACCGATGTGGGTACTATGACTTCCGGCTCCGGACTTACTGTATACCTGGCGGAAGACTTTCCGGCGCTCTATCATAATGCCAGCTTCATTGCCGAGCCGGTAAGTAACCTGGTGCATGTGGATGTGTTAAGAGACAGCGGCCTGAGTTATACGGCAAGCCGGGTATTTCCAAATAAAGAATTTTTTTCTTCTACCGATGCCTGGTCACGCCCGGTGAATATGTATGTAGGTCCTGATGGCGCTTTGTATATCCTGGACTATTACAGAAGAGTAATTGAATCTCCGGAATGGATGTCGGCGGAGGCCATTGCCGCCGGTAGTTTGTATGATGGTATTGATAAAGGACGAATCTACCGCATTACGCCCGTTGATGGAAAAAAGGCAGACTGGATGAAGGGATTGACTCTTGGCGACGCTTCGGTTGATGAATTAGTGAAGGAATTAGCAAACACCAACGGCTGGTGGCGCATCAATGCACAACGCTTATTAGTGGACAGGGCAGATAAAAATGCAGTGCCGGCACTTGAAAAGATGGCTTCAAACCCTGCATCTGCTATGGGCCGACTGCATGCGTTGTGGACTTTGCAAGGCATGAACGCGCTGCAACCCGAACTTATTAAAAATGCATTAAAAGATACGGTTGCAGGAATAAGAGAGAACGCCGTTAAACTGGCAGAGTTGCATTTAAAAGATGACCCTGCATTAGGTACAACACTATTGGCTTTACAAAATGATGCGGCAATAAAAGTGCGCTTTCAGCTCTTGCTCACATTGGGCTATGTAAACACAGCGCCGGCGTCTGAGGCCAGAAATCAACTGCTGTTTCGCGACATGGAAAACAAATGGTTTCAGGTAGCTGCCCTGTCTGCCGCTTCATTAAATGCAAATTCCCTGCTTAACCTTATGCTGGCAAAATACAATGCAGATGTACCAGCGTACGGCGCTATGGTGCAAAGGCTCGCAGGCATTATTGCAGCAACAGACGAGGAGGCAAAGGTTCACCAGCTCATTCAAAAAGCTATTGTAGCGCAAACTCCGCGTGAACAGCAATCACAGACAGCAATGCTGCAAGGGCTGGCACAGGGACTGCGGTACCGAAAAAATAAGCTTTCCATCAGTGATGCCGAGCAGCGTTTGCTACTCAATACTTTTTTTGACAGCCCTTCAGACGGGTTACGAAAATCGGCTTTACAATTTTTACAGGCTTCAAAAATCAGTAATGATGCCTTACGCACTTCATCCGTTGCCAGGGCAGCATCTCTTGCACGGGACACCGCTGTTGTAGATTTAAAAAGGGCAGATGCTATTGATTTTCTCAGCTTTGGTAACCCGTCAGATTATCTTACCCTACTCCAGGGCTTACTTACTCCGCAGGAGCAACCTGCTGTGAAATTAGCTGCACTACGGGTATTGAATGTGATCCCCTCAACAGCGGTGAGCGAATACCTTGTGGATTTGTGGCCCGGGCTTACCAAAGAAATAAGAGACGCCGCCATTCGTGTATTCATGCATGATACTGCCAGGATGAGAATACTCATTACCGCAATGGAAGCCAATAAGATTCCTGCCAATAATGTGAGTTTTTGGACCGGAATTAGTTTGATGCAGGTGGCTGACGACAAATTACGGGAACGTGCCAGGGCGGTATTTGCAAAAAATGCGGAGGAAGCAAAAAGAATCAATAAAGAATACCAGGCTGCACTTGAGCTACCGGGCGATCCGGAAAAGGGGAAAGCGATATATATGCAAAGCTGTGCTGTTTGCCATCAGGTAAAAGGTGCAAATGGAATTGCTTTCGGCCCCGATCTCGCTACTATACATAATTGGAAAAGAGAGGACATTCTGGCTAATATTCTTGATCCTAATCTTTCCATCATGGCGGGATATGATCTTTGGGAGATTAATTTAAACAATGGAGAATCTTTGCAGGGCATTATTGCTGCTGAAACTTCTTCGGCAATCACTATAAAAAATATCGGCAACTTTGAAAAAACCATCAGCCGGCAGGATATTAAATCATTGCAGTCGCTTAGCGTGTCTGCCATGACAGTAGGATTAGAAAGAAATATCAGCAAGGAAGCAATGGCCGATCTGATTGCTTTTTTGCGGCAGAATTAGGAGTTTCTTTTTTGGGCAAGCAAAAAAGAAAGAGAAAAATATTTTTGAACTGAGAAAACAGTAAGTATGAAAATTCCAAAAGGGTACGTTGTTCATCAACCAGTAACTCAATACAAGCGCATCTCCATTGTGTATATAATTGCTATGATCATTTTGTATTGCTCCGCAATGCCTGCTGCTTTTGCACACCCATTTAGCAATCTGCCTGGCCAAAATAATGCCGGTATATTTCGTGCGGCAGTAGTTAAGATAGATATCACGCCCGATCAGCCAAAAATGCTGCTGGGCTATAATGCCCGTCAATCCACCGGCGTACACGATCGCATTTATCATCGGATAGTGGTGTTGAATGACGGAACCACAGAGTTCTGCTTAGTATCTTCTGATATTTGTGTTATTTCTCCTTCGGAATACGATCACCTTGCAGCACTACTGTATCAGCAATTAGGTATTGCTCCCGAAAATTTCTGGTGGACGCTTACGCATACCCATTCTGCACCTGAAGTTGGCGTGCCCGGATTGCCCGAAGTATTTATGGGCGAAAGATACAAGCACCCCGTAGATACTGCCTATACCCATTTTGTAGAGCAAAAGATAATTGAAGGAATACAACAAGCCAGAAAGCAATTGGTGAAAGCGAAGTTGGGCGTTGGTTGGGGACATTCCAATGCCAATATCAACCGGCGGGCAATTGACGTTAACGGAAAAGCCGGACTGGGAATGAATCCAGATGGCGCGGTAGACAAAAATATTGGACTGATCCGGATAGATAAGGAAGATGGATCACCCTTAGCGCTGATATCAAACTATGCCATACATGGCACTGCATTGGGCGCCCCTAATCTTAAAATTAGCGGCGATGTTCCCGGTGTTGTTGCGGAATATGTGGAAGAGAAATTGGGCGCGCCTATGCTTTTTATAAACGGAGCAGCAGGAAATATTGCACCCATTTACAGTACCTATCCTAGTCCCGGCGCTGCACACTTATCACAATTCAGGGTATTGCTCGGCGATAAAATTCTGGAAGCGAACAAATCCATTACAACTACTATTGACCAGGTACAACTTTTTGCCGGCAAGCTCATTATCGAAACGCCACGAAAGGAAAATTTAGACTGGCCTTCAGACATGGGCAACTATTCACTGAGTATAGGGAATGGAAAGAACCTGGTGAGGTTGCCGGCCGGCTTTTTAAAAATTAATCACGATATAGCCATCTGGAGTTTACCGGTTGAATTGTTTTGTGAAATATCTAATGAAATCAGAGACAGGTCTCCCTACGCTTATACTTTCTATTACGGCTACACAAACGGATGGCTGGGCTACCTGCCAACGGCTGATGCATTTAAACATGGCGGTTATGAAGTGGAAATAGTGTCGCCCTACACCACTCAGGCGGAAGCGGATGTTATGGAAGGAGTAATGAATTACCTGCAGGGAGAATTGAGGAGTAAAATATCTGCAGACCAGGTTTCTGTGAACCGGCCGTCATTGATTGTGCCTGATGAAACAGGCGTGCTTGTATTGACTGCGGAGAAAGGTAAAGGTATAGGTCCGGATATAAAATATATGCCAGAGTGGAAAGCATTTGGCTGGTTCCGCAATAAAGACAAAATAGAGTGGGAAATAGCTACAAGGGAAGAAAAGGAGTATGCCGTAATTTTAGTATGGTCGGTTGCTGATGAAGAGGCTGGAAAAGCCTTTGTTCTGGAAAGCGGTAAAGACAAAATAATAGGGGAAGTGGGAAAAAGCGGTTCCTGGGAAACCTTTGCATCTGAAAGAATAGGCGTCATCAAATTAAAACCGGGAAAACAAAAAGTCATATTCAGGCCATATAAAGATTTTGATCCTAAGCAGGCTTTGCTTGATTTAAGAAAAATTATTTTGGTGCCGGTGGCGCAAAAGTGATATGTTGTTTTAAAGCTTTTCAGCTTGAATTTTATTACTGTTACCGCAATTGCCTGGTATCAACCCGCGAAGGTGTATCCGTTCCATTTACAATACTTGCTGAACTTAGCGCAATAGCTTTAATGATTTCCGTCATATTTTTAAGATCGAGCGTTGAAAACTCGTCACCGGGCGTATGATAATAAGGTTCATTGTCCATTTTTGAAGTGGAGATAGTGTGTGCAGGCACGCCGAGCCTCGCCAGCGTAGCATTATCCGATCGGTAAAACAATTGCTGATCAGGATAGGGATCCGGGTAAAATTTAAAAGCGGTGCCTTCAAGATTTTTTTCTAAAATTTTTCCCATATCCGTTTTTTCATACCCGGTTATATAAGCGGAATTGACGCCCCACTTGCTTTCGGTACCAATCATTTCAATATTGAACATAGCAGCTACCTTATCCGGTTCGAACTGCTTCGAAAAATATTGCGATCCGAAGCCCCCGCTTTCTTCCGCCGTAAATGCAGCAAAAACAAGCGTGCGTTCATTGTTGTTTAGTTTTTTAAAATACTTTGCCAGCATAATTACGGCCGTTATGCCTGCAGCATCATCATTTGCACCATTGAATACCGAGTCGCCTTTTGCATCAGGTTGGCCGATGCCCAGGTGATCGTAATGACCGGAAAATATCACATATTCATCTTTTTGGGTTTTCCCCGGCAAAATACCCACTGTATTTTTTAGTTTTTTTTCTGTTATCTGGTGTTGAACAACAAACGAATATTCAACCGGTTCCTGGTCTGTTAAAACAAATAAAACACTGTTATCCGACCTGAAGCTTTCTCTTTTGAGCCGTAGAAGACTAAGGAAATTTTTTGTATGGGCAGTATCTACCCACACTATATAATTTTTCCCGGACCTAATATAGCCGTAAGCAGTATTGAATAGCCTGTCTCCGGCATTAATTTTTACATTTTCATAACCCGAATCCTGTGTAACCGACAATTTTTCTTTGGATGTAAAAACAATAATACGGCTGCTATCGGCGCTAACGCCATTTATTGTGGCTGTTGTATTCGTTTGTTTGGCTTCAATCAAAGTAAATTCCTGGAAAAAATTTGTTGCGGACGGTGCAGGCTGCACCCCCGCTTTTTTAAATGCTTTTGCAATATATGCTGCCGCCCTGTCAATGCCGGGTGTAAATACCGCACGCCCCTCCATGTCATCGGCTGATAGGATCTTTTCTATTTTGCTGACTTTTTTAATCGTGATGATCCTGTCTATCTTTTGTGCGGATACATAAACACCTGTGAGCAGTATAATTACTGATACATAAAATTTCTTCATACTTTAAACGAGAATTTTTAAATAAAAGGAACCAAACCACGAAAGTAAACAAAACCCAAAATTTGAAGGGAAATGCAATCTCAAATCTCAAAGTGTAGAAGGGGCATGCACGATAAATCAAAACCGAAACGAATGCTCCCTGTAGCTTGTAACCTGAAATCTGTAACCTCTTCCCGAAACAAAATCCAACGATAAACTAAAAACGATAAACCACAAATTTCTACAGGCTCATCATTTCTTTAAATTTAACGGCCTGGCGGCGGCTTACCTCAATTTTTTCTCCTCCTTTTATTTCAAGCAGTAAACCACCATTAAAATAGGGTTCCACTCTTTCTATCATGCGCAGGTTTACAATATGTTTACGATTAGCCCTAAAAAAAACTTTTTCATCCAGTCGTTCTTCCAGTGCATTAAGCGATTTTAATATGAGTGGCTTATGTGTGCTGAAAAACACTTTGGCGTAATTGCCTACACTTTCAAATAGACGTATTTCATTCAATTTTACAAACCAGCATCTTTCACCATCCTTAACAAATACCTGGTCATTTTCGCCCAAAACACCCCTGTTTACCCCCTGAAGGCCTGGTGAAGAGGTAAGCGCTTCTTTTTCCTCAATATATTCCAGTTTATGCAATGCATCTGCCAGTCGCTTGGGTTCAACCGGTTTCAGCAAATAATCCAGTGCGTTTACTTCAAAAGCTTTCAGAGCGTATTCGTCATATGCTGTAGTAAATATCACCTGTGGCAATCTGTCTAACTCGGTTAACAAATCAAAGCCTGTTTTGCCCGGCATTTGAATATCGAGGAATATAAGATCGGGATCCATGTGCTCAATCTTCTCTATACCTTCATTGGCATTGGCGGCTTCGGCTATTATTTCTATTTCAGGGTGATCCTGCAGTAGTTTTTTTAATTCGGCCCTGGCCAATCTTTCATCATCAATAATAATAGCTCTTTTTGTCATAAATAAGAGTGTTATATTAATTATATCGTAGCATATTTTCCTGTGAAACGTGAAATGATAAACGTAAAATCTTCACCTCTCACTCCTCACATCTGTCCTCTCACCTCTCACGATCAACATAGCAGTAGCTTATTTCCCCAGGCTCTTGTACACCGGCATTATCACCTTTGCTTCTACCATATTACCCGGTATATCTTTGATCTCAAAACTGGCTTTTGTACCAAATAAAAGGTTCAGGCGGTCCTGCGTACTCTGCAGTCCAAAACCCATCTGCCCTGCATGGCCATTTAAAAATCCGCTGTTGCGGACGATGAGTTCATGACGGTTATCTGTAAAATCCGAAATAATAGTTACCACGCCGCCATGTACCTGTTTGCTAATGCCATGTTTGATGGCGTTTTCTGCAAGTGTTTGGAGCATCATGGGTGGTATAGGCTGGTCAAGCGTGTCTTCATCAATATTAAACTGAACTTTTAATCTTTCTTCAAAACGCATTTGTTCCAGTGCAAGATAATCTCTCACTATATTCAGCTCCTGCTCCAGGGGAACGGTCTCTAATTTTTCTGTTTGCATGCTGCTGCGCAAAATATTACTCAGTTCAGTAATAGCACGCCTGGCTCTTTGTGGATTTTCATCAACCAGGGCCCTGATGCTGTTAAGCGAATTGAAAATGAAATGCGGATTGATATGCGATTTAATGGTTTTCAGTTCCAGTTCTTTTACCAGTGACTGCAGGCGGAAAGTATCTACTTCCTGTTTTTTATTTTTCTGGAAAAAATGGTATACATAATAAATCAGTACCCACACCATTAAAATAAGGGAACTGTCAAAAGTCCTGAGCACCAGTTTATTGATAAAAGGTACTTTCTTTTTGGGGTCTATTTCAGACAGGTTAAACAGTTCAAAAAAAGTAAGTAAACTGAGCGAATAAATAAAACTGGCTATAATGATGCATATAAAAAGGCGGGGAACTAATTTTTCAATTGGCAATAGCAACCAATTACGTGTAATGATAACATTGCGTATCATGTGGGTAATAGGAATTCCCAGCGACAAAGCGATTAAAAGACGAATGATTAATTTTTCTGAGATTGTTTTATCGTAGGTATATGCAAAAAAGATATTAATAAGCGCAAACATCCCCCACCCACAAATCTGGCACCACCAGTATCTTGATATTTTTGATAGCATATATCAAATCTAAACATTTCTGCTTCCTGTCAAAAATATTGTATTACTAATGGTGAAAAATGCGGGTCAACGGCGGGCATAAATTGAATTATATTTAGTTATTTATTGATTCTCAATGCTTAACAAGGCAATAAATACTTTACCCAAAAGCATTTATGTCTTACTTTTGTTGTTGATTTAAGATGTTTTACATGAACATAACACCGGGACCTCTTTTACAACAAATCAACGATCCGAAAGATCTTAAAAAACTAAGCAGGGAACAATTGCTTCAGGTATGCAACGAACTTCGTCAATATATTATTGATGTGGTGAGCGTGCATGGCGGACATTTTGGAGCCAGTTTGGGTGTTGTTGAACTTACTGTTGCTTTGCATTATGTGTTAAACACACCTTACGACCAGTTGGTATGGGATGTAGGGCACCAGGCTTACGGGCATAAGATTATAACGGGCAGGAGAGATAACTTTTACACTAACCGCAAATACAAGGGACTAAGCGGGTTCCCACGACGGGCTGAAAGCGAATATGATAGCTTTGGTGTGGGGCATTCCTCTACTTCTATTTCCGCTGCACTGGGCATGGCCATGGCTGCCAAATACAAAGGAGATGACAGGAAATCAGTAGCTGTTATCGGGGATGGGGCAATGACTGCCGGTCTTGCTTTTGAAGGAATGAACCATGCAGGCGTGGCAGATGCAGATATGCTGATCATTCTCAACGACAACTGTATGAGCATTGACCAGAATGTAGGGGCACTAAAAGAATACCTTACCGATATTACCACTTCCCGGGCCTATAATAAATTAAAAGACGACATCTGGAATGCCTTAGGCAAATTACCGGTGGGCAAGCGCTTTACCAGGGAAATGGCAAGCAAACTGGAACATAGTATTAAAGGATTTGTAAGCAAAAGCAGTAATCTTTTCGAGGCATTAAACCTTCGTTATTTTGGGCCTATAGACGGGCATAATATTACCAAACTTGTGGATGTTTTACAGGATCTTAAAAAAATTCCCGGTCCCAAGCTGTTACATATACTTACCGTTAAAGGGAAAGGATATACACTTGCCGAAAAGGATCAAACCAAATGGCATGCGCCCGGACTGTTCGATAAGATAACCGGTGAAATATACAAGAAGAAATTTGATCTTCCGCAACCTCCTAAATACCAGGATGTTTTTGGGCATACCATCATTGAACTGGCAGAAAAAAATGATAAAATATTAGGGGTAACACCTGCGATGCCTTCGGGGTCGTCATTGAAATTTATGATGGATAAAATGCCCGGCCGGGCTTTTGATGTAGGCATCTGCGAGCAGCATGCAGTAACCTTAAGCGCAGGTATGGCTACCCAGGGTATGAAAGTGTTTTGCAATATCTATTCTTCCTTTATGCAGAGGGCTTACGACCAGGTAGTGCATGATGTAGCTATCCAGGATCTGCCCGTTATTTTTTGCCTTGATCGTGCCGGATTGGTTGGTGAAGATGGCGCCACGCATCATGGAGCATACGACATCGCTTACATGCGCTGCATTCCTAATATGATTGTGAGTGCACCCATGAATGAAAGTGAATTGCGTAACCTGATGTTTACTGCGCAGTTAGACACTACGGTGCACCCCTTCGCTATCCGCTATCCCCGCGGTGAAGGAGTGATGCCCGAATGGAGAACAGAGATGAAAGAAATTAAGCCGGGAACAGGAAGGAAATTAAAAGACGGCGAAGGGATCGCCATATTGTCATTCGGTCATCCTGGAAATTTTGCAGCCGCAGCCATACGCGATTTGAGAACGGAAGAGCTGAGCCCGGCACATTATGATATGCGCTTTGCTAAACCGCTGGATGAAAATTTGCTGCATGAAGTATTCGCTAAATTCAACAAAATAATTACTGTTGAAGATGGTACTGTTCAGGGTGGCTTTGGAAGCGCCGTTCTGGAATTTATGGCATTACATCAATATAAGGCCGAAGTGAAAATATTAGGGATGCCTGACCATGTTATAGAACAGGGTACACCTAAGGAATTGCAAAAAGAATGTGGCTACGATGCGCCTGCAATAGCCGCTGCTGTACGGGAAATGATGAATGAGAAGCAGTATTCTGCCATAGACAAATCTATTCTTTAAAATTCCTTTTGCAAATAACGGGTTTATGCTGGTTATTCTGAATACAGCATTCAGAAACCTGAATGCCATTATTTGCATTCCTGTAATCCAGTTCACTTCAAAAAAGATATATGCGAATCTGTTTTACAACCTTCATTTTTGCAGTATGCATTTTTATGACTTCATGCAATACACAAATAAAAGACGAAAAAGAACCTTATATGTGGAACAAGGACATTAAACCTCCGGTGGCCAAAATGAAAGCGCATGAACGAAGCGTTCATGGCGATACGGTAACGGACAACTATTACTGGATGATTGACTATTTTAAAAAGGGACCTGATAGCACTGAAGTTGTAAGCTATTTAAAAGAAGAGAATGCTTACTTAGATACCATGATGAGCGGATCAAAAATCTTCAGGGAAAATTTGTATAAGGAAATGAAAGACAGGATAAAGGAAAAAGATGAATCGGTTCCTGTTTTTAAAAATGGGTATTTCTATTATATCCGCACAGAGGACGGACAACAATACTATAAATATTGCCGGAAAAAAGGAAGTCTTGAAGCTCCTGAAGAAATTTTATTAGATGTGGATGAACTGGCGAAAGCTCACCCTTATTATGCTGCCACAGGATTTAATGTGAGTGAAGACAACAAGCTGCTGGCTTTTGGAGTAGATACCGTATCGCGCAGGCAGTACACTATTTATATAAAGAATTTAGAAACCGGGAAACTGTTTAGTGAATCCATAAAAGGAACTACCGGTAGTTCCACCTGGGCCAACGATAACAATACCTTGTTTTATACGCTGAACAACCCCGCTACGCTGCTTACAGAAAAAATAAGGCGGCACAAATTAAATACCAGTGAAGCAGAGGATATAACGGTGTACGAAGAAAAAGATCCCACTAATTACATTGGTGTAAAAAAAACGAAATCGGCCAAACTCATATTTATTGTTTCAGAAGCTACACTGTCTGCGGAAATGCGTTTCATCAGGGCCAATGAACCCGATGCTGCGTTCACCCTATTTCAACCGCGCATGAAGGAGGTGTTGTATGAGGTACATGAACTGGGCGACAAATTTTATATTGTTACCAATTTAAACGCAAAGAATTTCAGGCTCATGGAATGTTCCCTGAGTAAAACAGACAGTAGTGCCTGGAAGGATGTTATACCGCACCGTTCGGAGGTATTGCTTGAAGATATTGACGTGTTTAAAGATCACCTGGTTGTTACGGAACGTAAAAACGGATTGATACAGTTGCGCATACGCAATATCCCTTTGGCAGAGGAACATTATATTGATTTCGGCGAACCGGCCTACAGCGCTGCCGTGGGCTCCAATCCTGAGTTTAATACTTCAACCCTGCGGTATACTTATACGTCTTTGGTAACTCCCAATAGCACTTATGATTATAATATGGATACGAAAGAAAAGAAGTTGATGAAGCAACAGGAAGTAGTAGGCGGGTACGATACCAAAGCGTATACTACAGAAAGATTATACGCTACGGCAAGCGACGGATCTCAAATTCCTGTTTCTATTGTATACAAAAAGGGATTTATGAAAGATGGGAAGGGACCATTATTGCTATATGGCTATGGTTCTTATGGTAACAGCATGAATGCCACGTTCAGCAGCAACCGGCTCAGTTTGCTCAACCGTGGTTTTGCATTTGCCATAGCGCATATCCGCGGTGGGCAGGAAATGGGAAGGCAATGGTATGAGGACGGGAAAATGATGAAAAAGAAAAACACCTTCACTGATTTTATTGATTGCGCAAGATATCTGATCAAAGAAAACTTCACTTCTGCAGAGCACCTGTATGCACAGGGCGGCAGCGCCGGCGGTTTGCTGATGGGCGCCGTAGTAAATATGGCCCCCGATCTCTGGCATGGCGTAATAGCACAGGTGCCATTTGTAGATGTAGTGAATACCATGCTTGATGCAAACATTCCGTTAACCACCAATGAATACGATGAATGGGGCAATCCCGAAAAAAGTAAAGAAGCATACGATTACATGAAATCCTACTCGCCCTATGAAAACGTGGAGAAAAAAGACTATCCCAATATGCTGGTAACAACAGGGCTGCACGACAGCCAGGTGCAATATTTTGAGCCGGCAAAATGGGTGGCTAAACTACGAGCGTTAAAAACCGATAACAATATTCTTTTGTTGCATACCAATATGGATTTCGGGCATGGCGGTGCTTCGGGCCGGTTCGATTACCTGAAAGATATTGCCCTGGAATATTTATTTTTGTTCAGGCTGGAAGGGATAGGTCTCACAGGTCTTACAGACCTGTGAGACCTATCCGGGCTTAGTCATCATCATTTTCATGTTCCAGTAAATTTTTCCGGGCTATTATTTTGTTGGTATAGCTTTTAATATAGCTGATAAAAGCTGTTTTGTTGCCAAACCATTGAAACAACTCATCCCTTAATAATCCTGTGGGCTTACCGGATACCAGGCTGTGATAAGCAGACCAGGGGTATGCTTCAACGTTATTACAATACCCATGTTTTGCTGCATTCGTTAAAATGTAAGCAATGATGATGTTGCGATAATCATCGTTGTCAATTTCTTTTCTTCTGAACCTTTCCTGGAACAGGCTGCCGGTGCGGTTATACCTTTTGTTGATGGCTTTGGCGTAAGCGTTGAAGAGGTTGGCGAAGTGCTGCTCAATGGGTTTGCCGGGCGGAGAGGCTTCACAGGTCTTACAGACCTGTGAAACCTCCTTTACGCGAATGAAAAAATGAAAATGATTGGGAAGCAGGTTATAGCAGAAAGTTTGTGCAACAGGCGCTATATATTTTTGCCAGAGCATTAAAAAATAAGCGTAGTTGGCCGGCTCCTTAAAAATATTTTCCCTGTTGTTGCCACGGTTGTAGATATGGTAGTACCCCCCGGGCCGGAGTTTTTGAATGGTGTTTTGGTGTGTCATAGTATCGTTAAGGTAGCTAATTTTTGCTTATCTCAGCGGCTAAACTTTACAGGTTTTTAAAACCTGTAAAGTTTAGCGTTTTATTTTTTAAATCCGATCCGGTCCCGGTCTTCCCATTTTTTTGTGCGGTCTTATCATCTAATAAATTTTCGATGGCATCGTAAATGGCAGATAGCTGTCCATCGTGTTCGCCAATGCGCTGCTGTATTTGTTTTAATTGCTCCTTTATGTCGCCCTGCTGTAAAACAACCCTTCTTATTTCTGCAAAAGCCCTCATAATGGCAATATTCCCATCCGACGCGGGCATATTAATGGCTTCATAAAAAGCAGACATATCAAAATCGGGCATTACTTTTTCAGCCCGGATTTCATAAATGCGGTTTTGTACTCCGGATGATTTGCATGGCTAAGGTTTTTATTTCCTGAATATTACAATAACTTTTTTAATGCTTCTGCACCGGGTACTATTTTTTGAAAATTATTAGGCAGTTTAGCTTTTTGGTCGTAAAGGTCGTTTTGAATTTGGTATATGTGGCTTACATCCATTGCGAACAATTCAATCACTTTATCTGTAATTTGCATGCTTCAATGCAGTTACACCGGTCAGCAGGATATAAGATAATTAAGGAATGGTTGGCTAAAAAGGATTTTAAACCTTTTGCCTTCCAGGAAGAAACCTGGCAGCATATCATTAATTACAAAAGCGGTTTGGTAAATGCGCCTACCGGGTTTGGTAAAACCTTTTCTGTTTTCCTCGGTGCTGTAATAGATTTCATTAATCAGCACCCGGATGATTATAAAGGCAAGGCGGGCAACAAACTGCAATTGGTGTGGATTACACCTTTGCGCGCACTGGCCAAGGATATAGGCAGGGCAATGGAAGAAACGATAGCGGAGTTGGGTATGCGCTGGAGGGTGGGTATACGCAATGGCGATACAGCCTCAGCCGAACGTCTGCAACAGAAAAAGCATCCACCGGAAATACTGATCATTACGCCCGAAAGCCTGCACCTGTTGCTGGCTCAAAAAAATTATCCCGAATTTTTCGCTACCCTTAAGATCATCGCGGTGGATGAATGGCATGAACTGCTGGGCAGCAAAAGAGGTGTGCAGGCAGAGCTGGCCATTAGCAGACTGGTATCTTTACGCGCTGCAAACACTTGCCACTTACCACTTACCACTTACCCCCTTATTTGGGGCATCTCCGCCACCATCGGTAATCTTACAGAAGCGGCGGCGGTATTGCATGCTTCCCTTTCAGCACAGAACCCGCCTGTAATTGTGCGTGCTCAACTGAAAAAAAATATTGAAGTTGAGTCTATTCTTCCCGATGTGATTGAAAAATATCCCTGGGCGGGGCATTTGGGAATAAAACTGATAGATAAAGTAATTCCCATTATTGATCAAAGCCGTACAACGCTCATTTTTATTAATACCAGGGGCATGAGTGAAACCTGGTACCAGGGCTTGCTGAATACAGCGCCGGAATTGGCCGGGGCTATTGCTTTGCATCATGGAAGTATTGAGCCCGAATTAAGAACATGGGTAGAGGAGGCATTGCATGCCGGCATTTTAAAAGCAGTGGTATGTACGGCAAGTTTGGACCTGGGCGTAGATTTCAGGCCGGTAGAAACGGTTATCCAGGTAGGATCACCCAAAGGAGTAGCGCGGTTTTTACAACGGGCAGGCCGTAGCGGTCATCAGCCCGATGCGGTGAGTAAAATCTATTTTCTGCCTACCCACTCACTTGAACTGCTGGAAGCATCTGCTTTAAAAAGCGCTATAGCCGAAGATATTATTGAAAGCCGTGAGCCCATGCTGCTGTGCTTTGATGTATTGATTCAATACCTCTGTACTTTAGCGGTTTCTGATGGGTTTGATCCGGACATCATGTATAAAGAAGTACTGAAAACCTACTGTTATAAAGATATGACAAGGGATGAATGGCTGCAGATCTTACAATTTATAACTGCCGGTGGGGTAGCTCTGCAGCAATACGATGAATTTAAAAAGGTAGAGATCATTAACGGGCTGTACCGCATTACCAACCGCCGGATGGCCATGCGTCACCGGATGCATATTGGCACTATTGTAAGTGAAGCTATGCTGAAAGTAAAATTTATGTCGGGCGGGTATATTGGGGTAATTGAAGAATGGTTTGTATCAAGACTCGATCCCGGCGCCGTATTTACACTGGCAGGCAGGAATGTAGAACTGATAGGCATAAAAGACATGACCGTAATCGTAAAGAAATCCAATGCTAAGAAATCCATTGTTCCGAGCTGGCAGGGCGGCAGAATGCCCCTCTCGGCCAACCTGGGGAAAAAATTACGGGAAGAGTTAAATAAGGCAGGAAGAAAGAAAACGAACCTCCCTGCCGTGGGGGATCACAAAAAGCAGGCAGCAATACGGAACGATTGTGAAATAGATGTTCTAAAACCATTGTTTGATCTGCAGGAACAACTATCGCATGTACCCAAACACAGTGAACTGCTCATTGAACATATTGAAACCAGGGATGGCTACCACCTGTTTGTATTTCCTTTTGAAGGGAGATTGGTACACGAAGCGATGGCCGCCATTTTGGCCTGGCGCATCAGCCGCATCGCATCTATCACTTTTTCTTTTGCCATGAATGACTATGGATTTGAATTGCTGAGCGATAAGCCTATACCGGTAGATGACAGCAATGTATATGAATTGTTCTCTCCGGATAATCTGTTAAACGATATACAGCGAAGTGTAAATGCAACGGAAATGGCTATGCGTAAATTCAGGGATATTGCCGTTATCGGCGGACTGATATTCCAGGGTTTTTCGGGCGAACAAAAAAAGGCACGCCACCTGCAATCTTCGGCTTCCCTGCTTTTTAAAGTGTTTCATGAATACGATCCGGGTAATGTGCTTATGCAGCAGGCTTATCGTGAAGTATTGGATCAGCAAATGGAAGAAGTGCGCTTACGCAACATGCTGGAACGTATACAGCAATCCAGCATTATCATTACATTCCCTTCACAACTCACCCCATTCTGTTTTCCTGTTAAAGTGGATAGTTTGAGGGAAAGTCTCACTTCAGAGAAATTAGAAGACCGGGTGCGCAGAATGCAACAGCAACTGGATTGATACAGTTTAAAAATCCAGGTAGCGAGGCGGCAAAAATTACTTTAACCCGGTTTGTATACCCCGTTTTTTAAACCAGTCCCTGGGCCAGCATAGAATCGGCTATCTTAACAAATCCACCAATATTGGCGCCTTTTTCATAGTTGATATGTCCATCTTCCTCCTTCCCATATTTTACACAAATCTTATGGATCTGTTTCATAATGTCTTTGAGTTTGTTGTCCACCTCATCTCTTGTCCAGGAAAAGCGAAGGGAGTTTTGCGACATTTCCAATCCCGAAACTGCCACGCCGCCGGCATTGGCGGCCTTGCCAGGGGCATAATATATATGAGCCTGGTTAAATGCAGCTACTGCTTCGGGCGTACAGGGCATATTGGCGCCTTCGGCCACACAAAAACAACCGTTCTCTATCAGTGCAATGGCATCGTCGCCGTTTAATTCATTTTGAGTGGCATTGGGTAATGCAATATCACATTTGATCCTCCAGGGACGCTCATCTTTGTAATAGCTGCAATTGAATTTTTTGGCATATTCACTGATCCTGCCACGTTCATGATCTTTGAGATGCTTAATATAATTTAATCGTTCCTGGCTAATCCCATCCGGGTCGTAAATAAACCCCCCGGAGTCCGACATCGTGAGCACCCTGGCACCCTTGGCAATACATTTTTCCGCTGCATATTGCGCAACATTTCCCGACCCGGAAATAGTTATTTTTTTCCCCACCAGTGAATCACCCCTTGTTTTAAGAATTTCTTCCACAAAATAAACCAGTCCGTAACCGGTAGCTTCCGGACGTATAAGGCTGCCGCCCCACTCGTATCCTTTGCCCGTAAGTACACCGCTGAATTCGCCTTTAATGCGTTTATATTGCCCGAACAGGTAGCCAATCTCCCTGAATCCAACGCCAATGTCACCCGCCGGGATATCTATATCGGCGCCTACATGGCGGTAGAGCTCTGTCATAAAACTCTGGCAAAATTTCATCACTTCATTATCAGACCTGTTTTTGGGATCAAAATCGGAACCGCCTTTCCCACCCCCCATTGGAAGACCGGTAAGACTGTTTTTAAATACCTGCTCAAAAGCCAGGAATTTAAGTACGCTTAGTGTTACTGAGGGATGAAAGCGGAGTCCTCCCTTATAGGGCCCGATGGCGCTGTTCATCTGCACCCTGAAGCCCCTGTTCACCTCCACTTCTCCTTTGTCATTCAACCAGGGTACTCTGAAGATGATTACTCTTTCTGGTTCAACAATGCGCTCCAGGATTTTACTATTTTTATATTTCGGATGCTTCTCAACATAAGGGATAAGTGATTCGGCCACCTCCGACACAGCTTGTAAAAACTCCGGTTCCGCTGTATTTCTGCATTGTACTTTTTCTAAAAACTGCCTGAGCAAATCATTCATATACTTTATAAATATGTGTGTTTAGGGGTTATTTTTCGGGAAATTACTGAAATTATCTATTGAAGCATTTTATTAAATTTTTGCAATTCATTTAATTCTACCGTGGTAAGCGTTTCGTTGTTATCGTATTTGGCTTTTAAAAACAATACTCTTTTATGCTGCGGATACTTTGCCAGTATAGCAGCGAGCATACGGCCGGCACTTTCGTCTTTAATATAAAGCGGCGAAGGAACCGGAGGAACTGATTTGTACCTGGTCGGTTTCTTTTTAATAATCGCTTCTAAAGTAGTGAGTTTGTTTTCGGGAATGGCAGCTATTTTAGCGGCTTTATGGTACAATCCCTCCAGTTGTTTTTTGCTTAGCCCTCCCCGCTCCTGGTATTGATATAATAAACTTTGTATAAAAGAAGAACTGGGTTGAGCCGCAAGGGCAGCTTTCAGCAAATCACTTACAATATCCAAATCTGGTTTAATCCTGTTCATAAAACTGGTGCACGAAATTAGCGAAAAAGAACGATCAACGGGTATTTTCGGCTTTTTTGCATTGGGCTCTTCATATTAAAAAAATAGCAAACATCAATGTGATTGGTGGTTGTAGAATAAATACCACAGGTAGAAATAATTTTCCCAATTAATGGTTACAACAGATTTTTATTTTCTGCCACCTGTTTATACCATTCGCCGCGTTCATGGTATTATTATTGTATTCCTTTATTTTATTTGAATTAAAAGGAGGTTTTTATGAGTAATATCATTAAAAGTGGAAGCCGCACACCGGACTCCTGGAATGATTTTTTTAATATGAACAATTTGTTCGACAATATGTGGCCCGACAGGTTGGGGAGGGGGTTTCCAGCGGTGAATATTTCAGAAACAGAAGCGGGCTATACCGTTGAAGTGGCAGCCCCTGGTTTTGAGAAAGGAGATTTTAAAGTAAAAGTGGATGATGATATACTAACGATCAGCGCGGAATCGAAAACTGAAAATGCATCGAACGATAAGCAAAGAGCATATACCCGCAGGGAGTATAGCTACAGTTCTTTTACGCGCAGTTTCAGGCTCCCCGATAACATAAAAGACGACAAAATTTCCGCAGGTTATAAAGACGGCATGCTGAAACTGGAATTGCCGAAATCGGCCACCCAGGTAAAAGCCACTAAAGAGATTACGGTAAATTAAAATCGAAAAGCAAAGAGGTACAGCCTATCTCTTTGCCGGCTGCATTTATAGCATTAATAATATGGGTTGATGTAAAATAAAATGGCATAAATGTATTTGTATGCATACCGGGGATGTTGAGCCTGTGCCTCCACAGGAGGTAGGAAAGAAAATGGATGTTACGGCACATGTGGAGGCCGCAGCGCCTGAAGACGCGCACCGGATATTTGCGGAGGCGAAAAAGAGGCTATTGGACATTAACCACTGGTCCGACATCAGTCGCGGCATTTCGGCATCTTTTGTTTTAACAGATTTCAGGGGTACAATAAAAAAATGCACACCCCAGGTGGGCGATTATTTTCGCATTGATATTCCAGGACCGGGAACTACAGCAGGTGATGGGTTTGACTGGGTACGCATTGAAATGATAGAAGAGGAACCAGGTTACCTGGGGGCACATGAATCTGTTGCAATGCGTGTGAGACCAGCTCCGCAACCTGAAAAGAAAAAACCAACAGCGCATTTTTTTGCGCAGGATGCTACCAGTTCGTTTATAGTAAAAAGAGAAGGCATGCGCATTACGGCGGAAGTACATGGCAGAATCGAAAAGCCCAATACAGAAAACGAAAGTTTTGGCGATGCCGTTAGAAATGCCGTCATAAGTATGGGTGCACAGTCCGGCTTGTCTAAAGTGCAATGGGAAAAATTGGTAAAAGGAATATTAAATATTCGATAACAATTTATAACCAAACGAACTGGCATTGTTTTTAGAAGTAGGAGTGAACAGGTATAAACCTCCCGAATGCTATGCGTACTGCACATTTACACATCGCCGACCAGTTGCTGGAATATATATTACCTTATCCCGGCGAAAAGGATATACAGGAAATAGAACATCATTTAAATCTTTCCCCGTTAAAATTGCAATTGTTTCTTACAGAGATCGGAAATGAAAAACCGGGATGGATCTATAAATCGGTTGGTGAAAACAATGAGCCCAAATCAGTTGGCGTAATAGATGAAATGAAACCGGAAGTACTGGGGTTCCTGTCTAAAGGTGGATTTTCTAAGCAGTGGCCGGAGGCCGATACTACTACAAAAAAGCAGGTGTAATGCTCAGCGGATTAGTTCCCGGCAAGGTCATCCGGGGCAGTTTATTTGTAACCCATAAAAACTAAAGATGCGTCAGGAACTGTGCAACCGCTGGTATAGCACGTGCTGGGAAGAAATGTTGGAGGTGAAGTAAAATTTGTAGTATTGCTTTTTTTTACATGAGCCTTCGTACATTTCTGCAACGCATCCTTAAAAAGCCGGTTGCCAGGTTAGCCAACAGGTTTTCTTCCCGCCCCAACAGGCAAGGGGTGCACGATGCACTTACCAGGCTGTATAAGCAGATCAGGGAAAAACCCGGTAAAAAAGGCGCTGTTATTGATCTGAATGTGTCACCGCAAAAGATTGTTATTTTTTCTGATCTACATAAGGGCAATAAAAAACGTTCGGATGATTTTGCACCGGCAGAACAAAACTATATTGCCGCATTGAATTATTACAACGGGCAAAATTATACATTGATCGTGCTGGGGGACAGTGAAGAGCTTTGGAAATTTAACCTCTTCACCGTAAAAAAACACAATCATGCTTCTTTTGAACTGGAAAAACATTTTCTTCAAAGAAAAGCGCTGATCAAAGTTTTTGGCAATCATGATGTATTCTGGAATAATGATCCTTTTGCCGCATTACAGCTTATAAGTATTTATGGTGAAACGGTGCACATGTACGAAGCGGTGTTGTTAAAATACAATACCGGACAAAAGTCGATAGATATTTTTCTTACACACGGTCACCAGGGCGACAAACAAAGCGACGGCAATAAATTCAGCGCATGGTTTGTGGCAAAAATATGGGCGCCTTTACAATCATATCTGGACCTTAATATCAATACACCAGCCTTTAACGACATTCTTAAAACAGAGCATAACCAGTTTATGTACGAATGGAGTTTGCATCAGGAGAACCTGGTGCTTATTACAGGACATACGCATCAGCCGGTATTTGAATCAATGACACACTTAGAGCGTTTGTATAAGCAACTGCTTGTTGCACGACAAAACGATAACAGCCCGGACATAACAAATTTGCAGAAAGAAATTGCTTTTCGCCGCCAGGAATATGATCATGTTTCAGAAGATTATCTGCGGCTGAAGCCCACCTATTTCAACAGTGGTTGCTGCTGTTTCAGCGATGGTGATATTACGGGAATAGAAGTTGAAGCGGGTGAGATAAGGCTTATAAAATGGAAAATGGATAATACGGTATCCAAAAGAACCATACTGGAATATACAGCTTTGAAAAATTTATGCTAATCCATAGTTTTTACCGTAACTTTTTTAAATCCAAAACCCCGCAAAAAATTTTCAAGCAATGCGATGCTGCGTACATTGGCTCTGTTGAGTATGCCCTGATGCAGTGCTTTTTCAACCATTTTCTTCCGCGCCTTTACTTTAACGGCTGTAACCGCCTCACTGCTCCATTCGCCCGTTTCGCTAAAAGTTTCAAAATCCGAAGGGTTCATGATCGTATCTAATATTTCTGCATGGGGAAGCAACAGGGAAACGGAATCGCCCTGCACAAAAATGGATTGGGCATTTAATTTTTTAAGGTCAACACCCGCTATGAGTTTTCCCTTTCCAATGATCACAAGGCGTTTACCTGTTATTGGCAAATTGCCAAAGACCGAAAGATCTGGGAGTAATCTTTCGACCGGGGATTTCATCTTAATAACAACGGAATCCGCCACCACTTCATCAAAAGCCGTAATGGTGCACAATTGTGCCAGTTCATTGATTTCTTTAATAAGTATAGGTGTGTTGTCTATTGTAACCGGCTGCTGTTTAAAGATATTCTTAAAAGAAGGCAGCCATTTCATGTTCAGCAGCAGGAGCACTACCAGAACAGTGGTGATAAGCAAAATATACCTGGTCCATCCGCTTCGCATGATCAATTGAGTTTAACAGGTGTGTTCCCGAATTGAATAATCACTTTTTCATAGCCCAGGTTGCGCAGAAAGTTGCTTGCAAATAAACTGGCATTGGCTTCCGCGGTTCGTAATACACCCAATGAGTCGGCACTGTCCTGTATTTGTTTTTGCGCCTGCGCCGCCAGCAGATCTCTTTCCTGTGTTGTGAAACGCGTTCTAAAGGGGCCAATTTCTTCATACGCCACTTTAAGGTCTTCCGGTTTTATGTTAACAGAAAATAAGGTAGCGTGCGGGAGGATTAAGGTAACTTCTTTATTGTGGACCTGAATGTGTTCACCACCAATAGCAGAAAAATCAATACCTGCTTTAAGGGTGGCCTCACAGGTCATCAATATTTTCCGGTCGCCTATCTTATACCAGGTTTCGTCGTCACTGGCCTTAATGATTTTGTTTACGATATATTCTACGGTAACCAGTTCATTTATTTCTCTGAGTGCCAAAATCTCCTGCTCCTGCTTAACGGGAGCTGTACGGCAGGCCGCAACCACGCAAAACAGCAAATAAATATATGGTTTGAACATATTGCAATTTACAAATCCTGTTTCACCTGCGTATTTAATATATTATTTATTAGCCGAATGTTATATCGCACATGTCTTTGTCTGCGCGAACCGGAAAATGGACGATGCGCTCATCTTCCCACCACGCGGAGACAGGTGCGGGGGCAATCTGATGAAATTTTATCGATGAACATTTCATGGGTAATCATTAATTTTCCCCGAAATTGAGATATGACAAAATATGCTGTAATAGTAGCCGGTGGAACGGGAGCGAGAATGGGCTCCGCTGTTCCAAAACAGTTTATGTTATTGAATGGTAAGCCGGTATTGCTGCATACGATAGAAACTTTTTTGCGTGCTTACGCCGACCTGCAGATCATACTGGTGCTCCCCCCCTCTTTCGGGGAACAGGGTAAACAACTCGTTTCGAAGACAACCGCTCCGTCCCGGATTCAGATCGTTTCAGGCGGCGCTACCCGTTTTCATTCCGTGCAGAACGGGTTAACAAAGATCAATAAAACATCGGTTGTTTTTGTACATGATGGAGTAAGGTGTCTGGTTACTGAAGCGCTTATCCGGCGCTGTTATGAACAAGCACTGGAAAAAGGAAATGCCATTCCCGCTGTAGCCGTAAACGACAGCATAAGAATGGTGGAAGGGAATAAAACGAGGGTAGTGGACAGAAGCAGGTTGCTTGCTGTTCAGACACCTCAGACTTTCCGGAGCAATATTCTTTTATCGGCTTTTGAGCAACCTTATAATGAAGCTTTTACCGATGAAGCAACAGTAGCGGAAGCGGCAGGATACGAAATTTTTATGATCGAAGGGGAAAAAGAAAATATTAAGATCACGTTGCCTGCAGACCTGTTAATAGCAGAACAACTATCGAGAAAAGCATAATGTGAAGCACAGCTTTGGCGATGTTTCCACAATATCCATTTCATGTTTAAAAAAATTACCACAGCATTCCGGAAGCTGATTTTCTGTTATACCATTACGGCAGACCTGTCTTCGTTTATCCGGTTGCTGATCAATACGAAAAGATACCGTTATGCTAAAAAGCCGGTAGTGCATCCCGCCATGCCCGTTGGCTACCATTTGCTTCTGAATGGAAAAAGAAAAACAATTTTTTTAAGAACTTATGCGGGGGATATTGCTATATTTTATGAAATATTCTGGCAAAAAGCATACAGGCTTCCATGGCCGGATAAAACGCTTAGTGGTCCCGTGCTTGATCTTGGCGCCAATACCGGGATGGCATGCTTGTTTTTTGCTGCATATTATTCCGTACGCGGGCTGTATGCAATAGAAGCAGATCAATACAATATGGATTTGCTTTTGTGCAATCTTTCCGGTGAAATATCAGATAGGCGGGTTATGCCACTGCACGCGGCTGCCTTTGCTGAGGATACAACAATGTATATGCGAATGCAGGAAAAGGCCTACAATACCACTGTTACAAGTGAGGTAACGGATATGCCCGTGCGGGCACTAAGTATGGATACGTTGTGCAGTATGTTTGAACTGGACAAAATTGATCTCCTTAAAATAGATATTGAAGGTAGTGAGGAAGCGCTTTTTTCAAAAAATACTGAATGGCTGGAAAAAATCAATATGCTTGTTGTTGAGATTCATGCAGAGGGGTACCGGAGTGTGTGCGAAACTTTATTGCGTACTAAAGGTTTTGAAATATATCAACCCGGTGAAAAAGATTGCCATTCAACCTTATTGTGGGCAATCAAACAGGGATAATACAATCACTTTTTTTTAAAATGATTCACCGGGAATGGCAGGCGGTTCATTTTAATGTGCATATAAAAGGCTTCCGCAGGTCCAAACTGCCGGTTAAAAAAAGCAATGCCGGGAATATCCGATCCTTCAAACCTGAATGTTTTGCCGCTGCCTGCATGGTCTTGTATGGCGGCATCGGTTAGCAGGTAAAACGCACCCATTGATTTTCCTTTTGCAGTACTTCCTCCTACCAGAGAATACACGAAATTGTTGTCATAAAGCACGATGTAAAATGCGATCGTTTCGCCCCCCGGTGTGTGTGCAGTATATGTTTTAAGGTGATTCTTTTCGCCTGCCATATTGCAGCAGTTAGTGAGTGAATGATAATCTTTAGACCTAATGCCCGGGTGCGATGTATTGTATGCTTTACGGTATAAAGTGATGATATCTTCCGGGGTATCGTTGCGCACGACTATTATGCTATGCCTGTTTGCTTTTTCCAGTGATCGTTTGGCCAACCTGCTGTACGCACCGGTTAAGGCAGAGCGGGATTTTCCCAAATCCAGCATTACGTTTAATCGCTTGTGCACTGTGAGCCCGGCAACGGGATGGGCTTCCCGTAATGTATGGGTTTCACTGACATCAATATCAATGAATTTAAATTTTGCGGGAATAGCCTGTAAAAACTGAACTATATCAGCAAACGGTGCTTTACCCGCGAAAACGCCTAGCGATGCCGTAAAAAAGGGCTGGTAAATGTAGTAAAAGCCGTATTTTTTTCTCCAGGTAAGGGGCATTACGGCTTTATAATCATTTAATACAAGGGCATCCCAATGGCTGGCCATATGGTCTAACCACCAGGAATAACCGTATATCACGCCTTTGCTTCTTTCGATACACGCATCCCATTTTACAATGTCAATTTCACTTCTTTTGAGGTATTGAATGTCGTTGGTCATGAAAAGAAGTGGTTTCTTATAATGGAATATGAGGACTGATCTTTTTAAAACTGATATTTTGTATATCTATGCTGAATGATATTCTTTGCCAGAAGTTGTTGCCGGGTGTTGATTTAAAATAGTCGCGGTATACCTTACTGTACAGCAATGGAACGTATATATTCAGAAGATCTCTGCACAAAGACAACTGCAAACCTGCATCATATAATATTCGTGGCGCACCGGAATTGCTTTTCCATCCTTCATTGTATGTGCCGGCATCAAAAAATAATTTCAGGGGAATTTTTGGGTGAAGGGATGAAGTTAGATTAAGCGCAATCAGCCAGTCGTCTGTTTTGCCTGCTTTGTTGCTCAGCAGATCTGTTCGTACCTTGAAGCCGCCATCTCTTATCATTACCTGCTGCGACAATGCGCCCTCAAACTCATTGCGGCCTATAAAATAATTACTGTAGGTGTAATCTTCGTATCCTTTTGGAGCCGTCATGTTAAGGTGATACTGATCCGTATCGAACTGTTTCCGGGAGGTTTTGTCGCCTATATAAAAAAATTTTCCGGCAAACCATCGCGTGTTTAATCCCCCGCCCTGGGGATAATTAAAAAAATAATTTCCTGTATACGCTAACCGTCCAAAATTGTCTGAAGTTTCAAGCAGCAATTCATAACGATAGGGATACAACGCCCTGCTGTTGTCTGTTACATACCGTAGTTGGCCAATAGCAGTGGTTCGGGAATGTACGGCATACCGGTTTTTCATTAATACAGAATCCCATGAAAACTGCAAAGCATCTGTATTAATAATATATGCTTTCCATTGCATAAAGCGGCTGAGCTGGCTGCGCGCATGCCTGTTGCGGAAAGTAAACCTTACATGAGGGCTGAGTTTTGTAAAATGCAAATGTGTAGCAGGATTGTCCTGGTCCCTATAAGCATTTTCCGAAAATCTGGCAGCGCTTATACCGGTTTCAATATTCTGAAAAATATTTTCGGGGTACCAGGTATATGTTGCCCGGCCAATACCGGCAAATTGCCTGCTGCCCGTGGCATACAATGGAACGGCAATGAACCGGAAGCGGGTAAACGGGAGGTTATAATTATGCACGATGCCGCCCAGCATCAGTTTATCGTAATCATTAAAACCCATAGCAGGCGCCACACCTGCATAGTGATATTTGTTGCCGGCACCGGCTTTTCCAATCCATGCAATTCGCAGTTTTTCAGAAGCGGTGGGCAACAGGCTCCCGTTGGAATCGAGCAAATGAAAAATACTATCGGTGTTTTCTCCGCTTACGGTGGCTACAACATTTTTAAAATCTTCGGGATAGGGATGTTTAAACTGCCATTGGTTGTAATAAGCCTGCATGCAGGAATCAAACAGCGCTTTACCCAATGAGGTTTCCAGCAACTGCATCCATTGTGATGCCTTATAATAAGCAGATAAATAATAGTTGGTAAAGGAAAACGCATCGGCAGGCAGGTTAACCGGCTGATCTTTTTTTACGGCGGCTACCGATTCAAACGCAACTTTTTCTAGGCAGGAAGGATTGAATTTTCTGGCAGTTGTTTTGTAGCTGCTAAGGTATCGTTTTTCGTAAAAGCTGTTCATCCCTTCATCCATCCAGGGATGCGCACGCTCATTGGAGGCTAAAATACCATAGAACCAGTTGTGCCCCACTTCGTGAACGATGATTCGCTCTGTTAGCCGATCGCTTTTAGGCGCAGTAAGTACAGCAATCGTTGGGTATTCCATTCCACCCTTTATGTGGGACGGGCCTTCAACCATGCTTAAGGTGGTAAACGGATACGGGCCAACCGAAGTAGAGTAAAAACGCAGTGCCTGCTTCGCATAGGCTATGCTGTTAATCCACTGTTTTTGGGAAGCAGGTGTACAGAAAGCATACACATCAATTATTTTACCGGGGGGCAATGTGCAGGTGTCGTGTTGTACAATAAAACGCTTATCGGCAAACCAGGCAAAATCATGCACATCGTTTTGTTGATAATGAAGGGTTTTTGTGCCGGCGGCTGAAGGGGGAAATGCCTGCCGGATGGTTTTAAAAGAACCTCCTTTTACTTTTTTCCGGTGCCGGGTTTCTTTCCAGGAATATGTAGCGCGGGTTTTCAGCCACTCTTTTTCGGTTTCATTTTGCAATGCTCCCGTAGCGGCCACCACATAGTTTTCAGGAAGGGTAATGGTTACATCAAAATTTCCCTGCTCGCAGTAAAATTCTCCCTGTTGCAGGTAAGGCATGGGATGCCATCCTTTGCGGTCATACACCGCAGGTTTAGGATACCACTGAGTTACCTGGTACGATTGCCCAACATGCCCGCCTCTTGAAAAGTTATACGGCAGTTTAACATGAAAGGGAGTAGTGATCAACATTTGCTGACCGGGCAAAAGCGCCAAAGGCAGCATCACTTTTATGATATCCAGGTGGTCGGGGTGATCCTCTGTGCCGGCTCTCACATTGTTAACCCTGAAATCGAGCTGATTAATATATCCTTTCTGCTGAGGGTTGGAAAAATAAAATTTGGTATCTCCGTTTTCCAGCATCTGGTCACTAAAAGCCGTTCTGTCGGTTTTATAGGCATTGGGCCATAAATGAAACCATATATACTGTAATGTATCGGGCGAATGATTGGTATAATATATTTTAATAAAGCCATCTAATGTATGTTCCACGTCATTGAGTGATACATTGATGGTATAATCTACCTGCTGCTGCCAGTATGCTTCCTGTGCAACAGATTTTGCAACCAGGCAATGAAAGGCCAATATGAAAAATGCATATCTCATTTGCCTTTTCCTTTCAGTATAATTTGTAATGTATGCAGGAGTATCTTAAAATTAAGCGAAAGGGAAATGTTTTCGATATACACCAGTTCGTACTGCATACGCTCAATCATTTGATCTACATTTTCGGCATAACCGAATTTCACCATGCCCCAGCTGGTAATACCGGGTTTTACTTTGAGTAAATATTTAAAGTAAGGGGTTTTTGTATTGATCTGGTCAATATAAAATTGTCTTTCGGGCCGGGGGCCTACCAGGCTCATTTCGCCCTTTATAACATTCCAGAATTGTGGCAGTTCATCAATTCGCCATTTGCGCATGGTTTTTCCCCAGGGGGTAATTCGCGGATCGCCGTGCGAAGACAAGTCCGGCCCATTCTTTTCCGCATCGGCATACATAGAGCGGAATTTATACATAAAAAAAGGTTTGCCTTTATAGCCAATTCTTTGCTGCGTAAAAATAACAGGCCCTGAAGAGGAAAATCGTACTCTTATGACAGCATACAACAACAGCGGAGATAGTAATATCAGTCCGGTCAAAGAGAGCAACACATCTGCTAACCTGATAAAATACAATTGCCATTCGGGCATCAACCCGGTTTTAATATCAATGAGCGGGGCATCCAGCACATTTTTGGTGCGTACGGAACCGGCAAGAATATCGAGATTGTTCGGAGCGATCTTAATTTCTATGTCTCTTTCGCTTATGCGGTTAATGATAGACGTTACTTCATCGGGAAATGAATTCTCTACGGCAATTATCACCTGGTCGGGGTCGCTGGTTTCCAGTATTTTTTCGAGGTTATCAACAGTGCCGAGGAAGGGAAGGTGCTGGTGTAATCCATTGGAGGATGCATGGGTAGTGATAAAGCCGTTGAATTTGTATCCCAGCAGCGCCTGGTTTTTTTTGATTTCCTTAAACAGGTGAATGGCTGTTGGATTGTTACCCACTATTACCGTATCGAACCAAATGCTGCCTTTTTTCAGTTGCTGTTTGGCCATATTCAATAACAACATTCTTCCACTCCATATTAAAACAAAATGCAGGAAAAACAACGACAGAAAGGCTTTGTAATAATAGGGATAATTGGCCCGCTTATCATCGAGCACCAGCACAAAAAAAAGAAACACCGATCCTGCAAGTGTGCTGATGAAGGTTACTATGCATTCCGAAAACCACGACTTGGTGTACAGCAAACGATGATAACTGCCCAGCATCATAAACAGTGCCAGCCAGCCGGTTGGAATAAGAAAAATGCTCAGTAACAATTGTGTATTGTGTAAAAGTTCTCCGGCAATGTTCAGTTCAAAGCCGGTTAAATGCTTTCGAATGAAAAAAGCGATAGCCCATGCCAGCGCCGCGGCTATATAATCACTAACCGCATACCAGGAAGTATTTATTTTCTTTTGGTTTTTCATTTGGATATTAACGCATACTTGTCATTTAACAAGGTAATTGGCCGACTGTATCTTTTGTAAAATGTGATGCGCCACATCCATCGCCATTAAGCCATCCACTTCTGAAACAGCAGTGGGTGCATTTTGTATAATGGATTGCGTGAAAGCTTCCAGCTCCAGTAAAATGGCGTTGGCCTCGGGAATTTCAGGATTGGCTATCGCAATCACCTTTTTACCTGATGGCGTATCTATATCAAAAGTAAAAGCATCTTTGTCGTTGTCGTCTTTCAGTTTGATGATCTCCGTTTTTTTCTCCAAAAAATCAATACCGATATAAGCGTCTTTCTGGAAGAGCCGCATTTTCCGCATTTTTTTCATGGAGATCCGCGAAGAGGTAAGATTGGCCACGCAGCCGTTGTTAAATTCTATGCGCACATTGGCAATATCCGGGGTATCGGTTATCACCGCCACGCCACTGGCAGAAATGTTTTTTACACCACTTTTTACAATGCTCAGTATAATATCAATATCGTGGATCATCAAATCCAGGATTACACTTACTTCCGTTCCACGGGGGTTAAACTGCGACAGGCGGTGTACCTCTATGAACATGGGATTGAGTTCATATCCCTTTAGGGCCAGGTAGGCGGGGTTAAATCTTTCCACATGGCCTACCTGCACTTTTACATTCGCTTCTTTGGCCAGCTTCACAATTTTATTCGCCTGCTCCATGGTGTCGGCAAGCGGTTTTTCAACAAAAACATGTTTGCTTTTCCGGATCGCTTTCTCGCACAATTCGAAATGGAGAGTAGTAGGAGCAATAATATCAACAGCATCGCACGCATCCATCAGTGCATCTGCATCTTCATATCTTTTTAATTTGTACGCGTTGGCTACCGCGGTTGCTGTATCATCATGAGGATCATAAAATCCCACCAGTTCCGCGGTTTTAATTTTCTGCCAGTTGCCAATGTGAAACTTACCCAGGTGACCTGCCCCGAAAATGCCAACTTTAAGCATGCATAACAATTTTAGGGTCAAAGATAAGATTTGCTGATTTGTGCGAACATGAGGAGATTTACGCTCAAAGTTCCTAACCTTCCTGCCATGCCTCCGTCGGATTTCAGATTTTACAATCTTCGGGCTTTATTTGCTATTGCGCCATTTTTGCTTTTCCCCTGCTTTTTAAATACAGGTAGTAGCCTGCAAAAGCGGCGGAAGCTGCAATCAAGCCTATTCCTGCCAGGTATTTTATTGAATTGTTTTTTGCAGATCTGTCTTTGTCATCGCCATTGATCAAACCCACGAGGGGCTTTAATGAATCGCCGGGCAATACTTTATCGGCCCATAGTTTAACCGAAGAAGGCGCCTTTGGTGTAACGATACCCATCCCTGACGACTGAAGCATAGGGATATCTTCGGGCTGATCGCCCACAAAAACGATATTTTTTTGTGGTATATTAAAATTCAGGGTAAGGTATTTGAGTATAGCGGCCTTGTTGTAATGTATACCAGGTTCATCGGGATCGGTAAAAAAATCGGGAAATTCCAATGCTCCTGTTGCCTTGCTTTTTTCCATTATAAGATGATTGGCAAAACAATAATCAAATCCAAGCTTGTTTTTAATGTGATTGGCTACTACATCAAATCCGTCAGAGAGCAATATACTGATGTAACCGTTTTGTTTTAACCGCGAAATGGTTTCCCTTGTATAGGGTGCAATGGGAATGGTATCGGCGATGGCCTGCAGCTCGGGCAGGGATCTGCCCTTTAAAAGCAAAGCCATTTTTTTGATCCTGGATTCCGGGTCTTTATAGGTATTGATGAGCTGCATTAAGCGGTGTTCTATACCATAATAAGCTGCTGCCGCCTGGTCGAAATCCAGGTCCAGTATTACATTGATGTCAATAACGATGATCTTTTTTAGTTTTTGGATGGATTCCTTAATGGCAAAATCCATTTCATCACTAATGGTATGGATATTGGACAGTGTTTCGAGGTTGTCGCTGGAAGACTGAGCAGCTTTCTGCAAAATGGTTCTGGATACCTGGCGCGACATTTTTCCCAGGGCTTCCAGGTTTTGCATATCGTTTTTAACAAAGCCGATATTCACTTCCTTTATCCGCATTTTTTTATTGAAAGCATCTATGAGTAAAGCAATATCCACCCCGTAATCATTTTCAAATTCAACCTGCTGCAAAAAATCCTTACGGGCAGCGATCATGCCGCTCAGTGGCTGGGAAAATACTTCCAGTTCAGGAAAAAAAATACTTAAAAGCGGCTTGGCAACGAGTTGGGTTACCCTGCCACCCTGCCGGTCAAAAAAAGACTTTACAAAGTCTGCTTCATCGTTTATGATGGGATCAGCAAGCAGCTTTACAATATTTTTGGGATAGGTGAGAATATCAGCATCAAGATACACAATGATATCAAAAGCCGCCGCCAGCATTCCTTCATGCATAGATATGCCCTTGCCTTTTTTGGAACTGGTAATCACTCTTGCACCTTCTTTTAAAGCTTCACTTACCGTTTGGTCTGTGGAATTATCATCCACTACAATAATTTCCAGCGGCACAGTTGTTTGTTTGATGCGCTGAATTACTTTCCGGATGGTAGATCCTTCATTTAAAGCAGGTATAATTACGCTAATCATAAATATTGTTTTCCGTGCAAAACAAAAATAACCTTTTTTTCAGCGTTGGGGAATTGTAACTGTTAAATGGAACAGCCCGCGATGAAGCATTTAATAAAAACGGAGGCTGTTTACATATTCGTGTATTCTTTAACGTTAGGTATGCCTGCCCGCACATCGGTTACCAAATAAAAAACTGCCCCGGGATGGAGGCAGCATTTTAAAATATGGTACACCCGCAAAAATGTTGGCCAGCACAATTATTTCTGCATCGCCGGAATTATATTACAGGCTGTAGCGCAGGGTTATGCCAAAGGTTCTGGGGTTGCCAGGCACAGCCGCATAATGCCCCGCATTGCCAGCGGCAGGCAACAACTGCTCAAAATAGTTTTTATCGGGCAAATTGCGGCTCCACAAGAAGGCCGACAAACCGCCTGACACTCTGAAGCCAGCCCTGGCATTGAGCAGCATATATCCTTCAACATTAAGATAAGCTGATGGCGATGCGCTCGAAGAAAAAGAGGAACGGTAGTAGTTTTATGTCAACATTCAGCGAAGCGGCGCCAAGGTCGTTGCCGACCGCCACGTGGTATTGTGGTCAATTTTACGGTCAAAAGGATTACGGCTTGGCAGATCATATTTTAGGTCTGCAATGATTTGTTCAAATTGACGGTATGCGGGGCGTTGTGTTGTTACAACGCCTGCAAACACCAGGGCATAACCGTCGGGCTGCTGACTAGATGTGTATGCTGCCACTACAATCTCTATTTTATCTGACGGCGCGTACAGCAGCTGCCCCCGGAAACTAAGGAATTTATAGACTTTATTTAAAATAAAGATTTTTATGGCTTATACGGGTAGCTGCGCCGGCAGCCTATTGATGAACTTACAATAAAGATTATGACGTTAATTTTGGATGTTAAATAAGTACGCCTGCAGCTATATTTCTCTTCTCGCATATATATAACGGATCAAAATTGTTTACAGCACTTGTACTATTGTTTAGTCATCCGTTTTCTGTGCTGCAAGAAAACTTACCACATCACGTATTTCTTTTTTGGAAAGGATCGTTTTCATGTCGGGCATGCTCGATGGCGCATCGGTTCGTTTGGCAACCTGGTCTTTTGCAATCACCCGTAAAGGTTCACCGCCTATTTTTAAAGTGAGGCTGGTTTTTGTTTCTGAGTCCACTATGCCCGATACATTGCTGCCATCTTTTAATTCAAGCACAACGATACCATATCCTGGTGCAAGTCGGGCGCCCGGATCAATAAGCGCCTCTAATATTTGTTGCCTGCTGATTTTGCCGGCTATGTCGTTCAGTCGTGGGCCGGCATTGCCACCCCTGTCATCGTATGAATGGCATTTCATGCACTGTGCGTTTTGGTTGCGAAAGAAAATCGCTCTTCCCTTAGATATGTCGCCGCCGTATAAACTGCTTGCATATGCGGCCAGTTGATCGCCATGCGATATTTTTTGAGTAATGGTCTTGTATTTTGCAGCCAGTTCAACCGCACCGCTGCTGTCTATGGCTTCGCCCAGCTCGAGGTATAGATCAGGCGATAACTTCCCCGAAGCCATTGTATTGAGCAGGTCTTCCAGCGGCTTTTGCGCATTTTCTTTGGGAAGCTTTCCTAAGGCAAGTATGGCTGCCTGCTTTTCTTCCATGGTTTTACCGGCTATTACTTTTGACAACAATGAAACCATAAGGTCTTTGGGAAGATCCATTTGCTGCAGCAGGTTAAGCCCTTCCACCCTTACTTTCTTTTCCTTATCAAAAAGCGCCTGGCTCACCGCTTCACCCGCCTGCGGGTAGCCGAGCGCTACCAGGGTATTCAGCGCTTCAATGCGCATATCAGGCGCGGGATCATTTTTTACCAGTGTAAACAACGCGGGAAGCGCATCGTTGATGTGCAGCAGGGCAATAGCTTTTGTTGCGCTGAGGCGCACAGGCAATTCCTTATTCTTCAACAATGCTGCCAATGGCGATGCCATATTTTTTTGCAGAAGGCTGGAATCTCTTTCTACAACACCGCGGAGATAGCCGTCTACCCGGTCCAGTACAGACGGTTTTGCCCATACACTTAATGCGTCAATAGCCTCGGCTCTCATGGCAGCAGGAGCGCCTTCCTTCATGGCATAGCTGATCAGCTGCGTCATGGCTTCTGCGCTGCCAACGCGCAGGTTGGCATTGATGCTGCGCCGGATGAGCGCTTCATTTGTAAAATGGGTTTTGCCCAACAGGTCTCCCAAAGCGGGTAAAGCATCTTTTATAGAATTGTCGTCATTGATGGCTCTTGCCGCTTCTGTTACTACGAACTCATCCTTATCATCGAGGAACTTCGCAACACCTGCATCGCCCATTCGCCGGAGTGCCACCACAGCGGCTATACGCAGCGCGCGGGAAGGGCTTTGCGCCAGGGCGATAAGAGGCTCCGCTTTGCCTATACGGGCCAATGCAAGGCTGCCGGCATGTCGCAGGTAGACGTCTTCATCATTATTGCTTTGCAGCATGGCAATGATCGCATCTGTAGCAGGATCGTATTTGATCCTTCCCAGCGCTTCCGCTGCAAAAAACCGAACCCGGCTGGCCGTATCTTTCAAAAGGGGTACCAGTTTTTCACCCGCTTCAGCGTATTTCATATCGCCCAGCCATTTGGCAGCCTGCGCTCTTATTTCGGCATCGCTGTCCTGCAACAAAGGCAATAACGGAACAGCATATTTTTTGTCTTTCCGCGCCAGTTGGCTCATGCCCCATATAGCATTTACGCGTGCCAGTTGGTTACCCGACACGGAAAATGTTTTCTGAAAAATGGCTGCTCCATCCCCGCCCCGCTTCACCAGCTCAAACTGTGCCTTTTGGCGTACCCGCATATCCGGGTTTTCCAGCATGGCTGCCAGTTCTTCCTCGGGTTTGCCGCTAAAGTTTTCGGACAATAATTTTTTTGTTTCCACGCGTTCAGCAGAGCCTGCGCCCCGCGCATCATCCATCCGCCAGATGCGCCCGTAATCGTGCGTATCCCAGCCGTCAATCCAGTCGGCTAAGTACAAAGCGCCATCGGGTCCAAAATCCATTCCGGTTACCAGTACACCACTCAGTATTTTTTTGGTTTCACCCAGTTCAAAACCCGCGCCTTTGGGTTTGAGCCTGAAATTATGCACTGCGGAATTACCGGGATTGCCCACAAATTCGGCCACGAAAAAGCTGTTTTTATATTGGGGGCCCAGCGCGGTTCCCGGATTGTACACAAAGCCCGCCGGACCGCTCACGTAATTGCTGATGCAGGGCGTAATATAAGCTGCTTGTCCTTCAAAGCGGGGCAGGTACATTTTTTCTTCCATCCATACTTTGTAGGTATTGTTCTTAGGATCGCGGTATTTGCCGTATTGCCAGTTGCTTCTCCAGCCCGCATCGGACCCGTTAACGATGTACACCAGCCTTTCTTTTTCACCGGGATGGTCGCCATCGTTGTCTTCGCTCAGCAGATTGCCGTATTCATCAAAAGCAAATTCATGGGTGTTGCGGATGCCGGCGGCAAATATTTCAAAATCGCTGCCATCAGGGTTGCAGCGGGCAATTACGCCACTGTTGGGATAGGCCCAGCTTTGACCGTCGGAACCCTTGCCATTGAATCCAATATCCCCGATCTGCCAGTAAATCCTGCCATCGGGTCCCATTTCAATGCCCGACATGCCATGGCCGCCAAAGCCGATGTGCACACCATAACCGTGCGACAGCGAGGTTTTTTCATCCGGAATACCATCGCCGTCTTTGTCTTTCATCTTCCACAGGTCGGGCGCCACAGCAACATACAGGTCATCGCCGTATTTGAATACCGAGCCGGTAACATCCGTTATTTCGTCATTAAAATCATCAACGATCAGTTGCGACTGGTCTGCAATGCCGTCGCCATTCCTGTCTTCCAGCTTATAGATGTGTTCTTTTTGTACAGTAAGATCCTTCCAGTCGTGAGAACTGTCTTTATTCAGGTCGGGCAGCCATTCATTGCGTTTGCTGTTTTCCGGCGACAATTCTTTGTGCAGGAAAGCCCTCCTGTCTTCCACGGTTTGAAAGGAAATGGAAGGAATTTCCCAATCGCGGTGACCACGAATGTCGAACTCCGAATTTTTTTGCCGGCCGGTAGTGGTATAATAAAGAACGCCATCATTGTCCATTTGTATGGCCACAGGCGATATCACCAGGGAATCTGTGCCCCACAGGCGAAGCGTTAACCCCTCTGCCAGTTCTGGTTTTACAATGGCTTCTACAGAGTCAGCCAACTTTGCGACCGTTGCTGAATCCATTTGTTTGATAACCACTGCAGCCTTGTCTGGTTGTTTGCAGGCCATCCAAAATGTGGAGATTAAAAATAAAGGCAGGCAGTAAAAACAAATTTGTTTTTTGGTAAACGCGATAATAAGCATCATTTTTCTTTAATTATCTGTATTTGTGGAGCGGATATTTTATTAAAAGGTTCATCACTGTCGCTAAATATAGTGACTTTTCATTTTTTCCCGGTCAGACTGTTTTTTTCTTTGTTACTTTTTGCGGAAAAAGTAACCAAAAGCCGCCGGAAGACGAATACCTCACGTTTTCCGGTGGGTTCCCTGATGTAGCTTTTGTACTACTGTGACTTCGGCAGTACCAAGTCTAAAGACAACGGGTAAGTGAACGATTGGGAAGGCGATAAAGTTTATAGTAACAATCGTTCACTATTTGCAAAACATCTTCATGACCAATGCTTATAATTCCGCTACGTTTTTCGTGCCTGTTGCTTTCGGTAAGGATAAGGATGTGTTTGCCGTAGATGGCGTCTCCACCAGCCACTTATAATTCAACTGCGGTTTTCGCGCCTGTTCTCGTTTGGTAACGATAAGGATGTGTGCATTAATTGTTGGGCGCATGCAAAGGCATCGGCCGCACCGTATTCACTTGCTGGTAAGGAAATACGGGATAGCTGCTCCTTTGAACGCCGATGCTGCCTGAAAAAGAAAATGTTTTGGCGTCATTCACATACATCAGTCCCAGCTCTGCCCGTGCATGCATGCCCAGGCTGCTGCTTCTGAAAAGGCTGTTTACAGGGTATGCCTTGTTAAAACCGGCAGAGCGGTAAGCACTATTGAAGTTGATGTAAACAGGCGCCGCGGATACGCCTGCAAAAGCGTACCAATTGTTGTTCAGCCTGCGGTTCAGTTGCAAACCCAGGGGTGCTGCTACAAAGCTGACACTGCCGCCTTTAAAAAAACTATAGCCTGTTGAGAGACCGCTGTATTTGCTGAGGAACCATTTTTTGTCAGCAATACTTTTTACATAGGGGCTGCTGTTTTCCAGGGCTTCCCGTTGCAAATCACTGGCATCACTTGCCGGCAGGGCATTTTGTGCCTTAACCTGCACGGAACACAGTATTATGATAAACAGTAAAAGGATACGCATGGCTGATCGGCTTGTGGTATAAAATTAAGGTTTGTTTGGGTAATGTAAGCGAAAGTTAGGAAAAGTGCACAGCCTGCGTTTGTGAAGGACAGATCAATTGCATTTGAATTGGATCTCGATTCGATATTAATGTTTGCTATAGTAAACATTTTTAGTTATATTTGTTCGTTATAATAAACATTATGGCAAACAGAACAATAACCCTCACGCCTAAAGTAGAGAAGATCCTGATGGAACTGGGAGGAAACATAAAGCTGGCCCGGTTGCGAAGAAAATTAACCACCGAACAGGTTTGCGATCGGGCCAATATTAGCCGAACCACTTTATGGCAGGTAGAGAAAGGGATGTACAACGTAAACATCGGCGCTTATGCGCAAGTGTTGTTTATCCTGGGCCTTGAAAAAGACCTGCTACAGGTGGCGACTGATGATGAACTCGGCCGGAGACTACAGGATGCCGATCTGGAAATTAAAAAAAGAGGTCTCAGGAAAAGATAAATAACCATGGATATTTTAGTTTACGCTGACTGGATAGGCCAGAAAGGCCCCGCCCTGATGGGAACGCTATCGGTTGCGCATACCAGGGGCGGGGAGATATTCTCATTCGCGTATAACAAAGCATGGCTGGACGCAGGGCTGGCTCAAACCCTGGACCCCGATTTGCAACTTTTTACGGGCACTCAATATCTTTCAGCCGGGAAAAAGAATTTTGGTATTTTTCTCGATTCATCACCCGATAGATGGGGATGTGTTTTAATGATGCGAAGAGAAGCCATTGCTGCAAGAATGGAATCCAGGATGCCAAAGGTGCTTTTTGAAGAAGATTATCTGCCTAGTGTATTTGATGCTCACCGGATGGGCGCGCTTAGATTTAAAAAAGAAACAACCGGCCCATTTTTACATGATAACGCAAGTCTTGCATCGCCTCCCTGAACCTCATTGCGGGAACTTGAATTTGCAAGTTTGCAATTGGTAACCACGGCTTTTTGCTCACTCCGCGGGGATGGATCCTTTCTCCTGCCTTTGATGTTAATCCTGTGTACCATGGAAGAGGGCTGACATTGAATATTTCTGAAACGGATAATACTCTGGACTTTGACCTGGCAGCGTCGGTGGCAAAATATTTCAGGGTATCGGCAAATAAAGCAACTGCAATCATTTCCAAAGTAATGCAAGCGGCCGGCAACTGGCAAAAGGTTGCAAAAGCGTATAAAATCCCTGCCAGCGAACAAGATTTAATGGCCCGCGCTTTTGAACAGTCTGCTCCTTAAAGTATGGTTATCATGTGCTGATTGCTGCTTTAGTTCGTCGTAATGGATCAAAAATTCCACTATAATTGCCCGATCGGATATCAATTGTACCTGAGACTTCTGAAATTAGCCTTATCTAATTTGGATTTTAACAACAATACTCCGGAAAAGCAGATTGAAAAGTACAAGAAAGATGCGGCGTTCTTTTTGGCACTTCGGGTGTCAGTAAAAAGACGATATATGGATGAAACGGATCATAGGGATTACGAAGCTCAGGTTCAAAAACTTATTGATAAGCATATTACCTCCGATGGCGAGGTATTGAAGATTACAGACCTGGTAAACATATTTGATAAAGAAGAACGGCAGGCAGAACTGGAAAAGCTTACAGGTAAGGCGGCTAAGGCTGATCACATTGCAAGTAGGACTTTGAAGGCTATAACAATGAAATGGTACGATGATCCTGTTGAAAGTAAGCGGTTGTCTGAATTGATAAAAGAGACAATTAAAGAATACCACCAGCAAAGAATGAGCGAAGCAGAATATCTGGCTAAGGCGAAAGACTTTGAAGACAGGTTCTTTAACGGAAAGCGCAACAATATTCCTTCAGTTATAAAAGACAAGCCCACGGCTATTGCTTTTTACAACCTTGCTTCGGAGGAACTAAAGGATGGTTTAGCATCCAAAACAAATAAAATCGCCATGGCAGCAGAGATAGCCATAGGGATTGATGATGTGGTAAAAAAGAATGTTTTTGATAATGGTCACCCTGTAATAGACTGGCAAAAGAACGATGACATCAAAGGAAAGATGCGGATTGAAATAGATGATCTTCTTTTTGAAATGAAAACCAGGTACGATCTGGAAATAAGCTTTGATCAAATAGACCAATTGATAGCTGAGTGTATTAAAGTGGCAGAAACTAAATACAAGAGCCAATGATGCATCAGGTAAGATTTGGAAGCAGGACTATTCTTTTTAATCTGGAATACAAGAAACGTAAATCGTTAGGCATAAAAATTCATCCGGATACTTTGGTTGAGGTGCTGGCGCCATTAGATGCAAACGAAGAAAAAGTATTGGAAAGCGTGAAACTGAAAGCCCCATGGATATTAGGTCGGATTGATCACTTTAATACTTACAAACCGTCAACTCCGCCAAGGCGTTTTATAAATGGCGAAACACATCTTTATTTAGGTCGTCAGTACCGGTTGAAGATAGTGCAGGATAAAGAAGATGCCGTAAAGGCGTATCGCGGTCAATTATGGATGCACTGTAAAGATCCAAAACCCCAGGTGCTAAAGGCGCAACTGGATAAGTGGTACAAACGAAGGGCATCCGTAGTATTTAGAGAGCTGCTGGAAGAAGTATTACCCAGGTTCAAACGTTATGGAATTTCAGAACCTGTATTAACAATACGTGTCATGGCAAAAAGGTGGGGAAGCTGCACACCGGCAGGCAGGATAATTCTGAACACGGAGCTGATTAAAGCACCCAAAGGAAGTATTGAATACGTTATTATACATGAGCTGTGTCATCTCGTCCATCACAACCACGCAAAATCATTTCAAAATCTTCAAAGTACAATGATGCCGGATTGGCGTAAATGGAAAGATAGATTGGAATATTCGCTGTGTTAATATGAGATAGCCGCTCCTTGATTTCAGAAAACATTACCGATATCTGACCTGACGTAATTTGTTCAGCAATTCGAGCCCGAATCAATGCTGCTGCACCCGCGCCAGAAAGTTGATAGTGGGTTCTTTGTTCGGCTTCATTGCTAAAGTTCAACTTTATTGCTGCAGTTTGTCATTGGCACGCAGCTTTGCCTAAAGGGCAGGCAGGGAGGAATCCATCTTCGCTTTAATCATTGCAGGTTCGTCGACATTGTGTTTGTTTCTATGGGCGATGAAACACAACCCACGGCTGGCTGCCACTGGCTTAAAACTTACGAAGCCTGTAAACACAGTTCGGCCGGCAACTGAAAATAATCTTTTAACCGCTTTGCCATTTTAAGCGTTACTTCCCTGCGGCCGGAGAGAATGGATGACACATACGCTTTGCTGCCAGTAACAGGTTCAAGATCCTTGTTTTTTAATCCCCTTTCCCGCATTTTTTCTTTGATCACTTCCAGTACATCCAATGCAGGCATTTTAATCCTCCTGTATTCATAGTCTTTTATCAGTTTACGTGGATTTTCCACTTTTATCAAAAGAATCAATACACCCAGTTCATCATCCTCAGGTGTACCGGGTGCTGCATGAAAAATTTCCATTGCACGTTTAACGGCCCTTTTATGCTCCCTTTCCGTTTTTATTACTTTCCAGTTCATCGCTATTTCTTTTTATAATTATCAATCACTATTGTCCGACTAAAATAACATAAAAAAAGCGGTTCCGAAGAACCGCCG
>CALKHN010000119.1 GCA_937991535.1 uncultured Sphingobacteriales bacterium
CGACCCTTACAGCTTTTTTTTCGTATAACAAGGATGGGACTGGTTAGAGGCTTACGAAACACTTGCAGATGCATTATCAGATACTTCAAAAAGCTTTATAGAAATTTTTGAGGAAGATGTCAAGGACTATGCATCTCGTAAAAAATCAATAGCTGATTTCAAAAAGAGCTTGTCAGAATTCGTTGCAAATGAATCAAGAGGGAAGCCATTGATTTTTATAATTGACGAATTAGACAGATGTCGCCCTAATTATTCAGTTCTGCTGCTTGAACAAATCAAACATTTCTTTTCTGTGCCTAATATTGTTTTCGTTTTATCAATTGACAAAACGCAGTTAGGCAATGCAGTTTGTGGAGTTTACGGTTCTGAAAAACTAGATTCAAATGAATATTTAAAAAGATTTATTGACATTGAATACTCTATTCCAGAAGCTGAGAAAGGAAAATATTTCGAATATTTGTATGATTATTTTGACTATGATACTTTTTTCAAATCAGCAGAAAGGAATAGATATAGCGGGTTTGAATATGACAAAGACAAATTTGTTCTGACTGGAAAAATGTTTCTAGGTAATCTTACCCTCCGGCAACAAGAGAAAATTTTAGCGCATACTCGAATAACATTCCGCACCTTAAATTATGATAATTACCTAATACCCACAATTTTTATCTTTCTTGTCTACATAAAGATGATCCACGAAAGATTTTATTCGGCACTTTCTAATAAAAAATTGTCAATTATTGAAATTCAAGAAGAATTCTTCCAAATCGTGCATCCATTTATTGATGATGACAACAAAAGTCTTTGTGTAGAAATTGAAGCTTACTTGTTGAAATTCTATGAGAACTTTAAATCAGAACATAAAAGCAGAGGGCATTCAGAAATTATTGGATGGGACTCAACAGAAAATAAAGACGTATTAAAAATTGATTCTAAAATTGACAATAATTTATTTTTGAAGCGATTAACTAATGGAAAGTTGTCTCAGGACTATTCCGATATGAAGCTATCCTACTTTCTCAGTAAACTTAACTTAACGGATAACATAAAGATAAATTAAGATTTCTGCAGATAATGTAATTGCCTGTTGCTTTACTGGGATACTACATTTGGTTCACCGCTATCAAAATCGAATTAAAAGGGATTAAACTTGAAGTCGTTAAGGCACAAAAAAATCAACCAAAGGCGCACTGACTATAACGGGATTAACAATATGGCGGCTTGAACTCAAATGCTCTACTACTATTAAACTTTTGTATTAAATTCGACAGAAAGATTACTATTTCCGTCACACCGTAAATGCCTAACCGGTCAGGTCAAAAATAAAATGATTTCGGGCAATATTAATAAAATGCAAACAGACAATAAAGTAACCGATTTCTTATCACAGTATGATGAGCAGGTTTTCAGCCATGCTTTAAAACTTCGTGAACTGCTGTTTGCAAATCTTCCGGGTGTTACTGAGCAGGTAGACATTGCCGCGAAAATGATCGCTTACTGCTACGGGCAAAAATATGCGGAATTGATTTGTGTGATTATTCCTTCCAAAAAAGGACTGAAGCTGGGTTTCAACAGGGGTATTGATTTACCCGATCCGGATAAACTGCTTAAAGGAAAGGGAAAGATTTCGCGTTATGTGGAAATTGAATCCGAAGAGCAAATTGCATCCGCACCACTTAAGCAATTGGTAGAAAGTGCTTACAAGGCTTATCTGCAACGGGTAAACAAGCCGGCGCGGTGATGATGGAGAGAGGAGAGAGGTGAAAGGTAAGAAGTGAAAAGTGAGAGGCGAAAAAGGTGAAAAGTGAAAAATGAGAAGGAATCAGATCATCGTTAGTACGCTTAAGCTGAAAGCTGATGGCTGATAGCCAGAGCTGGGTGGGGTTCCTTCGGATTTAGTCCCGCACGTGCCGGATACGGCTTCGGGTTTAACAAATTTGCTCCATAGCAAAAAGAAAGTACAAGGGAGTGACACAACAATTGCTGATGGAGGAAATGAAGGCGATAACAAAAAATGGATTGCTTAAAGAACAACCGTGCTGTTATGAAAGGTTGACAACCTAATAAATGCACCCCATCGCAACGTTTCCATCCATCCATTTGCTTACCTTTGCGCCTGGTGAAAAATTGTATAGCCTGCATATTAGCCATTTATATTTTGTTCAGCGCAGTTGTTCCCTGCTCCGTTTTCGATAATTGTGAGGAAGAGCAAAATACAGAACAAAGTTCCGGTTCAGATCATAAAAAGGACTGTAGCAACTGTTCGCCATTTTCTATTTGTTCATCCGCACCAGGCTTTACCCTTAATACGATAAGCACGTCTTTTGAACCGGTTGCATTTAGTAATTCACCGGCGTATAGCGAATATTGTTTCTCTTTCAAATCAGGGTATTATTCCAGTCTCTTTCAGCCCCCGCGTGCAGGTTAACAGCTTCAGGACAGGCAGGATTTATTGATCACATTACCGTTTACACAATATGAAGAAAATACTATTGCTAAGCATAGCAGTGTTATGTGCGTTCACTATTTATGCGCAGCATACCATTACATTATCGATTAAAAGCAGCGAAGAAAAGATACCCCTTGCAGGCGCTACAGCTACCATCGTTTCTTTAAATAAAACAGCAGTTGCAGATAGTGCAGGCATTGCAACCTTTACAAACATTGCGGCAGGCAGGTACCAGGTTAAAGTGTCGTATGTGGATTTGGAAGAACAGGAAGTAACCGTTGAGGTACCACAGCCTGGCAACACAACATTTGAGGTGCTTTTGGAAGAAGGGGAGGAACATGAAGAAGAAATCATAATTACGGCAACCCGTATAAGCAGAACCATTGCCAATATTCCAACACGGGTGGAAGTGATCTCCGGCGAAGAACTAACAGAGAAAGGAAACATGAAGCCGGGCGACATAAGAATGCTGCTGAACGAAAGTACGGGTATTCAAACACAGCAAACTTCAGCCACTTCTTATAATTCCAGCATCCGCATACAGGGACTTGATGGCCGGTACACCCAGATATTAAGAGACGGTTTCCCGCTTTATTCAGGCTTTTCGGGCGGATTAAGTTTAATGCAGATTGCCCCTCTTGATCTGAGGCAGGTTGAAGTAATTAAAGGTTCATCATCTACACTATACGGTGGCGGGGCGATAGCCGGTTTGGTAAACCTCGTTTCCAAAACACCCACAGCCGAAAGGGAATTGAGTTTTATGGCAAATGCCACATCAGCCAGGGGCTTGGACCTTAGTGGTTTTTACAGTCAGAAATTCCGGAACATTGGACTAACTGTCTTCGGTTCCAGGAACACAGGCCGTGCTTACGATCCGGCAGATATTGGATTAACAGCTATTCCGGAGTTTGAGCGATATACCATTAATCCCAGGCTATTTATTTATGGTGAAAAGACAAATGCCAATGTAGGTTTCAGCTACGTTACAGAAGACCGTACAGGCGGCAGCATGGATTATATCAGGCACGGAACAACAGGTTATTTTGAAAGAAATAATACTGATCGTTTTACAGGCCAGGCAGATATACAGCATAAATTAAGTGATAACAGCAATCTTCAGTTTAAAAGCAGTTATTCAAACTTTAACAGGTTAATTACGGTGCCTGCCAGCATTTTTGAGGGCGTGCAAAGATCTTCTTATTCGGAGCTCAACTTTAATACAAAAGGAGAGAAGACATTCTGGATAGCCGGAGTGAATTTCTTGACCGATGATTTCAGCGAACAAAGGCACCATACAAACCCATTAAGAAATTATCACTACAATACCTTTGGTGCATTTGTGCAAAACACCTGGTCGCCAACAGGCAAATTTACTTTGGAAACAGGTTTAAGAGGTGACTATGTAAAGCAATATGGTTTTGAATTATTGCCAAGATTTTCAGCCATGCTAAAAGCAACTCCGAAACTAACGGCAAGGTTAGGCGGCGGCTTAGGTTATAAAACACCTACTGTATTTAATGAGGATGCGGAGAAAGTACAGTTTCAAAACATTCTGCCCATCAACCTGCAATCAGCAAACAACGAGAGATCGGCAGGTGGTAATCTTGATTTTAACTACAGAACAAATCTTGGTGATGTAGGTTTTAGCATCAACCAGCTATTCTTTTATACAAGACTGAATAAGCCATTGGTGCTAACCCATGCAACAAGCAACAATTATGAATTTGTAAATGCAGATGGTTATATAGATACCAAAGGAATGGAAACAAACCTGCGGTTCACTTACGGCGATTTTAAGTTGTTCATTGGCTATACTTATGCAGATGTGAGCAGCCGCTTCAACAATACCAAAAGCTGGTTTCCTTTAACGGCAAAGCACAGGTTGAATAATGTATTAATGTATGAGCAGGAAGGCAAGCTAAAGATTGGTTTGGAAGCCTATTATTTCAGTCCGCAAAGGTTGAGCGATGGCACAACAGGAAAGCCTTACTGGATAAATGGTTTAATGGCAGAAAAGCTATGGAAGAAATTTTCTGTATTCATAAACTTTGAAAACTTCCTCGATACACGGCAAACCAGGTTTGATACCATTTACACGGGCTCCGTTACCAGCCCGGTTTTTAGAGACATTTATGCTCCTGTAGATGGATTTGTTGTAAATGGCGGCGTTAAAATTAAATTGTAGGGGCGATCAGCTATCAGCCATCGGCTTTCAGCTATCAGGTGAGTAACTACTAACGATAGGATGATGAGGTGAGAGGTCAGAGGTGAGAAGTGAGAGGTGAGAGGTGAGAAGTGAGAGGTGAGAAGTGAGAGGTGAGAAGTGAGAGGTGAGAAGTGAGAGGTTGAGAGGTGTCCTGCTCATAGCTCATAGCTGACCGCTGAAAGCTGACAGCTCACAGCCCGCAGCTATTCTTCTACTACATCCTTCACACACCTGAACCCGATATGATTGGTGGCGGAGCGCCATTCGCCCTTACCGCGGGTGCCTACCATGTACCTTGTGCAATATTGATCTGTGCATAAATAGGAGCCGCCGCGTTGTACTTTTTTCTGCTGGCCGGGTTCGGCAGGATCGAAAGACGAATCGGGTCCTTTGGGGTTTTTAACTACACCTGCTTTTGCAAGCCCGGCATAATAATCGGGGCGATACCAGTCGCTGCACCACTCCCACACATTGCCGGCTACATCGTATAATCCATAGCCGTTGGGCGCGAATTGCTTAACCGGCGCTATGCCCGCGAAGCCATCACCGGCGATATCCGCATTGGGAAATTGTCCCTGGAAAGTATTGGCCTGCCATTTGCCGGCGCTTTTCATTTCGTTGCCCCAGGTGTAGAGATTACCCGTTTTACCTGCCCTTGCGGCAAATTCCCATTCGGCTTCCGTGGGTAAGCGCTTGCCCGCCCATTTTGCATAAGCTGCCGCATCTTCATAAGCGATCTGCACTACGGGATAATGTTCTTTCCCTCTAATATCGCTGTTCGGTCCTGATGGGTGGCGCCAGTTGGCTTCGTGTACATATTGCCACCATTGCAGGTGGTTGTTCAGGGGCACTTCATGTGAAGGAGGCGTGAATACCACGGCGCCTGCAACAAGGTTTTCTTCAGGCACGCCGGGGAATTCTTCCTTTGTGGGTTTTTGTTCCGCCACCGTAATATAACCGGTTGCTTTTACAAAGGCCGCGAACTGCTGGTTGGTTACTTCCGTTTCATCCATGTAAAAAGGGTCAATGTATACCTGGTGTATGGGCCGGGCGTCGTCCATGGCTTCGTGTCCGCCTTCGGTGATGCCCACGGGGTTTACGCCGCCCATGCTGAATGTTCCGCCGGGGATATATGCCATGCCTGCAATTTTTTCAGGATCTGCGGGTATTTCATTTTCCGCTGTTGTTATAAAAGCAGAGCCACCGCCATTCATGAAGATGGTGCTGTCGCCGGGCGTTAGTCCCTTTGCACAGGAAATGGCGCCGCTGATCTTCATGGCGCCGATGTCGGGTACGATGGCGGCGACCTGTGTGGTTTTTCCCTGCCGGCAGGAGAGGAGGCTCGTTATAATAAATGCAATAAGAAGAAAGCGGTTCAGCATTGATCTTGCCATGGGCTGTTTTTTTCGTGTATCCGGTATTTGTTTGTGGGCACTAAATTACGTAAGAATTGTTAGTATTGTTTGTTATGCTGATACTACTGTCATGCTGACGCAGGAAGCACCTGTGCAACATTCCATTCTGCGAACGATTCACTGCTGATAGCTGATTGATAGCTGACAGCCTTTGCTTATAAACGATGCTTTGCCACTACAGACTGGTTAAGCGCATAGCCCAGCCCGGGTTTATCGCTAACGGTTATATAGCCGTCAACAAATTCTTCTTTCGGCGTAATCAAATCACCTCTCCAGGGCACTTCACCAAATGCCCACTCCAGTATGGCAAAATTGGGAATGCTGGCAACCGCCTGCACACTGGCGGCTGTGGCAATGGGCCCGCTTGGATTGTGCGGCGCTATTTGCAAGCCGGCCGTTTCTGCAAGTGCGGCTATATATTTCAGTTCCTGTATACCACCGCAATGTTTTACATCGGGCATTAGTATATCCAATGCCTTTGTAGCCACAAGGGGCGCAAAGCCCTCTCTTCCAAATATAGATTCCCCGCCGGCGGTTGTTCTGCCGGTTGAGTCCGTAATTGTTTTGGTTTCCTTTACATATTTCCGGGGATTTACGGCTTCTTCAAACCAATAGAGGTTAAGCGGTTCTACTCTTTTGGCCACCTCAATGCCTAATGGCTCATCCAGGTGACTGTGCACATCTACCAATAGTTCTATTTTATCACCAATGGTTTTTCTTACCGCTTCAATACAATCAATGGCATGATCAATATCCGCTTTAATTTGTTCCGGTGTGGAAGGCAGTGCTTTCATTTCATCAAAAGGAGCCATTTTAAGCGCCCTGAAACCCAGTTGTACCGCTGCTTCTGCATTTTTTTGGAAAGCATGGGCAGGCCGACGGCCGGCGCTGTTTTTTTCATTGGTGGCGCGGTTGATATTGGCATATACCCATATCTTATCTCTTAATTTTCCACCGAGCAAATCATAAACAGGAACGCCCAACGCTTTTCCCTTAATGTCCCACAGGGCCTGTTCTATGGCACTGAATACGGTGCCCGCAATCCGTGATGTAGCTGCCCTTTGCCATCCCTGCCGGCGGTAACGTTCTATATTAAACGCACCTTTTCCATTTACCAGCTCAAAGAATGCATTGATCTCGGTTTTTAAAATTTGTTGCTCTTCAGCGGCTACCAGCTTGCCTCCCTGCGAAGCTTCGCCAACGCCGGTGATGCCTTTATCTGTTTTGAGCTCAACAAAAACCCAGTTGCCCCGCTGGTTCACTTTTACGATATGCACTTTAATGTCGCTGATAACGGGCTCCAATGCCTGCTTTAGGGGGAAATGAGCTGCCGCTGATGTTGCGCCCTTAGCCGTATCCGTTATAACAATGGGTAACAGGGCTCCGCCATACGACATTTTTAAGAAATTCCTGCGCGAGGAGTATGCTTTGTTCATAATTGTTTCATTAGTTAAAGTGAGATTGTTTTATAATGCTGCTATTTGTGTTTGTAACACTTTTGACACATAGACACATAGGGACATAGAAATACATAGGCTTTAAAATATTACTGCTCAACTACTATCGTGCGGACGATGCCGGTAAACGAAAATGGTTTTTCATATACTTTAGTAACGGGTATGCCCAGGTCTTTACCCACACTTATACCGTCAGATCCAAATGAATTGATGTATTTATTTCTTTTAGTGAATTGTGCACTGGCCACCTGTTCATTATCAACAGCAAGTGTTACACTGGTTTCACCGGTGAATTTGATGCTGATGGTATGCGCTCCTTTTGTAAGCGGTTTGTCTGCGCTTAATATTATTTCTTTTACCGCATCGGTGAGGAGATAATATAATTTTCCATCTTTAATAAACAGGCTGGAGCCTCCGGCAGATAAACCGCCATTTGAAAAGATCACACCTTCTGTTTTGTCATCCGCTATTTCAATATGGGCGGTAATGCTTACATCGCCTTTTCCAATGTATACCCGTGTTTCAACTGTAGTGCCCTGGTAGATCACTGCTTTTTGCCAGATCTTTGGCGGAGGCACACCGGCCTTGTAATCCCTTAGCGGGTATACGTTGTATTTAACGGCTTCACTGTCAAATAATGCTTTCAGCTCTTCCAGCTTTTGTGGATGTTTCGCGGCAAGGTCAATGGTTTCATTCCAGTCTTCATTGATATTATACAGTTCCCACCTGTCTTTATCAAAAGGACGGGGGGAGAAATGAGGATCGGTTTCGGAGGACCCAAAAAATCCACGCGGATGGTATACCGCTGCTTTCCAGCCATCTTTATAGATCGCTCTTCCCCCGTGCAGCTCGTAATACTGAACATGATGTTTGGTTGGCTCACCGGCATTGGTAATGGTGGAAGCAAAACTAATACCATGCAGCGGCAGTTGCTTATACCCGTTTATTACTCCAGGCACTTTCACCTTTGTAAGTTCAACAGTAGAAGGCAATACATCAATAACATGCGTATACTGGGTGCGGATGCCCGCTTTGTTAATTTTTTCAGGGTAAAAAACGATCAGTGGATTGTGTGTGGCGCCTTCGGAATTGGCATCGCTTTTCCAATACCTGAATGGCGTATTGGCAGCCTGTGACCAGCCCAGCGGATAATTGGGATGAGTATATTCCGTTCCGATCTTTTCATACTGCGAGAGGAGGAAAGCGATGTCCTGCCCCTGCGCACTGCCGGCCGAACCGGTGGTTCCGGTATAGGTTCCTTCTTTGCTTCCGCCATTATCGCCGATAATAATAAAGATCAGTGTATTGTTTAGCTGTCCTATTTGCTTTAAGTAATTCACCACACGCCCGATCTCATGATCGGTGTACGATAAAAAGCCCGCATATACTTCAAAAAACCTGGCGAAAACTTTTTGCTCATCTGCCGATAGGGAATCCCATGCTTTGATGCCTTCCTGGCGCGGAGGAAGTTTAACATGCTTTGGTATTACGCCCAGAGCCTGCTGCCTTTTAAAAACAGCTTCCCTGTATTTATCCCAGCCGCCATCAAATTTTCCTTTGTATTTATCGCTCCATTCTTTTGCTACCTGGTGGGGCGAATGGGTTGCTCCCGGCGCTATATAGGCGAAGAAAGGTTTTTCGGGATCGGCCGATTTTTGATTGGCGATATAGGAGATCGTTTTATCGGCCAGCAGCTCGTTCAGGTGTTTTTTATTATCGTCTAAGTTTACAGGACTGATGCCTTCAACAAGGTCGGGATACCACTGATCCGTAGACCCGCCCAAAAAGCCATAGAAATGATCAAAGCCACGCCCGGTGGGGTAGCGGTTAAAAGGCCCTGCGGCGGTAAGATCAATAGTGCGGTTGCCATGCCATTTGCCTAAGGCGAATGTGTTGTACCCGTTTTCCCTGAAAATTTCAGCAATGGTGCCGGCTTCCAGAGGGATGTCGCCCGAATAGCCCGGCGTACCTATTGCCAGTTCCGCATGATGCCCCATGCCCACGCTGTGCGAATTTCTACCGGTTAATAAAGCGGCTCTTGTAGGACTGCAAATGCCCGTGGTATGAAAGTTCGTGTAGCGCAAACCGTTATTGGCTAAGCTGTCGAAGGTGGGTGTTTCAATTAATCCGCCAAATGCCGATGATGCGCCAAATCCCACATCATCCAGCATGATCCATAATACATTGGGAGCGTCCTTGGGCGCTTTACTTCTTTCGGGCCACCATTGCACTGTGCTGTCTAAGGTTTTTCCAGTTTTGCCTTTATAAGGAACAAGGGGACTGTATTGAGCCCATGAGCTTAAGGAACTGACGCCTGTTATAAAAACAGCGCTAAAAACGATCTTAATGGTATATGCTATTCTTTTGTTCATGTTTGAAGCTTTGATTGTTTTGGTGATACTATTCCCACCCGGGGTTTTGCGTAAGCTTGGGATTCCGCTGAATTTCGAGATAGGGTATAGGGTAGAGGTAATGTCTTGCGGCTGCATTTGTTTTACCCGCTTTTTTTAAGTTGATGATCAAAGTGCCTTTTCCTTCGGGGCCTACGCCGGTAGCCTCGCTGCCGGTTTGCCTGATGAGGTCGAACCAGCGCTGAAATTCATATACCAATTCCAGCCTGCGGTCGAGATATAAGGAATCACGAAACTGATCCTTCGTTAACCCTGCTAAAGGCGTAAGTCCGGCGCGCTGGCGTACCCGGTTATACGACGTGTACGCTTTGGCGGTAGGACCATTCAATTCATTTTCGGCTTCGGCATGGATCAGCAATATTTCCGAAAACCTTAACACTGCTGTATTGGCGGAGGATTCATTGGTGGCTGAAACTGCAGCAGGATCCCAGTATTTATTAAAAAATGGAATGGAATCGCCGGGAACAGCAGGATCATTTAGCTGCCCGTAATAATTTCCGTTGGCGGGGCTTTTAAAACTGGTTACAAAAGTTACATTTTTACGTTTATCGTTGGGCTGGAACAATTTGTATACACTAAAAAACTTGTCGTTGCCCTGTGTGTAAAACTGTACCTGGTCGCCATAGCTGCCTACCAAACCCGGAATGCCGGAAAAGATCGCTCTCCTGGTAGATGCGTGCCCCTGGCTTTGTGCGAAGCCCTTGAACTGCACGGAAAAGATATGTTCTTTATTGTTTTTATAAGCAGGAAGAAAAACATGCGAATAATCTTCCATTAAATCATACCCATATGAACCGTTAATTACTTCTTCGCTGGTTTGTACGGCTTTCTCCCACTCCCGCATTGTTAAATATACTTTGGCCAATAAAGATTTGGAGGCGCCTTCTGTAGCCCGGCCCACTTCGCCGCTGCTGCCTTCCCTGAAATGATTAACAGAAGAGGTAAGATCACTGATGATCTGTGCGTATACTTCTTCTTTAGGCGACCTGGGAACCTGCAGTTCATCAATGGTAAGTGTAGTCTGATCCTTCAATAGCAAAGGAACATCGCCGTATAAGCGTACCAGGTTAAAATAAAACAAGGCTCTTAAAAACAATGCCTCGCCCAGCAGCCTGTCTTTCAGCTCCTGGTTGATTTCCATGTCCGGGATTCTTTGCAGGGCAGCATTGGCTTTATTAACGGCAATATAATGCTGTTGCCACATCTGCTCTACCCTTATATTGGTAGAGGAATGTGTTAAGATGGCCAATGAGCGCACATTGGGATTGGGTGTTCCCGGACCTGATGTAAGGTCATCGCTCGCCATATCCATAGCGGTATTCAGCAACGACCCATACATTTGGTGCTGCCCTTCAGGCTTGTCGTTATTCAGTGAATAATAAATGGCATTCACTGCTGCTACGGCATCATCGGCCGTTTTATAAAACTGGTTGCCGGTGATAAACGACTTCGGCTCCTCCTTTAGCTTAAGGCAGGATGTAGCCAGCAGTACCAATGCTATTGCCGGTAGTTTGTAAAATATCTTGTTCATGATTTTTGTTTTCAGATTTTTTTAAAATGTAACAGATAAGCCTCCTGTAATGGTTTTGGTGCCGGGGTATCCCCCATAATCAAAACCCGAGTTCAGCGCATCCTGGCCATTCCTGTTTACTTCGGGATCAAAGCCGGTGTAGTTTGTCCAGGTAAGCAGGTTTTGGGCAGCAACATATACCCTGAGGTTTTTTATTTTTATTTTATGGCTTAACGATAAAGGCAGCGTGTAGCCGAGGGTTATATTTTTAAGCCGCAGGTAGGAGCCATCCTCAATGAAACGGTCAGAAAGGGTAGGAGAAGGATCTTCTACCGCGCGATGTATATCTGTATTGGTATTGGCAGGTGTCCACCGGTTTTTCAATGAGGCTGCAGCGCCTGTAAAGCCTGAACCAATTTCGAGCAGCGCTTTGCTGTTGCTGAATATTTTATTTCCATAAGACGATTGCAGGAAAATATTCAGATCAAAATCTTTGTATTTAAAATTATTGGATAACCCTGCCAGGAACTTCGGCTGGGCATTTCCTACAATGGTTACATCTCCGGCCTGCGTTATTTTTCCATCGCCATTAATGTCTTTGTATTTCTGGCTTCCTGCTTTTGTATTTTGCGTGGGCGATAAGCTAAAATCATCTCCTTCCTGGAAAAGTCCGTCACTTACATACATAAAGAAATTACCGAGGGGCTCGCCTACTCTTACAATTTCGGAAGTTCTGGCAGTATTGGATGGATTGATGGGAATGAATTCCTTTACGCCGGGTCCGAGGCTCAGCACTTTATTTCGGTTGGCGGAAAAAATAAAATGGGTAGTCCATTTGAATTTCCCGGTAAAGTTTTCTGTGCGAAGGGCTAATTCAATTCCTTTATTCTCTATGGAACCGTAATTCTGGAATGCGCTTTCTATTCCTGATGAAAAAGGAAGCGGCACTTCTAATAAAAGATCGTTGGTTTTTTTGTAATAGATATCTGCGGTAACACTGATCCTGTTTGCGAATAAGCCAAGGTCAACGCCGAGGTTGTACTGTTCTGTTTTTTCCCAGCTCAGGTCGGGGTTTTCGTAACTGCTGGGAGCAAAACCGCCCACAAGCTGATCTTCGAAATTATACCTGTAATACGATAAGCGGCCCAGTGAGCGGTAGGTGGATATTTCCTGGTTACCTGTTAAACCCGCGCTGATCCTAACCTTCAGGGAACTGATTGCTTTTATGGCGGCTATAAATGCTTCATCGCCGGCGTTCCAGGCAAAGGCGGCAGAAGGAAAGGTTCCCCATTTGTTGTTGTTGCCAAAGCGCGAAGAGCCATCAGAACGAACCGTTAGGGTTAATAAATATTTATCCCTGAAACCATAGTTCACCCTGCCGAGATAGGACTTAAGCGTCCATTTGCTGTATAAGGAACCGGGAGCAGTGAGCACCGTTCCCGCTCCAAGATTATGATAGGAAAAAGCATCATTCACAAAATCAGACGATCCGGCAGAATAAGCTTCGGTTATGGATTGCTGTTGGGTATTGCCAATTAAAATGTCGAATGAATGATCATTGCCGATATTTCCTTTATAGGTGAGGGTATTTTCATTCAGCCAGTTGGTGGTGCCCAGCGAACCAATAGAAGCCTTACCGGAAGGAAGGCCTTCGAAGAGGGTGGAAGGTAAGTAGCGGTTTTGTTTGTTGTTGATGATGTCTGTACCTATGAGCACTTTTGCTGTTAATCCTTTAATGATCCTGTATTCTCCGAATCCGTTCAGTAAAAAGCGCCGCGTTTTAGATTCGTTGGTTTGATTGTATAAGGTATTGATGGGGTTGCCTATGGATGTTTCAAAATTACTCACCAGCACAAAATTCCCGTCTGCATCTCTTACCGGAATGGTTGGCGGCATTTCCAGCAATCCTTCCACTACTCCCCCGGGAGCCAGTTTGGCAGTAGTAGCGCTGCCGGTAAGAAAGGCGCCGACTTTGAATTTATCATTAAAATCGTGCTCCACATTTATACGCCCACTGTATCTTTCAAATCCCGTGTTGATGATTACACCGTCCTGTTTAAAATAATTTCCTGAAATAAGAAGCCTGGAATTTTCAGATCCTGTTGAAACCGACAGGTTATGATTGGCGACAGGCGCAGTTCTGAAAGCTTCCTCCTGCCAGTCTGTTCCTTCTCCCAATGCTTTCAATTGTTCGGCGCTGTATAAAGGGGTTTTGCCGGCATCGGCCCGGGCATCATTTTTTAAAGCGCCCCATTCTTCCGCATTCAACAGCGGCAATTTCCTGATTACGCTTTGAACGCCATAATAAGCATCGTAGTTAACAGACGATTGATTGTTCTTAGCTCTCCTGGTGGTGATGAGCACTACACCGTTAGCGCCTCTTGAGCCATAGATCGCTGTGGCAGAAGCGTCTTTCAACACTTCAATGGATTCTATATCTGAAGGGTTGATATTAGAAAGCGGGTTTATTTTTTCTCCGCTTGCGATGCCTGCATCTACCGATTCGTCGCTGTTATACACAGGAAAACCGTCTATTACATACAGGGGTTCGTTTCCCGCATTGATGGAAGTGCCGCCTCTTACTCTTATGGAAACACTGCTTCCGGGTTGTCCGCCCGACTGTGTTACCTGCACGCCGGGAACAGCGCCCTGCAACAGTTTATCGGGTGAGCTTACGGGTTGCGATCTGAGTGCAGAAGGAACGGAGGCCACTGAACCTGTAAGGTCTTTTCTTTTTGTAACGCCGTATCCTATTACTACAACATCTTCGAGGTTGCTTACTTCGGGTTGCAGTTCAATTTCAGCAGGGCTGGTTTCAACAACGATCCTGTTCGTTTTGTAACCCACATAACTTACCAGCAGGGTATAGGGCAGCTTTTGGCCTGTTACAAAATTAAATGATCCCTTAGCGTCTGTTTTTACGCTGTGGGTAACACCTTCAATTTGAACCGTGGCGCCCGCCAGGGGTTCTTTGGTACCAGCATCGGTTACCCTGCCCTGTAATGTAGAGTTAATGAGGGGTGTGGTGGGTGGCTGGGCCAAAGTGATAAAGGGAATAATTAAAAACAGTAAGAGCGACAGTTTTGGAAAAACCCGGACAGGGCGCATAGCCCCGGCCATTGCATTTTTTTGCATACTTTTACATTGGTTTTATTGTGAATTGAAACAGGTGTCCAACGCCAATTGATAGCCTGTTTTAATAATGAGACTAAGGGGAAATATCAAAAGTATTTCCCTTTTTTAATGAAAGCGGTTATAGCTTCCTGTTATACGTTTTTTTTATTTTCATGTGTATTTTTTTTTGATGGTTCTTGAGTTCAATGATCAGCATTCCTGTTCTTCCGGGAGCGTTGAAAGTTACTTCCTGTTTGTACAGAAAGCTGACGGGTTATATAAAGGACTTTGATCGTTTGAAAGATGGATTCGGTGAATGCCGCTGTATCGTGCAATTACATACAACAACAGACCATATGGATAGCAGTACGGGTGATCAACTTTTTGCCGGGTTGATTATTGCATGCGGGTGATGCAGGTAAAAGATGATGATACAGTGTGTACATGTGTTACAAATTAAACAGGTATTTGCAGCAATGCGATCGTTGATGAAGCAAAAATAGAAAGAAGAAATTATAAAACAAAATAAATCTACCAAATTAGTAGACTAATAGAAATTATGAGATTTGAGATTGTAAATTTGAAATGATGGTAAGTCCCGGGAATCATATAGGAAGCATCTGTTTCCGTACGATGGGAAACAGATAATTTAGCTTATTTTTAATCAAACGCTAACCTTACATGTTATGGGAACACGCCATTCTGTGTATTCGGTTTATATTGTTACGAACTTCACCAAAACTGTGCTTTACACAGGAGTGACCAACGACCTTCAGCAACGACTTGTTGAGCATTATCTCAGCAGGGGTGATCCAAAAACTTTTACCGGAAGATACAATGCCTTTTACCTGCTTTATTACGATGATTACAAATACGTGAATGATGCAATTGCAAGGGAAAAAGAAATAAAAGGATGGCTCAGGAAGAAGAAAATAGATTTAATCAAAACATTTAATCCGGAGATGAAATTCCTGAATAATGAATTGTTTGACAAATGGCCTCCGCCAGATTTATTTCACCGGAAGGACTCATGATTTCCAACGCAATAAATGATTAGTGCGAAGATAGACCCTTCCTTCGTCAGGGTGACAGGCCGTGGTTGTTGGTTGGGCTTTATTGCAAATGCCCGGCAGCGCTACTACTGTTTGTCATGCTGAGGCAGGAAGCATCTAAAGGAACGAAGCATCTGTGCACTACATTCCATTGTGTTCATTGATCAGACCCTTCCTTCGTCAGGGTGACAGGCGGTGGGTTGTTGGTTGGGCTTTATTGCAAATGCCCGGCAGTGCTACTACTGTTTGTCATGCTGAGGCAGGAAGCATCTAAAGGAACGAAGCATCTGTGCACTACATTCCATTGTGTTCATTGATCAGACCCTTCCTTCGTCAGGGTGACAGGCGGTGGG
>CALKHN010000120.1 GCA_937991535.1 uncultured Sphingobacteriales bacterium
AGGTATTTCCTACTACGCTCAACCCGGACAGGCAGATATTTACCGATGTGGGTACCATGACTTCCGGCTCCGGGCTTACCGCCTATCTCGCCACTGATTTTCCTGAAATGTACCAACAAGCTACTTTTATCGCCGAGCCGGTGAGTAATCTGGTACACGTAGATGTTTTAAAAGACAGCGGACTGAGTTATGTAGCCAGCCGGGCTTTCCCCAACAAAGAATTTTTAACCTCCACCGATTCCTGGTCGCGCCCGGTAAATATGTACGTAGGACCCGATGGTGCTTTGTATGTGCTGGATTATTACAGAAGGGTTATCGAATCGCCTGAATGGATGTCTGAGGAGGCTATTGCCGCCGGTAGTTTATATGACGGTATTGATAAAGGAAGAATCTACCGCATTGCACCGGTTGACGGAAAAAAGGCAGACTGGATGAAAGGACTTAAACTTGGTGATGCCACTACTGATGAACTGGTAAAAGAGTTGGCCAATACCAACGGCTGGTGGCGCATCAATGCACAACGCCTGTTGGTTGACAGGGCGGATAAAAATGCAGTACCGGCACTTGTGAAGATGGCTTCAAACCCTGAATCTGCTATGGGCCGGCTGCATGCGCTCTGGACTTTGGAAGGTATGAACGCGCTGCAAACCGATCTTATTAAAAACGCATTGAAGGATGCGGTTTTGGGAATAAGAGAGAACGCCGTTAAATTAGCTGAGTTGCATTTGAACAATGATCCTGCATTAGGCACAGCACTGCTGGCTTTGCAAAATGATGAAGCAATAAAGGTGCGCTTTCAACTACTGCTCACATTGGGATACGTAAACACGGCTTCGGCATCCGATGCCCGTAATGGTTTGTTGTTTCGCGATATGGAAAACAAGTGGTTCCAGGTAGCCGCTCTGTCAGCCGCTTCATTAAACGCAAATTCCCTGCTCAGCCTGATGCTGGCAAAATATAAGGCTGATGTGCCATCCTATGGCTCTATGGTGCAAAGGCTCGCAGGCATTATTGCGGCAACAGAAGAGGAGGAAAAGGTTCATCATCTCATTCAAAAAGCTATTGTAGCGCAAACCCCGCGTGAACAGGAATCGCAAACAGCAATGCTGCAGGGGCTGGCACAGGGGCTGCGTTACCGGAAAAACAAGCTCTCCATCAGTGAAGCCGAGCAGCGGCTGCTGCTCAACACTTTTTTTGACAGCCCTTCAGATGGGTTAAGGAAATCCGCCTTGCAGTTTATTCATGCTTCAAAAATTGAAAACGATGCAATTCGAAATGCCGCGCTGGCCCGCGCTGTTGTTATAGTAAAGGATACCAGTCTTTCCGATATAAAAAGAGCGGATGCTATTGATTTTCTTGCCATTGGAAATCCGTCAGACTACCAGTCCATGCTCCAGGGATTGCTTACACCTCAGGAGCAACCTGCCGTGAAATTAGCCGCACTGCGGGTATTGAATGTTATTCCCTCAACCGCGGTGAGTGAATACCTTGTGGATTTGTGGCCGGAGCTTACCAAAGAAATAAGAGATGCTGCCATTCGTGTATTCATGCATGATACTGCCAGGATGAGAATACTCATTACCGCAATGGAAGAAAATAAGATTCCCGCCAGTAATGTAAGTTTTTGGACCAGTATTGGTTTAATGCAGGTGGCTGATGACAAATTACGGGAACGTGCCAGGGCAGTATTTACCAAAAACGCGGAGGAAGCAAAAAAGATCAATAAGGAATACCAGGCTGCGCTCGAATTACCGGGAGATCCGGAAAAGGGTAAAGTAATATATATGCAAAGCTGTGCAGTTTGTCATCAGATAAAAGGCAAAAATGGAGTTGCTTTCGGGCCCGATCTCGGTACTATCCATAATTGGAAAAGAGAGGATATCCTGGCTAATATTCTTGATCCCAATCTTTCCATCATGGCAGGATATGATCTTTGGGAGATTAATTTAAACAACGGAGAATCTTTGCAGGGCATTATTGCTGCGGAAACTTCTTCGGCAATCACTATAAAAAATATCGGCAACTTTGAAAAAACCATCAGCCGGCAGGATATTAAATCATTGCAGTCGCTTAGCGTGTCTGCCATGACAGTAGGATTAGAAAAAAATATCAGCAAGGAAGCCATGGCCGATCTGATTGCTTTTTTGCGGCAGAATTAGGGAGAAGGGTGAATGGTCTGGAAGGTGAATGGTCTGGAAGAACTGATCTTTGTCAATGAGCAAGTCCTGACGCCAGCAATAGTGTTTCTGCTGTTGAAGCCACAGTAGAACAAAAGTTACATCAGGGAACAATCACGAAAACGGGCAGTAATCGTTTTCGTGTGCCTTTTTTTGTTTCTTTTTTGGCAAGCAAAAAAGAAAGAGAAAAGTATTTTTGAAATAAGAAATCAACAGATATGAAATTGCCAGGAAATTACTTTCGTCATCAGCCATCAACTCCATACAAACGTATAGCCGCTACAGGTATATTTGTCATGGTCATATTGTATTGTTCTGCAATGCCTACAGGCTTCTGGAATTCATTTGGCAATCTGCCTGGTCAAAATAATGCCGGTATCTTTCGTGCAGCAGTAGTTAAAATAGATATCACGCCCAGCCAGCCGAAAATGCTGCTGGGTTACAATGCCCGTCAATCCACCGGTGTACACGATCGCATTTATCATCGTATAGTTATTTTGAATGACGGAACCACAGAGTTTTGTCTGGTATCTTCCGATATCTGTGTAATTTCTCCGTCGGAGTACGATCATCTTGCATCATTGCTGTATCAGCAACTGGGTATTGCTCCTGAAAATTTCTGGTGGACCCTTACCCATACGCATTCCGCGCCTGAAGTTGGCGTACCGGGATTACCCGAAGTTTTTATGGGAGAAAGATATAAGCATCCGGTAGATACCGCCTATACCCATTTTGTAGAGCAAAAGATAATTGAGGGAATAAAACAGGCCAGAAAGCAATTGGTAAAAGCAAGGCTGGGAGTTGGATGGGGACATTCCAATGCCAATATCAACCGGCGGGCCATTGACGTTAACGGAAAAGCATCCCTGGGCATGAACCCAGATGGGCCTGTAGACAGGAGGATTGGTCTTATCAGGATAGATAAAGAAGACGGGACGCCGCTTGTATTGCTTTCCAATTACGCCATTCACGGAACTGCTTTAGGAGCTTCCAATCTTGAGATCAGCGCCGATGTGCCTGGGATCGTTTCAGAATATGTTGAAGAAAAAACAGGTGCACTACTTCTCTTTATAAACGGGGCGGCAGGAAACCTTGCACCGATATACAGCACTTATCCCAATGCGGCGGCAGCGCATTTGTCTCAGTTCAGGGTATTGCTGGGTGATAAGATACTGGAGGCTAACAGGCGGATAACTTACACTACAGATCAGGTGCGGTTCTTTGCGGGTAAAACGGTGATTGAAACTCCACGAAAAGACAATTTAACCTGGCCGTCCGATTTGGGAAATTATACCCGCAGCTCAGGCAACGGCAAACATTTAATAAAGTTGCCTGCCCGGTTTCTGAAGATAAACGATGATATTGCAATATGGAGCCTTCCGGTGGAACTATTCTGTGAGATATCCAATGATATCCGCGAACGGTCGCCATATCCTTATACTTTCTATTACGGCTACACGAATGGCTGGCTGGGATATTTACCTGCAGCGGGTGAATTTAAGTATGGTGGTTACGAAGTGGAGATCGTTTGTCCTTATACACCTGCAGCGGAACAGGATGTAAAGGATGACGTTTTAAATTACCTGCAGGGAGATTTAAGGGTTAAGCTTACGGCAGAGCATTCTTCGGTAAACAGGCCGGCTTTGGTCGCTGCAGATGAAGAAGGTGTGCTTGTTTTATCTGCAGAGAAAGGCAAAGCTGTTGGTTCAGATATCAAATACATGCCGGAATGGAAGGCATTCGGATGGTTTATGGGGAAAGATAAAGTGGAATGGGAGATCTGCCCTGCAGAAAACAAAGCGTACATGGTGATCCTGGAGTGGTCGGTAGCTGATGATCACGCAGGGCAGCCTTTTATTTTGGAGAGCAATAGCGGTACACTAACGGGCAATGTTGGAAAAAGTGGCTCATGGGAAACCTTTGCTTCGGCTTCCATAGGCACTTTAAAAATAAAAGCAGGGAAACAAAAAATAACTTTTAAGGCCGGCAAAAATTTTGATCCGAAGAAAGCTCTACTGGATCTGCGTAAAATAATTTTAGTACCGGTTAACGGAAGGATGTAAATTGTAGAGGTAAGAAAGCACATGAAAAAATAAACCATAACGTGCCGGCGTTCTTTCCAATAATAATTATATCAATATTTTTTTGTTTTGCCTTTTGGCTGCTTTTTGTGAAAAAGCATTGTGAGCCTTTTAAACTTTTTACCGGAATATGCAGCTACCATTTTCAGCAGGGCGCGTTCTTTCCATAGATGCCTTTCGCGGCATTACTATTTTGGTAATGGTTTTTGTAAATGAACTGGCAGGCATAAGAGCTATTCCCCAATGGATGAAGCATGTAGCAGCCGATGCAGATGCTATGACCTTTGTTGATGTGGTATTCCCTGCTTTTTTGTTTATTGTCGGTATGTCGGTACCCTTTGCCTTAAACAACCGGGTACAAAGAGGGGATAGCTTCCTTCAGTTGCAATGGCATATTGTATGGCGTACGGCAGGCTTGCTGGTACTCGGTTTGTTTATGGTAAACGGAGAAGGGGGATATAACGAAAAAGCAATGGGCATATCCATACACTTATGGTTGCTGTTGTTTTATATATGCACTGTTCTGATATGGAATGCCTATAGCGCACAAAAACGGATATGGGTGTACTTCCTGAGGATAACAGGGATAACAGGTTTGATTGCGCTTGTTTTTATTTATCGCGGTGGAGAGGATGGAACTGCTTCTATGCAACCCCGTTGGTGGGGTATATTGGGATTGATTGGTTGGGCCTATTTTTTCAGTTGCCTATTTTTTCAGTTGTTCCGGAAAAATATATTTGCGATGCTGGCAATGATCGCTTTTTGCATTGGGTTTTATATCATGGGGCAATCTTCTTTTGTGCAGAACAACAACGGGCTTCGGTGGATCAGCAGCCAGGCAGGTAATGCGGCACATACTTCCATAGTGCTGTGCGGAATAGTATTATCGCTTATTTATTTTAATGAGCCCGGTAAAAAGACTGCCACCCGCCGTTTTGTGGAAGCCGGTATTTTTACATTGCTGCTTTTTGCAGCCGGATATGTTTTGCGTCCTTATTTTAAAATCTCAAAAATTCATGCTACACCCACCTGGTGTTTATACAGTGCAGGTATTTGCTGCATAGCGTTTAGTGTATTGTATTGGTTGATTGATATTAAAAAGAAAAACAGGTGGACGCATTTTTTTAAGCCTGCCGCTGCCAACCCATTGCTTACTTACATCATCCCCGGAATATGGTATGCTTTGTTTTCTGTATTGCAAATCACTCTTTTTCCTTCCAGTCTTCGTTTTGGGCTTCCGGGCTTTTTTTGGGCCGTTTTTTATGCAGTTGCCGTAATGTATATCGCAAAGGGATTGAACAGGCTTAATATAAAATTACAGCTATAAATAGATGAACCTGGAAATGGGGCGGTCGGTACGCGACAAAGGAGCGTCAGACCGCAACATTGCAGAAAGGGCAAATTGTAGGTTAAGGACGAGTCAATAATGAGATGAAGGAATTTCTCTTTCTGTATTTTCATTTAGATTTGCTGTATGACAACATACGAACAGGCGCTTTCATTTCTGGTCCAAAATGCGTTGCAGGAAGATATCGGCGATGGCGATCATTCTACATTGAGTTGCATTTCGCCGGAGGCAAAAGGCAAAGCCGGCCTAAAAATAAAAGAAGAAGGCATTTTAGCCGGGATGGAGGTTGCCGAAAGGATATTCAGATATGTACAGCCTGATGTTGTATTCACTGCTTTCAAAAAAGATGGTGATGAAATGAACGTTGGAGACAAAGCTTTTGAGGTGGAGGCCAGGGTACATACCATATTACAATGCGAAAGACTGGTATTGAATTGCATGCAACGCATGAGCGGAATTGCCACCCTTAGTCGCAAGTACACTGACCGACTAAGGGGATATCATACAAGGCTGCTGGATACCCGGAAAACAACGCCCAATTTCCGCCTGCTCGAAAAAGAAGCGGTTCGTATCGGCGGCGGTTTAAATCATCGCATGGGATTGTATGATATGATTATGCTGAAAGACAATCATATTGATTACTGTGGCGGCATCGAAAAGGCGCTGACAAAAGCATATGCCTATGTGCAGGAAAAAAAGCCCGGTTTAAAAATTGAAATAGAAACCAGGAATATTGATGATGTAAAACGGGTAGTGGCATTTGGCAAAGCCGACAGGATTATGCTCGATAATTTTACGCCCGAACAGTTATCTGACGCCTTAAGAACAATCAATGGAAAATTTGAAACCGAGGCCAGTGGCGGTATTAACTTAGATAATGTAACCGCATATGCCCGAACAGGGGTAGATTATGTGAGCGTTGGCGCTGTTATCCATCATGCGGTAAGTGCTGATCTAAGTTTAAAAGCGGTATTGATCTGAAAATATTCTCACTATGTCTAAAAAAAACAAGCCCGACACCCGTGGCTATGTGTTTAGCACCGATCCATCTTTTTCTTTTGAAGAAGAAAATAAAATTACAGAAACGCTGCCTCCGGCGCAGCAACCCTTGCGAATTGTGCTGGACACAAAACGCCGTGCGGGAAAAACAGTAACCATTGTATATGGGTTTAAAGGCGGCACTGATGATCTTGATGTATTGGGGAAAAAACTGAAGAACTATTGTGGTACCGGAGGGGCCGTAAAGGACGGAGAGATCATTGTTCAGGGTGATCAGCGGGATAAGGTGCTTCAATGGCTGCAAAAAAACGATTATAAGAAAGCTTGTAAAGTGTAGTTACAGGTTGCGGGTTACAGGTTACAGGTTGCAAGTTTCAGGGTGCAGGTTACAAGTTGTCACTTTCTCACTTTCCACCTTTCACCTTTCTCCTTTCTCCTTTCACCGCTCATACCTGATACCTGGCACCTACTCATAAATTCATCTTATCTCTTATCTTTGCGCCCTTATGACAACGAACGATAACAACAGGTTTCAGGCGGTTATAGCACACGCCAAAGAATATGGATTTGTATTTCCCAGCAGCGAAATTTACGACGGACTGAGCGCCGTATACGACTATGGACCCTGGGGCAGTGAATTGAAGAAAAACATCCGCGATTACTGGTGGAAAAGCATGACCCAGCTGCATGAAAATATTGTGGGGATTGACGCGGCTATTTTTATGCATCCCACCACCTGGAAAGCATCAGGACACGTTGATAATTTCAGCGATCCGATGATTGATAACAAAGACAGCAAAAAAAGATACCGGGTAGATCATTTAATTGAAGGGCATGCGGAAACGTTGTCTAAAGAGCAAGCGGAGTCTTTGCTTGCCTCAATGGACAGGCTGCTGGCCGAAGATGATTTCGCCGGGCTAAAAAAATTGATTGAGGATAATAAAATCAAATGTTCCATCAGCGGTACAGGTAACTGGACGGATATTCGCCAGTTTAACCTGATGTTCAAAACCGAGTTTGGTGCTGTAGCTTCCGAAAATGAAGGAGACAATATGGTTTACCTGCGTCCGGAAACGGCACAGGGTATTTTTGTAAACTTTTTAAATGTGCAAAAAACCGCCCGGATGAAAATTCCCTTTGGTATTGCACAAACCGGTAAAGCGTTCAGAAATGAAATTGTAGCGCGACAGTTCATTTTCAGGATGAGGGAGTTCGAACAAATGGAGATGCAGTTCTTTGTGCGCCCCGGTACCGAAGGTGAGTGGTATAAGTACTGGAAGCAGGCAAGGCTTCAATGGCATTTGAGTTTGGGAATGCCTGCGGAAAAATACCGCTATCACGATCATGTTAAATTAGCCCACTACGCTAAGGAAGCCTGTGATATTGAATTTGAATTTCCGATTGGATTTAAGGAGGTGGAAGGCATACACAGCAGGGGCGATTTTGACTTGAGCCAGCACCAGTTGTACAGCAAAAAGAAGCTCCAGTATTATGATAATGATATTGATGAAGCAACCGGGAAACCCTATGGCAATTATGTTCCCTATGTAGTGGAAACGTCCATCGGTTTAGACAGGATGTTCCTGTCTGTGCTTTCCAATGCTTACGAAGAAGAAGCGATACCCAAAGAAGATGGTTCTTCCGACAGCCGCACAGTGCTTCGCATTCCGGCTAAAATAGCACCGGTAAAACTGGCCATACTCCCCTTAACCAGGAAAGACGGTTTGCCGGAAATTGCAAGGGATATTATGAGAAACTGCCAGGATGAGTTTTATTGCTTTTACGAAGAAAAAGATACTATTGGTAAGCGCTACCGCCGCATGGACGCCATAGGTACGCCGTTCTGCATAACGGTAGACCATCAAACCAAAGAAGACAATACCGTTACCATCCGTTACCGGGATACCATGACGCAGGAAAGACTGCCTGCTGATAAAGTAATTGCACTGGTAAAGGATAAGATCAGGTAGGGAGGGGGATGGGGAGAGGTGAGAGGTGAGACGTGAGAGGTGAGAGAGGTTACTTACGCTGTATGAAGCCTCAGACTTCGTATTCCATATGTTCTTCCGGGACTCTGTCCCGTAAAGTGAGGGCTGTGAAGTGAGCGCCATTTATTCAGGATGGTTCATTTGCATGATCACCTGCCGTATGGGTTGATCGTTGATCATCACATCTTTTATTACAGCATCACCGTTTAGGATGCTTACTATAGCGTAGGTTCTTTGGGTTGAATCCCTGGTGCTTTCGCGGTATGCTGTTTCTGCTTTGGGCGCCTTGTATTCATCCATATAAAAGACTTCAAAAGGGTATTGCAGGTGAACAATTGCCGTATCCTTTTTCCTGTCAATGTAGCTGATAGAAGCTGTTACATAATCAAGCGCTGCATCCGGCTTTTCCTTTACTACATTTTTGATCTTCGCAAATCCATCGTTGTCTTTTTCGAGCAGCACATAGGCTTCACCGTAATGGAAGAGGCCCGAATCAGGAGAAGTTGTGGTAAACTCGTTTTCTTTGAAAGAAAGCGCAATATATCTCCCCTTAAAAGGATGCAATGGATCAACTGGTTCGGTGCGGAAATTGAAAGTTTTTCCTTTTCGCAATACAGCTTCTTTATCCCATATCATTTTTCCGGGCACAAACCACTGTATTATGGCAATAATAACAAATGCTCCAATGGCAAACCGCTTCATAATAAAATTAATTTTTGGTGATCGCTTTTCTTTTTTTAACCATCATATAATTGGCAGCGAAAAAGCCGGCGCCCGTAATAAGAAAGAAAAACCCGCGCCATATAAATGGAATATCGTCATCGAAGAAACGCAATATCGCCAATGTTGCTATAATGAGCAAGCCAAAATTTAATATGCCCAAATGATCCTGTAAGGCTCCTTTACGAATGAAGAAAACAGCCAGGAACAGTATCCAGAGGTTAATGAACAGCACGGCAATGTGAGGCATGCTCCGGAACGCCAGCAGCAACAGGAGCAGCACAAAACCGGAAAAACCTGTAGGATCAAAAATGATATTTTTAGCGGCCCGGTAGCCTGACAGCATAAGCCAGGCTGCAACTGTAAGGATGGCGATAGTAATGTAAAGAAATCGAGAAGCGTACATGGATGCGCGGTTGTTTATGTCTGAATAGCGGAAGGCACCTGTCCACGACGAGTCGAAGCTCCGGAACATCAGGATGAAAATTATTCCCAATGTTCCAATGATCAAAAAAGGATTGGTGGATAATTTTTGATTGCTGAAATTTTCCAACCTGCCCAATAAGTAGAACACTGAAAACAGTGCAAGATATCCGGCAAATACCCATTCGCTCCTGTCTTGCCCGGTGCCAAAGCTTCCCAGTACAATTGTTACAGACAGCACAAGCAGCCAGTTGAGCAGATGAAAAAAATTGCTTTCTTTTTTATGTGTCACATAGGAGTAATAGTGCGGGATAACCAGTGTCAGCAAGAGTAAATAATAAAAAGGAACCACATTATCCGAATAATTAAAATATCCTGTATCGCAGGCATACCAGGTAATGCCTGCAATGTATAGCAATGCCACTACAGAAGAGGACAAAATATAAACAAGCGGTATGGTCAGCAGCATCCAGGTTAGTAAAAAGCCGCTCATCGTGCCGCTGATGTGATAGGTTTGACTGATGAGTGATATGGAACACGCAACAGCGAAGAACAGGATTACGCCCGCCGCTTCCCGCCAGGCAATATTGTTTTTCTTTTTAAGCAGCACATAAAGGCACAAGCCCTGTCCAGTGACCAATGGCAGAAAAGCAAAAAAAGTTTTGGCTGTTCGTCTCAATTCATCCCAATTGTGTGCCACTACCAGCACTATGCCAATGCTTACCAGTAAGGCGCCCAGGATGTTTACCACTGCGGAAAACCTGTTGGGTCTGTCTTTTTCTCTTTGCTTATAATAATCAGCTATTTCCTGCGCCGTAACCGGGGTTATGATATTAGCGCCTACCAGCTCCTGCAGTTCTTTTACAAAAGATTTACGCATACGTTTCAGGGACTATATATCCTAAACGTAATAAAAAGTTGGAAATTTCGTGCTTATTAAAGTTGTCTTTTATATTTGATATTGTATCCGCTTCATAGATAAGGCAGTACAACAGAACCTGCCAGTGCAGAGAATAAACAGAAAAATGATGAAATGCACGGAGGCTAAACTTAACCTGTCCAAACCTTCCTGATGGTATTTTTTTTCTCTAATTTCATCCTGAAATAAAGCCACTTCGCCCACCTATGCTTTACCTGACAGGCATTGTTATTGACCTTTTTCTGGTAGTTCTGCTTGCCAGTAAACGAAATAAAAGCGAAGCAGATGTTATCCTCACCGTTTGGTTATTCCTTATCGGACTGCACCTGTTCCTGTTTTATTTGTTTGTTACCAAAAGGTATTATGAGTATCCGTTAATGCTGGGGTTGGGCATTCCCTTTCCCCTGCTGCATGGACCGTTTCTGTTTCTATACACTTCATCTCTTACCCAGCAGGTGAATCACGGCGTACTGCGCTTTTTGCATTTTCTGCCATTTGTATTGGCCTATCTTCTTATGCTGCCCTTCTTTTTTTCCCCGGCTGAGCATAAAATTTATACTTATGAACACCAGGGATCGGCTTACCAGTGGATATTATTTCCGTTGCATCTGGCAATAATAATATCCGGAATTCTGTATGTGGTACTTTCCCTTGGCAAGCTTAGCCAGCACCGAAAGAATATTGAGAACCAGTTTTCCAATACCGATAAAATAAACCTGAACTGGCTACGGTACCTGATTTTCGGAATGGCGGTTATATGGATCGCGGTCATTTTTACGTCGGATGCATATATATACGCCACTGTAGTAGTATATGTTTTCTTTATCGGTTTTTTTGGGATTAAACAAACGGCTGTTTTTGCGCCCAATAGTCCCGTACCCCCAATGGAAGTTCCTCCCGGCGAATTGGCGGATGAAGACGTTCATGGGCAATCTGCGGCGGGAATTCCGGAGGAGAAAGCAGATGTGCATAAGATAAAGTATTTGAAATCGGGTTTGAGCGGGAAAGACCAGGAGGAAATTCACGATATGCTTAACCGCCTGATGGAACAGAAAAAGCCATTCACCAACCCCGATCTCACGCTTGGGGAGATGGCTGAGCAATTGGATGTACACCCTAATAATTTGTCGCAGGTCATTAATTCGGTTGCTCAAAAAAATTTCTACGACTATATTAACTCGCGTAGAGTAGAAGAATTTATTTATCTGGCCGGCAGACCCGAAAATCAACAGTTCACCCTTCTTTCTATCGCTTATGAATGTGGTTTCAATTCAAAGTCATCTTTCAATCGCAATTTCCGGCGAATCACCGGTTTGTCTCCTTCAGACTATCTGAAGCATCAACGCGGCGACTCCGCTGACTGAGTTAAGCGTCCCATTGTTCAGGGAGGTTGTTTTTTAACCCCTAATATCATTTACTGTTATGGTATCACCTTATAGGATGGGGCGATAACTGCTTTGTGTTGATATTTCTTTGTATTTCAAAAAATTTATTAACATGAAAAAAATGATGATTGCATTTATGGCTGTGTGGGGAATGGTATCCTGCACCAAAGAACGGGTATTGAATGAGCCGGGCAACCTGGTTCCCAGAACAGTAGACCAGGATCCCGGACTTCCTTCTATTTTTGTAAACAACGCCTTGCTGCACGCAGAAGCTTTCGGACATCCCGACAGCACACTCATAGTCGTAATACACGGCGGCCCCGGCAGCGACTATCGCGATCTGCTAACCAGCAAGTCGCTTGCCGCTCACGGGTACCGGGTTGTATTTTATGATCAGCGGGGCTCGGGTTTATCGCAGCGGTTCCCTCATAAATACTATACCTCACTTGGGCGCGGAGCTGTTGATCTGATGTATGATGAACTCAGCGGGGTAATCGCCCATTTTCGTACCGAAGTAAACCAGAAGGTATACCTCGTAGGGCATTCCTGGGGCGGAATTCTTGCTGCCGGTTATACCGGCAAAAACCCGGATAAAGTGGATGGGCTGGTGGTAGCCGAACCGGGAGGTTTGAAATGGGAGGATATCGAGACCTATGTGAAAGAATCCCGCTCATTCAGTTTGTGGAGCGAATTGTTTAATGATGCCGGCTTCATAGAGCAGTTCATTTCCGGCAAAACAGATCAGCATGAAATCCTCGATTACCGCGCCGGAATGCTTGGTTCAAAAAATGATATTACCGGCGACGATGCACCTGTGCCGGGAAATGCATGGAGGGCAGGTGCGGTAATTAACGCCGCCATGTTTGAGGTGGGCGATAAATATCATCCGGACTTTTCTGCCGGGCTGGAACAATTTCAACCGCCTGTTCTCTTCCTGTACAGCGGCCGCAATAAAGTGTATACCAGTGCCTGGGCACAGCATATTGCAGGTGCATTCAAAAACGTGCAACTCTGCAAGGTGCAGGGCGTAGGCCACGAAGGTATTATTGCCAACAGCGGGGCATGGAGCACCATTACGGAACCGAATATCCTGAAGTATTTCCAATCCCTTTAATTGCAACATCTTCATAAAACAAACACAAATGAAAGCGATAAAATCATATATGATCTCTGTTACCCTAATGGTATCAGGTTATTTAAGCATGGCACAAACAGTTAACTGGCGTGCAATGCCCGATCTCAAAAAAAATATCATTGGCATCAGCCTTGGGCTCGATCATAGCGTGTCGTACGGATTATCGTATGGCCGTTCTGTAACGGTTGCTAAACTGCCGGCATTCATTACTGCTGAATTTTTGATGCCTTCAGGCGAAGAGAAGCTGGATGATTTCAAATCAAAAGCCGGTGGGCAGATACGGCTGATACACTACCGCGGTTTTCAATTCAGCGCCAGGGTACAGGGCGTGTTTCGCCGCTATCAGAACGACTTTGTAAGGATGCTGAATTTTGGCAGCGATTTCGCCGGAACGGCAGGTCTGTACCAAAAAAAGTGGTTCATCGCGGCGGAGTCTGGCTTTGATAAGGCTATTGTAACCCATTTTAAACATTCCGCACTTTATCGGGCAAAATATGGTAATGTGGTAGATGGCTGGTATGAACCTTCCACGGGTGGTAACTTTTATTACGGAATTCAAACCGGGTTTAATTTTAAGTCGCATAGTGTATATCTAAAAGCGGGAAGTGTGCGCTCACAGGATTTTAAAACAAAACCCCTGCTGCCGTATTATGGCCAGGTGGGTTATACAATCAGTTTTTGAAACCTCGCAGATGAATGAAATATGATTACTTGATCAAATCACTTTCGGGGTAAGAATTACGCTGTATGAAGTCTCAGACTTCATACTCCATATGTTCTTCCGGGACTCCGTCCCGCAAAATGATAATACTGGTTCGTTGGTATTATAAACCAAAAAGATAAGTAAGGAATAGAATGCACATTTTTCCATTCCAAAAGCTGGACATTAATGCAAATTGAAACAGTGATCTACTGTTTTATTTTCCCTTTTAACGCTTCTAATCTTTGAGCGATAACGTTTGAGGGTAGCCACTGTTTTCCAATCATTACGCCGGCGATGTTAGCGGTTTGGGTAATGTCATTGAGCGGATTGCCATTCAACAACACAAGGTCGGAAACCGCGCCTGGTTTGATTACTCCTGACGATGGGTTATTAAAATACGCGGCGGCATTTACGGTACTGGTTTGTAATACTTCAAAAGGGGTAAGGCCCGCATCGGCCATATATTTCAGCTCCTGGTGTAAGGAAAATCCGGGAACATCAAAAACCTGTGGCGCATCGGAGCCGGATACGATACCAACATTGTTATCACTGCATGCTTTCAGTATTTTTTTTCTCAATGCGATCAGCGCTACAGCCCCGGCAGAATCATACAATGGATCTGCCATGATATTGTTTTTTGACTTTACCCAATTGTTCAAAGTGGTCTCATTCATGTATACCATTTCCGGATCCTTGCTGAAAGCCCCGGCTGTTTTCAGTGGGGTAAACCATCTTTCCGGCAATGCTTCTGTAGGTACCACCCAAATATTATGCTGTTTGAGGGCTTTAACGAGTGTATCTATTTTCGAAGGATCGGCTTTGCGGGCAATGTGCAGACCAAATAATCCTCTTTTCTGCTCCGGTATTTTTTCAATGCCCGGCACCAGGCTTTCTACAAAGCCATCTAAGTGATCAACGGAGGCATAACCGGCGGCAATGGCATTCCATATACCTACATCGTAGGAAACGTGCCCTGCAAAAGGAATATTTACTTCCTTAGCAGTCTTTACTATAGCATTAAAATTTTCGAGGGTGAGTCCTGGTAAAAGTTTAAGCAGGTCATACCCTTCATCTTTATATTTTCTTACAAGACTGTCCGCATCTTTCACCGATTTTACCGTGCTGCCCATTAATCCCGGGGCAGCTGCGTAAAAGTGCGGGCCTGTTATTGCTCCTTTTGATAGCTGTGTTTTTAATTCGAGGTGCGCAGGATCGCCGAGCATGCCCCGAATGGTTGTAATTCCGTTTAATGCAAACAGTTCCAGTATATCCTTCATTGCGGCGGTATCTGCTCCACGTGGAATATGTGCATGCATCTCTGCCAGTCCGGGTATCAAAAATTTGCCTGCACCATCAATGATCAAAGCATCTTTGCCAGTTTCCTTTTCTGCTGTCGGTCCTATATGGGTAATTTTTCCGTCAGCAATAAATACATCCTGTTTTTCAAGCACGGTTTCGGAGTCCATCGGAATTACCGATACGTTCTGTATTACAAATGCACCTTCAGCCGGACTACCGGTTTGAGAGGAGTTACACGCATACAAAAGCAATGCCGCTAATGAAAGCAATACATTTTTCATATTATGACACATTGATGAGGAACTGTAATAAAGATAGACAATAAAGATTACATCTTCCTTACAGTTACAGTGCACATAGGAAAGCTGACATCTTCCTTTATTTTAAGCATATGGATGCCGTACCTTTAAAATCAAATTGTACGCATATGAAATGTGCCATAAGCTGCTTTCTCATTATTTTATGTGCTGTTAATATAAAGGCGCAGCCTACACAAAAGCCTCCGTTACATGCTAAACACTGGATGGCCATTACGGGTAAACCTTTGGCTGCTACGGCAGGCGCGGCTATATTTCAGCGCGGGGGCAATGCGGTGGATGCCGCCTGCGCCATGCTTGCCGCCACCTGCACCATGTGGGATGTATTGAGCTGGGGTGGCGAAACACAGGCATTGATCTACAATCCCAAAACAGGAAAAGTAATTGGCATCAATGCCCTGGGCGTGGCGCCAACGGGCGCAACGCCTGCATTCTTTAAAAGCAAAGGCATGGACTTTCCCCCTGAATATGGACCCTTAGCTGCGGTTACTCCCGGTACGCCGGGCGGATTGTGTACCATGCTTGCCGAATATGGTACCATGAGTTTGAAAGAAGTGCTGGCGCCCGCTATGGAAATGGCGGCAGGTTATGCCATAGAAGGGCAAACTGCCAATAGTATAGAAAGAAATAAAGAGCGCATTAAGCAGTGGCTGTATTCAAAAAAAGTTTTTCTTCCGCATGCCGGTGAAAAACGGGAAGCACCGGAGGCAGGCGAAGTTTTTATGCAAAGGGATCTGTTGCAAACCCTGCAAAAGCTGGTGGAAGCTGAAGCGCAGGCGTTCAGGAAAAAAAAGACCAGGAAGGAAGCGATATATGCGGCATACGACCGCTTTTATAAAGGAGATATAGGGGCAGAATTTGCAAGGGGATGCCAGCAGCAGGGTGGATTGATTACCATTGAAGACCTGGCGAAATGGACCGTGAAAACGGAGGAGCCGTTAAAAGTAAATTACAAAGGCATCGAAGTGTATAAGTTGTCGCAGTGGACGCAGGGCCCGGTTATGCTACAGGCATTGAATATCTTGGAAAATTTTGACCTGAAAAGCATGGGTTATAACTCTGCCAATTACATACATACGATTACACAAGCCATGCAGCTATCGTTCGCAGACAGGGATTTTTATTATGGCGATCCCTATTTCCCACCAGAAGAGCCTGTGAAAGGATTGTTATCGAAAGACTATGCAAAAGAAAGAGCTCAACTCATTCATAGCGGATACAACAATGCCGTCGCGGGACCGGGCAATCCTTATGTTTATGAAAACAGGTCCAATCCTTATCTTAATATATTAAAAAACAGGGGATTTATTACTGATACAACCAGGAGCCGTAATTCGGATCAGTTTATGCCGGCACACGATGCTACAACATCTGTGCAATCCTTTTCCTCACCGGCGGAAGAAGCGGTGTATAAAGACCGGTTATGGCGGGGTACTACTTCAATAGAAGCTGCCGATGAGGAAGGCTGGGTGGTATCTGTAACGCCCAGTGGTGGGTGGATACCTGCCTGTATTGCCGGTACTACGGGTATAGGCATGAGTCAGCGTATGCAGAGTTTTATTTGCGACAGTACATTAAATCCCTTTAATGTAGTAGCACCGGGCAAACGCCCAAGGGTAACGCTAACGCCTACCCTTGCATTGAAAGGCGGAAAACCATATTTATCGTTTGCTGTGCAGGGTGGCGATACACAGGATCAGAATTTGCTGCAATTTTTTTTAAACGTTGTTGAATTTGGTATGACCGTACAGGAAGCCACTGAAGCTGCTAATGTAAACACCAACCAGCTATGGCTGTCGCTCGGCGGAACCGGCAATGCCGACCGCAGGCCGCGTACGGGTAGTTTGTTGCTCAACAGCAATACTCCTTCCTGGATAAGAAAAGAACTGATGCAAAAAGGATACAATCTCAGTTTCGATGACCGTACTTCCGGCCCAATCAACGCGATTTATTTCGACTGGAAGCATAAAACATTATGGGGCGGCAGTAGCAACCATGGCGAGGATTATGGTATTGGCTGGTGAGGGGTACAGGGTGCAAGTTACAGGTTTCAGGGTACAGGTTGCAAGGTACAGGTTGCAAGGTACAGGTACACGTTAGGGTGCAATAAACAACCATAAACGACAAACTATAAACTTTTCCTGTTCCATTGCCATTTTACGCCCCCCATCAGCCATCTCCCGGGCATGGGAGAACCCAACAAATCGCTGTACTGCCTGTCGAAAATATTGTCTGCCTGTATAAAAACGGATAATGACTTTTGAAAAAATGCGTAGTCTAATTTGGAATTCATTATAAAATAACCGGGTGTAATGCTGGCATGAATGGCAGCAGCAGATTGTTCCTGCCTTTTTTTGTATAGCCCGTTAACACTTACAGTGAAATTATTGAACACGTAAACAACTGAAAAATTGGTTAGGAACTTCGCATGAGAAGAAATATAAAAAGAGGGAACCGTATCGCTGCTTTTGCTGTTGAGCCATACCATGCCAGCAGATGCGGTAACACTTTGCTTTTCGTTTAATGTATGAATATATTGAATATCTGTTTCGAAGCCTGAAGTATTTACCGTAGCGATATTCTTTGCTAATGCATACACGCCTGTGGGGGACAGGTTGTCTTTTCTTGGCATACCGCTATATGGAGTAGTGCTGTAGTCAATCAACCGTTGATGGAAGCGCTGAAAAAAAGTAGCGGAAACTTTCAATTTGTCCTGTAAGAACCAGTCGGCGCCCGCTTCATAACTGAAGGATCTTTCTGCTTTAAGGTCGGGATTGCCTATCCTCCCGCTTGTTACCAGTTCCTTGTTGTAGTTGTTGTATCGTTCTGTAAAGTCGGCATCCCTGATGGTTTTACCGGCGCTGCCCCGCAATTGCCATTGTCGTATTTTGTAGGAAAGATCAAGTTGTGGCACGAGTTCCGCCGGTATTTTTTCAAACAGCGCCAGTTGCAGGGAAGGACGAACTAAAAAATGTTGCCCAATTTGTTGTGAAACGGAAACAAAAGGTGATGTCATGTACAAAGAGTGGTCACCCCTGTCATTGGAATGAATTGTTTTTTGCTGATAGTTCAACCCGGTAACCAGCATGGTTTTCGTACTCAACTGATTTTGATACAGGAGGAGCGCCTGGAATAGTTTAGAAATACTTTTATTGGCTGCTGAACTGTTGTTGTACCTGAAGTGATCATTTACGGATTTAAAGCCGGCATCTATGGAAAGGCTTTGTTTTTGCGTATGATAGCCAATCCTTACCTGGTTCCACAAAGAAGATACCTGCTCTGTGGCGGTATCAGACAAAAAGCTGGTATAGAAATTTTGCGCCGCAAAGTCGCGGTTATCGTATGCCGTGCGGTATGCAATATTCCATTTGGCGTTAAAATGATAATTGGCGGAAAGTGACGCGGAGGTGTTATGAAAAAAACCTTTTGTACCTCTTTGTTGTACACCGCCGGCATTGTTGGTTAAAACACCGCCGCCAATGCTGAGGTTATTTTTACTGTAAAAGAAACCCGCATCAGCATTTAAAAATCCATATTCGCCCGCGGAAACGCCTGCCGAGATATTTGTTTTTTCCTGGTTTTGTTTTGCTGCAAATGGCTTGGTGATAATATTAATTACGCCTCCTACCGCATCGGCGCCATGAATGGCGGAAGAGGCGCCTTTTAAAATCTCAATCCTTTCGATTTCAGAGGGCGCAATCGGAATATAGCTGTTAAAGTGCCCGGTATTGGGATCATTCAACCGCATGCCGTCTAATATTATTAATACCTGCTGAAATGTACCGCCACGCAATACAATATCACTCTGGGAACCCATCGGCCCTCTTGCCTGTATTTCTACTCCGGGCATATAACGAAGCAACTCATCTAATGAATGCACCGGCAGATTTTTAATGCGTTCTCCTTTTAGTATGGTAATATTTCGCCCTGTTTCTGAAGCCTTTTTCTGGCTTAAAGTAGCGGTTACCGTAATGGGATCCAATTCTATTTCCTGTGCCTGCACAAAGGAGATGCTTAAGGACAAAATGGCAGTTAGTGCTTTACTTATGGTATTCATACGTGCGGCAAAAGTAGGAAAATGAGTGTATAATGCAACGATTCAATACAACCCATTTGTACAGCTATGCCTATTTGAGGGTTATACCATAAATTGGTATTCCTGATTTTAAATTTGAAAATAAAATGGCGGGGGAGAGAAGTCCGGGCTTGTTAAAAAAAATTATAAAAAGCCCTCACAACAAATATATAACAGATGAACTGAAAAGCAAAATGAGATAGAAATGATTAGGATCCAGCATCAACGAATGGGCATTGAAGACAAATTAAGTGAGTAAAATCCGACTGCGCATAATCTGCCGGTATACAGGTAAAGCCAGGTGCACTGCATGCTTATCCAACTGCACAACATCCTGCCCGGGCCGGTATTGAATGCATCTTTTTCCGGAATGCTTCATTTTGAGCTTGCTGCGTCTATCTTTGCGGTATGCACATAGATATTATTACGGTATTGCCGGAATTATTGGAAAGCCCGCTTTCACATTCAATAATGAAGCGGGCCATGGACAAGGGTTTACTGAATGTGGAAGTGCATCATTTGCGGCAATGGGCAGTAAACGCTTACGGACAGGTAGATGATTACCAGTATGGGGGTGGCGCAGGAATGGTAATGATGTGTGAACCTTTGGTAAATGCCATTGAACATTTATCCAAAAGCAGGTCTTACGATGAGATCATTTATCTTACTCCTGATGGAGAGCAATTCAATCAAAAAACAGCCAATCAGCTCTCTTTGCAGCAAAACCTGCTGCTGATCTGTGGTCATTACAAGGGCATTGATGAAAGAGTGCGGGAGCATTTTGTGACAAAAGAAATTTCAATAGGTGATTATGTACTAAGCGGGGGGGAACTGCCTGCAGCTATACTGGTTGATGCCGTTGGGCGTTTGCTGCCTGGCGTTTTGAATGATGAAACGTCTGCGCTTTTTGATTCATTCCAGGATGATTTACTGGCGCCACCGGTGTATACGCGTCCGGCTGAATACAGGGGCTGGAAGGTGCCGGAAATTTTGCTGAGTGGCGACCCCAAAAAAATAGCCGACTGGCGTTATGAGATGGCTCTGCAACGAACCCGTGACAGAAGACCGGATATAGCCGGCGAAGAGAACGATTTTTAGATTGAACGAATATGTATTGTTAATTTCCAGGCATGAAACAGCTTGTTTTGTTTTTTATGGCGCTGTCTTTTCTTTTTTCCTGCCGCAGCCCGGGTAATGAAGATCCTGTGGTTGAAAAAAGAGATACTACCATTACCGTGTCTAACGCTTATACCCAGTTGTTTTTTGATAGCCTGGCTTTGGAGCAATATATTCAGCAGCAGCAGTATTCCGATACCCTGGCCAACCAGTTCCGTAGTTTTTATAATGCACGCAATTACCAGTATGCCTGGTTTTTCAATGACGGACCTGCTGAGCAGGCATACAATTTTCTTAACATGCAGAGTGATTACATCGCGTATAGCGGAGACAGCAGTGTGTACAATCCTGTACTGCAACAGGTGTTTGACACTTTAAAAACCGGAGGACATTTTGTTCCGTTGAACAATAATGACCGCTTAAACGCGGAGTTGTCGCTCACAGCCCAGTTTTTTCATTATGCAACTAAAGCCTACCAGGGAGATAACAATTTAAATGCAGCCGATCTGAAATGGTATATCCCCAGAAAAAAAATAAACGAAGTGGCGCTGCTTGATTCCCTGATCGCTCATAATGGTAAAAAGATTGACAGTTATGAACCGGTAAATATTTATTACAAACGCTTAAAACAAAAATTGCTGGATTATTATGCCATAGAAAAAGAAGGAGAATGGCAACCGCTTGTTACCAGCGAAAAAAAGCTGGAATCAGGCGACAGTGCAGCCGTCATTGCCGCCATAAAACGCAGGCTACTGCTTTTGCAGGATATGGATTCGGCCGATAGTTCATGGTTATTCACGGATGCCTTAAAAGCAGCAGTCAAAAAATTCCAGCTAAGGCACGGCATGCAGGATGATGGTGTTATAGGGGCTGCCACACTTCGTAAAATGAATGAGCCACCACAGGTTGCTATCCGCAAGATGCTGGTTAATATGGAAAGAATGCGTTGGGTTCCCGCGGAGATAAACAGTGATTATTTGCTGGTGAATATTCCCGAATTTAAATTGCATGTGTTTGAAAATGGGAACCTTTCATTCAGCATGAATGTGGTGGTGGGAACTACACAGCATAATACCGTTGTATTTAGCGGCGATTTGAAGTATGTTGTATTCAGTCCTTACTGGAATGTTCCGGCGAGTATTGTGAAAAACGAAATTATGCCGGGCATGGCGAAGAATAAAAATTATATTGACCAGCATAATATGGAGATTACGGACTATTCGGGCACTATGCCCATAGTACGGCAAAAGCCCGGACCCAATAATTCTTTGGGCAGGGTAAAATTTTTGTTTCCCAACAGCTATAACATTTACCTGCACGATACCCCTCAGAAAAGCTTATTTGGCGAAACCCGGCGAGCATTCAGCCACGGATGTATACGTTTGGATGAACCCCGGAAGCTGGCTGAATTTCTGTTGCGCAACGACAGTACCTGGACCAGATCGAAAATAACAGCGGCTATGAACAGCGGCAGGGAAAAATATGTTACGTTGAAGGAGCCGGTAAAGGTATTCATCGGCTATTTTACATCCTGGGTAGATTCAAACGGCGAATTGAATTTCAGGGATGATATTTACGGACATGATGCAAGGATAGCCGAAAAAATGTTTACAAAATATTGATCTTTTGCATTACGCCCGATTTATGGGTTTTGCTGATGGGTATCATATTGCCGTTTATGAATAAAACATTTTCCTGTATATCGTTGATCTTGGTAAAATTTACAATATAGGAACGGTGCACTTTCATGAACACCTGCGGATTGACCTTTGTTTCTAAATTTTTAATGGTGTTGTGGGTAATGTATTTTTTTGCGGGAGTGATGAATTTTACATAATCGCCCATGCTTTCAATAAAGAGTATATCATCATTGTGCAGCCGGATAAGTTTGCCATCGGTTTTTATGAACATATGGTCCTGTTCGGAATTACCATTTAGCTGCTCTGTTTTTTTACTTACTTTTTGTACTGCTTCCAGGAAGCGCTGATAGGTGAATGGCTTTTTAAGGTAATCTGTAACATTGTACTGGAATGCATCATAAGCGTATTCTGTTTTGGAAGTAGTAAGGATCACCTGTGGCGTATATACCAGTTGATCTAACAGTTCAAACCCGCTGGCATCAGGCATTTCAACATCCAGAAAAATAAGATCAATAACATTGTCCTTTAAAAAAAGGAGGGCATCTTCTGCGTTAAGAAAATGATGAGCAACGTCTATAACGCCCGATTTTTCACAAAACCTTTTAAGGAATTCGGCAGCAACCTGCAGGTCTTCAACAATAATGCTTTGGTACTTCATAGCTATTGGGTATTGTATTGTTTCAATCGCCTGATTTCATTTTCTGTGATCTTTATCGCTTCAAGGCTGATGGCTATGATATGATGAAATCCGCTTTCTGCTTCAGCCATCGTTGCAGCCTGTGCACATACCGCTTCAAAGGATGCAAATTCCTGCATGGTTTCATTAAGACCAACATATCCGAACAGGGGTTTTATTTTGTGGACCACTTTTTTTAATCCCGCTGTATCCCCATCGCGGAACCTGCTTTCCACCAATGGCAACTCACTGCGCAACTGTTGCATGGTGGATTCAAAAATCAATTCGGCCTGCTGCAGATCCTCTCCGTACAATTCCTGCAGGAACGCGGTATCAAGCTCCGGTGAGAAATAGAATGCTATTTTCTGATCTTCATTATACATTATCACAATTTGTAAACCACAAAGGCGTTTTATCTTTTGCGTTGAATAATTATTTAATGAGAAAATTCATCATCTCAGGTTATGCAAACGAACATTTTGGACAGATTAGTATCTTTTTGCTACAGTATTTTAAATAGTGGTATTGATCCTGCAAAAGGACATGAAGAAAATAAGAATGTACAAAGGCTCATTATCTTTATCTTTTTCGGCATTGGTGTAAATCTGATTTCAGTACTGCTGAATATTTTGCATGGATTGTACATAAGTGTTTCTCTTAATATCACTTCCATCATCTTATTATCGGCATGCTATTTTTTAAATAAAGATGGCAAAAGGGTGTTTGCAAAGGTGCTGGGCATAATTACCATTAATCTTTATTTGTTTGCCATTAGTTATGCCGAAGGGTTAAAGGCGGGAGAACACATGTATTATTTTCCTTTTTTACTGGCTCTTATTTTTGTGATTGATATTCGCAAAAATTATGAAGAGCTGATATTGACATCAGTAGTAACGTTTATTACTGCGGCTTTAATTTTTATTGTAGCGCCTTACGTAAGTAATGTTCAAACCATCAGCACAGAGCAATACAGCGCTTTGTTCAGCTCAAATCTTAGCCTGTCACTGGTGATAACAGCATGCTTTACTTACTATATCTTAAAAACAATGGAAATCAATGAAGAAAAATTACTGGACGAAACACGATTTAAGGATACGGTATATGATACGTCATTAGACAGCGTGTTTATCGTTGATACCCATAGCATGGTAATAACCGGTTGCAACAGGAAGGCTATGGAAGTGTTTGGATTTACAAGCAAGGAGGAAATACTGGGCACTGCTGCCAAGCAACTCTTGGGCAATATAATGGAAGAGCATATAGTGGTGCAGGGAAAACAGCAGTTTGCGAAAAAATCTCCCTGGTATGGTAATATGGATTTCATGCGAAGAGATGATACCCCTTTTTTTGCATATGTAAACATTGTACCTTTTTCACACAGGGAGTTTAATTATTGTAAAATCAGTATCCTTGATATTACAGAGATAAAAATTGCCGAGTTTGAAATATTAAAAGCCAAAGAAAAAGCAGAAAAGGCAGTACAGGTAAAGTCAAGGTTCCTGTCGAATATGAGTCATGAACTCAGAACACCCTTAAATGCCATTATAGGCACTACCAATATCGTATTGAACGAGGAGTATCTGCCCTCGCAAAAGCAGAGCTTTGAGGTACTCAAATATTCTTCAGAACACATGATGCAACTGGTAAATGATATTCTTGATTTTAGTAAAATAGAAGCTGGAAAAATGGTACTTGAAAGTACTCCCTTTAATGTGAAAGCATGTTTGCAAAAAGTAGTCGCTTCTTTTACTGCTCCGATTGCGGCAAAAAATCTTGCGCTTCAGATTGAAGTTGACAACAATGCGGACCTGGAAGTATTTGGAGATGAAATGCGCCTGATCCAGGTAATGAATAACCTGCTGGCCAATGCAATTAAGTTTACAGAAAAAGGAACGATTACCATTGAGGTAAAGGTATTAAACTACAGGAGCCACAACACCGATATATATATTGCAGTTAAAGACACCGGCATAGGTATTGCGCAAGGTAAAATGCGGCAGATATTTGAAAGTTTTACGCAGGCCGATATAGAAACAACCCGGAAATTTGGAGGTACAGGGCTTGGACTTGCCATAAGCAAAAAAATAGTTGCGCAAATGGGCGGCAACCTGCAGGCAGAAAGCAATGTGGGAACCGGGAGTACTTTTTATTTTACACTGGGTTTTAAAATCGCACAGCGGCAAAAATCGTATGTTGATGAAAATAAACTGAAGGGACTTTCCAGCCTGGAAGGAGTAAAAGTGCTGCTTGCAGAAGACAATCCGATCAATATGATCGTTGCGAAAAGATTTCTTCAAAAATGGAATATTGAAGTGGTGGAAGCCGAAAACGGTGTGAGGGCTGTTGAGCTTTTTTATCAGCATCATCCGGATTTATTGCTGATTGACCTGGAAATGCCGGAAATGGATGGGGCCCAAACCGTAGCTGAAATTAGAAACACACACCCCTATGTTCCGATTATTGCCTTTACCGCCGCTACATATGAAAACATAAAGGAAGATTTACTCAGTAAGGGATTTAATGATTATGTGCCTAAACCTTTTAAACCCGAGGAACTGCACAGGAAAATAATACAGTTTACTGAAATGCTCAATACTCATAAAAAAGCATCATAGAAAGGTGAGAGAAAATTAAGGATTTTTCTTTTTCTCACCTCTCGCTTTTGACCAGTATTGCTTAGTTTGTTTTTTCCAATTCTTTGATATCGAGTGAAGCGTTTACATCTATTTTTGTGATGGTGGCTTTGATCTCTCCCACCATAGGGTTGCTGATTACTGTATTATAGGCGAAAAGAAATCCTTCCGGTGTTTTTTTGTAATCTGAATAATTGGTAGTTTGCTCAACCTGCTGGCCCATGACGGTTGCTTTTGTAATACTGCGTATAAGATAATAACTGGCGGTATCCAGATAAATAGTGGACAATACATCCCCTTTGCTTAACTGAATCTTATATACCGCTGTTCCGTTAATTGTATCTTTTCCTGCGTAAGTGGCTTTGTAACCATTCGCCTTGTACGCTGTTAACTCGCCGCCGGCACTTAATGATCCTGCTGCACTTTTCACTGCTTCGTCTGGCAATGGTTGCGCATCTGCGCTACCCATTAAGGGGTTAATGGACCATCCTTTATCCTTTCCGATGAAAGTGATTATTTTTTGTCCCTGCACTTCTATTTCCTGGCGGGTAGCTGTATTATAAACGATCCATATTTTGGCAGGAAGTTCCATCCCCATTACCTGCATACTGGTTTCCATAACTATATTTTTCAACCCGTCAATTTTTTCTTTTCCGCCCAATGCGTTAATATAGCTGGTTTGTAACTCATCAACTGTTTGTGCCTGGGCGTATATCGCCGAAACACAGGTAACAATGGTCAGTATCGCAAATCTTAATTTTTTCATTGATTTATTTTTAATTGGTTTTGCCAAAAATAGGTTTTTCCGAACGGTTTATATTGTCTGTTTATCATTTAACTTGTTGCCGGATCATTAAATCTTTTTAACATGCCTGGTATTACTCAAATTAAGGGCCGGATTGTAGATGTTTTGCGGCAAACCATTTTTCCGGGAATAATTTCTTTTACCGGGGGTAAAATACAGGCAATACATAAAGCAGGAGACGGGGATAATAATGAGGAGGAACTTCCTTTTATTCTACCTGGCTTTATTGACGCGCACATCCATATTGAAAGTTCCATGCTGACGCCTTCGCAGTTTGCGAGGCTGGCAGTGGTTCATGGTACGGTAGCCACCGTAAGTGATCCCCATGAAATTGCAAATGTATGCGGTATAAAGGGGGTAGAATATATGATCAATGATGGCAAAAAAGTTCCTTTCTATTTTTTCTTTGGTGCACCCAGTTGTGTTCCCGCTACTGAATTTGAAACGGCTGGCGCGGAGTTAAATGCCGGGGATATTGAAAAGCTGTTGCAGCGGGATGAAATTAAATACCTCAGCGAAATGATGAATTTCCCGGGCGTTTTGATGAGAGACACCGGGGTAATGAAAAAAATTGCTGCTGCTCATAAATTAAACAAGCCGGTAGACGGGCATGCGCCGGGGCTCAGGGGTAAGCAGGCGAAGCAATATATAGATGCCGGTATTTCAACTGATCATGAATGCTTTACAAAAGAAGAGGCATTGGATAAATTGAATCAGGGTATGCACATTCTGATCAGGGAAGGGAGTGCAGCCAAAAACTTTGATGCATTAATTGATTTATTGAACCACTACCCGGAAAAGATAATGTTTTGCAGTGATGACAAGCATCCCGACAGCCTGCTTGAAGGACATATTAACCAGTTGTGTGCAAGGGCGGTGGATAAAGGCATTGATGTGTTTAAAATAGTACGCGCGGCCTGTATTAACCCCGTTTTACATTATAAGCTCGAAGTGGGCTTGCTCCGGGAAGGCGACAGTGCGGATTTTGTATTGGTTAAAGACCTGGTTGGTTTTGAGGTATTGCAAACCTATATTAAAGGTGAGTGCGTAGCACAAAATGGTACGAGTCTGATTCACCTGCCTGGTAATAATGCAGAAAACCATACGGTGATTAATCATTTTTCCTGTAGCCCGAAGGCTGTAAATGACTTTTATCTTGCCGGGTCCAACACGGTATTACCAGTAATTGAAGCGCTGGATGGGCAATTGATTACCAATAAGTGGCTGAAAGGAAAATTGTTGTCCGAACCCGATCCTGCGAATGATATATTGAAAATAGTGGTGGTTAACCGTTACAAAGAAGCTCCTGTTGCAAAGGGATTCATTAAAAATTTTGGAATAAAGAAAGGAGCCATCGCATCTTCGGTTGCACACGACAGCCATAATATTGTTGCTGTTGGCGCCGATGATCTTTCCATTTGCAATGCTGTAAACATGATTATTGCGCATAAGGGGGGAGTCAGTCTCTGGTCCGGAGACGGCGATCCCGGAAATAGTATATTGCCCTTACCGGTAGGCGGCTTAATGAGCAATGAAGACGGCTACCGGGTGGCAGGACAATATGCCGCTATTGACCGGGCAGCCAAAGCGCTTGGGTCAACCCTGTCGGCACCCTATATGACCCTGTCCTTTATGGCTTTACTGGTTATACCCCACCTGAAGCTCAGCGATAAAGGATTGTTTGACGGAGACGATTTCAGGTTAATGTGATGACAAACTATTGCATAATTTCCCATTTTTCAATTTTGCCTTTCACTATACTGAACATAGGATGAGGAATAAGACCTTTTTTATTGTTCACTTCTATAAACTTAAGCGTGTCACGGATTTTTAGTTTGTTCAGCAGCAAAATACCGGTGAAAATAGGGGATGGTTTCTATGCCCTTATAAAAGTTAAAAAGGTCGAACTTTTCGTTTGGCGAATGGAGATTATCGCTGTCGAGCCCAAATCCCATGAATACAATTTTAATCCCCAGTTCTTTCTCAAACAGAGAACATATCGGAATGCTTCCCCCGCCGCGAACCGGTATGGGAGCCTTTCCAAAAGTTGTTTCAATTGCTTTGGCTGCGGCGCGGTAGGCAGTTGAATCAACCGGTGTCATATAGGGTTCACCGCCATGATGTTCTTCTGCCTTTACAGTTACCCCGGCCGGGGCGATGCTTTTAAAATATTTCAATAATTTGTCTGTTATATCTGCCGATGACTGGTTGGGTACAAGCCGTGCTGATATTTTTGCATGTGCTTTTGCGGGTAATACTGTTTTTGCACCTTCGCCTGTATAGCCGCCCCAAATGCCATTGAGTTCCAGTGTTGGGCGGATACCGGTTCTTTCATTGGTAGTATATCCTTTTTCGCCCCACAATGCCTCCACTCCAAGATCTTTTTTATATTCTGCTTCATCAAAAGGAGCTTCAGCCATCAGTTTTCGTTCTTCCTCTGTTGCATTTACCACACCATCATAAAATCCGGGAATGGTGATATGGTTGTTTTCATCGTGGCAGGAAGCGATCATTTTAGCAAGCATTGTTATGGGGTTGGCTACAGCACCACCGTACACCCCACTGTGCAGGTCGCGGTTAGCTCCTGTTACCTCTACTTCTATATATGACAGCCCGCGTACGCCTGTATCCAGCGAAGGCGTATCCATACTGATCATTGCAGTATCACTGATCAGTATTACATCGGCACTTAACAAAGCTTTATTGGATGCAACAAATTTGGCTAAGTGGGGAGATCCGATTTCTTCTTCTCCTTCAATAATGAATTTAATATTCGTAGTTAATGTATTGGTCTTAACCAATGTTTCCAGTGCTTTCACGTGCATATAAAATTGTCCTTTATCATCGCAGGATCCGCGGGCGAAAATTTTTCCGTCTTTAATTACCGGATCAAAAGGACCGCTATTCCATAGATCAAGAGGGTCCGGAGGCTGTACATCATAATGGCCATATACCAGCACCGTTGGTTTGGATGCATCAACTGTTTTTTCTGCATATACTACAGGATGGCCTTCTGTTGAAAATATTTCAGCTTTATCAGCGCCTGCTTCCAATAATTTTTGTTTAACTGCTTCGGCGCATGCTATCATGTCTTTTTTATGCTCGCTATTGGCGCTTACTGAAGGAATACGCAACAGGTCCAGCAATTCATTTAAAAAACGGTCTTTGTTTTTTTGCTGGTAATCTTTCCATACTTGCATGATCTGAAATTTTAAGATGAAAGAGACGGAGGAACGAAATTAGGTGGTTTTTGCCATACAAAGCAGCAACTTCAGCAAGGGAAGCTGTTGTTATAAATACTGCTGTAAAAAAATTTGCAATTTTTTTAGGATTGGTTTTATGCTTGTAAGACGCAGCGCTTTATATTTGCAATCGTATTGCAAGTCATATATCAGCCTTTGTTGGTCCAACCGTTTATGGAAGGTTCTGACAAAGGCTGAGCCAATTAGAGGGCTATGTGGATTTGATTTTTATGGTGAACATCTCTTCATTGTTGAATATTGTTACAACAAGATTAATTATATAATGGACTTGTTTTCCATTCATTGCTTTCGGGGGTGATTGTATCAACATCTGTTTTGCTTCCGCACCGCCTGGCTAAGTTGAAATGCGCCTCTTACTTTCCAGTTTTGTGGTTAAAAGGAAATTTAATTTATCTTTATAGCAATTGCATGCCATAAATTTATTGAGATGATAAGTATCAGGCCATCTTATCAGGAACTGAATAAAATATACTATTCCGACACCTGCAAGCCACTTGTGGCAGCCTGGAAAAAAGGAAGGGTAACGCTTGAGGCGTGGGCGCGTTCAAGCTACCCGGCAACTTACAAAATGGAAAACGGGGTCTTACCTTGTGTAAGCAGTGTTGGTTATTGGGATGCTACCTTTCCACAGGACTGGGGTTTGAACTGGCACAGAAATGAGGGGATCGAGATCACTTTTCTTGAAACAGGCACCATGCCATTCTCACTTGGTAATGATCAGTATATTATTCATCCCAACGAGGTTACCATTACACGGCCCTGGCAGCCGCATAAGCTGGGTGATCCTTATATCGGGATAGGTAAGCTGTATTGGGTTATACTGGATGTAGGGGTACGCTGTCCTCACCAGGAATGGAAATGGCCTCCATGGATAACCCTTACAGCAAAAGACCTTAATGAACTTACCGGGATGTTGCGTCAAAACGAACAACCTATCTGGAAAACCAACCAGGAGATCAGGAAATGCTTTCAAAAAATTGGTAACGTGATTACCTGCGACAAATCGGGAGAAAAAGAGTCCTGGATTGCTATTTATATCAATGAGTTACTGATGCATTTCCTTGAATTTTTCAGAAATGGCCCTTTTCAATGGGACGAGAGTTTAGTGAACAGCAGCAGAACAGTGCGGCTTTTTATCAAAGATCTGCGCAAAAGCTATTTCGAACCCTGGACACTGGAGCATATGGCCGAATACTGTGGACTGAAGGTTACCCGTTTTGTACATTATTTCAGGCAATTGACTAATATGACACCTATGAATTATCTCACGCATATACGGCTGGAAATAGCAGCGGATATCCTTGTAAGCCAGCATGCCAGGGGTATTAATGAAATTTGTTATGATTGTGGTTTTACAAGCAGTCAGTATTTCTCAACTGTTTTCAGGAAGCAATACGGGTGTTCACCCACCGCCTACCGTTATCTTCACTTAAAAAGCTAATCACTTCTCACTGATCCTCATTTTGTGCAAATTTCTTCATTGAAATTAATTGAACAGTTATATTTTTTTTTTGAAATAGTATTGTGTTATCCGGATAACGGGGTTAATACTATTCGATATATGGAAACAGCTATCAACAAAAGGCGGCTTTTCAATGCATGTAGCCTTGCCCTCGTTGTTACAGCACTCACTTTTGCTATCAGAGCAAATCTTATGGGTCCATTGGGCGAAGCGTTCGGGCTCACTCCAAAAGCGATCGGCGAAATAGCTTCCGCGGCATTCTGGGGATTTACGGCTGCTATGCTTATCGGCGGGCTTCTATGTGATGTGATAGGATTGGGAAAAATGTATATACTGGCATTTGTCGGCCACGTTGCCGGAATTATTCTAACCATTTATGCCACCGGCTACTGGTCACTCTTTGTGTCAACTCTGTTCGTGGGCCTGGGAAATGGTTTCGTTGAATCAGCCAGCTATGCAATGGTCAGCAGTATGTATACTACCGACAAAATAAGAAAAATCAACGCGTGGCATATCTGGTTTCCCGCCGGGATAGTGATCGGTGGCGTGCTGGCTTACCTGCTGACATTGTTGGATCTTGGCTGGAAAATACAGATGGTGGTAATGCTGCCCCCCACTATTGTATATGGGGCCATGTTCCTGAAGCAGCAGTTCCCCAGGTCCGAACGTGTTTCAATGGGCGTTTCAAACAGGGAAATGATTAGGGAGTGCCTGCGGCCACTTTTTATTTTTATGCTGTTTTGCATGTTCCTTACGGCCGCTACGGAACTTGGCACAAATCAATGGATCGTTGAATTGCTCTCTGCAGTTGGCGTGCCTTCCATATTGTTATTGGTTTTCATCAACGGTATCATGACAGTGGGGCGGGCAAATGCGGGGTTTATCCTGCAAAGGCTATCTCCTGTAGGATTGTTGCTGTTTTCTGCTATATTTTCTTTCATTGGGTTATACTGGCTGGGTTCTGCTCAAGGTTATGTTACGTTTGCTGCTGCAGGAGTTTTTGCAATAGGTATTTGCTTTTTCTGGCCCACAATGATCGGGTTCGTATCGGAGAAGCTGCCCAAAACGGGCCCGCTTGGGTTGTCGCTAATGGGAGGTGCAGGGCTGCTGTCAACGGCCCTTGTATTGCCGTATTTTGGTCAGTTGTATGACCACCAGCTCACCTTCATTGCCGCAACGGACAATAGATTATTGCCCGAACAAGTGAAGCTTGCAGCGGGAGCTCGCACCTTGCTCTTTATATCTGCGATCCCTGCGGTGCTGATCGTGGCTTTCGGCATGCTTAAAATACGATCCCTGAAAAAAGTGTCATCACTTAAAATATCATCACTAAAAAAATAACAATGGCGAAATTTAGAATTACACTTAACATGGAGTACTGCCGCAGCGCAGACATGGGATTTGAAGCAGGTGTCAGGCAGGCGGCAGACCTCGGCTACCGTTACATTGAACCTATGGTGCATACCGGCTGGGAATTACTGAGCGAGGTAGGATACTTTCATTCATTTTCAATGGAGGAGGATACGCTTCTGATGAAAGAGACCTGTGATCGCTATGGCATTATCGTTAGCAGCCTAAGCGGGCATAGCCCACTGATGAAGCCCGAAGCTGCGGTTAGCCGCCTTACCCGCGCGATTATCCTTGCCGATACACTGAATACCCGTTTCGTAAACACTGATGAAATGATAAAACCCGACTGGATGGATGATCATTTCGCACATGAAGTGATGAAATACACGCTCACAAAGGCCAACCTGGCCGCTCAAAGGCATGGGGTATATATCTGTATTGAACCCCATGGTGTTTATACCAGCACTGCAGAAGGCTTAATGCGGATTGTTAACCTGGTAAAATCTCCCTGGATAGGCGTTAACTGGGATACCGGAAACTCGTACCTGGCCGGTATAGAAGACCCCTACGACGGACTTCAGGTCGTGCGGGACCACGTATATCATATTCATGCCAAAGACATCAGCATGAGCCACGGAGAAAAAGAAAGAGGAAAGGTATTTGGCACTCCTGTTGGCTGCGCATGTGGCGAAGGCATGGTAAACTGGGATAAGGTTTTTGAGATCATGGAGCCTGTGAACAGGGAAATCTTTCTAAGCGTGGAGTGCGGAACGATTGATGAAGCGGAACGGAGCCTGCGCTTTTTGGAAAACACGCTTGGCGATCTGCTGATCAAATAACCCGATAAAAATCAGTATCTACTAAAATAAAACCAAAACCACTACGATGGAAAAATTAACACGTTTTAGCTATTTTTTAGTGCTATGCCTGTTTGCGTGGAGTAGCAGCTATGCACAGAAAAAAACTGTCTCCGGTAAAGTTTCGGAGCTTGAAAGTGGGAAACCGATCCCCGGTGCAAACATCATTGTAAAAGGAACGACTGCAGGTGTTGCAACCGGGTCAGCCGGAGAATATACGATCGTTCTCCCGGATGGAGCAGAGGTTTTGATCTTTTCATCTGTCGGCTACACTTCCCGGGAAATAACGGTAAACGGGCGGTCGGTAATTGATGTTACTTTAGAGGCGTATGTTCAAAGCCTTAAAGAAACAATTGTTGTCGGGTACGGAGTCCAGCGAAGAAGCGAAGTGACCGGGTCGGTCAGCGTGGTTTCGGGAAGGGAATTAGAGGAACACCCCGGATTTAATGCATTGCAAAGCCTGAGAGGCAAAGTGTCGGGCGTAAAGATCTCTACAAATTCCGGTTCCCCGACCGGGAGTAACCGTGTTGTTATTCGCGGGATTGGTACGATCAATGCATCCACAAATCCCTTGTATATAGTAGATGGAGTGGCTCTGGATAATATTGAGACCATGAATCCGAACGACATTCAAAGTATTGAAGTACTCAAGGATGCTTCAGCAACAGCTATTTATGGTTCAAGAGGTGCCAATGGGGTAATATTGGTAACTACTAAAAGAGGAGGTACTGAAAACGGACTGAGACTCGAATATAATGGTGATTTCAGTATGGGTAGATTGGCACGGAAAATTGATGTAATGAATGCTAAAGAATTCATGGAAGTGCAACGGATCGGTTATGAAAATGCGCCCATTTTCAAAAATTATGCTCCGGGCCAGGAACCGGTAATAGATTTAAGTGACAGGCGGATTTTCGACGCGCAGGGTAACCCGTTATATGATACAGATTGGCAGGAAGAGGCTACAAGAACAGCGCTTACCCACAATCACCAACTTAGTATCAGGTCCAAAGGTGAGTCCGGTGCTTTCGGCGCTTTCCTGAATTATACTGATGCAGAAGGAATCTATCTCAATTCATGGACAAAGCGTGCAAGTGTTAAATTGGTTTACGATGTATCACTGGCGAAGTGGTTGTCTTTGGGAACAAATACAACGATAACCAAAACATGGGCAAATAACGTTTCCGAAACGGGTGGCGGTTTTCATGCCTCAAGAGCCATAACTGAAGTGCCTCCCATCTTTCCTGTTAAATGGCCCGATGGTACATGGTCTAACAGCACGGAGATCTCCGGCTTCACATTCGAAGGACAGCCCAACCCCGTACACCGGCTCCTGGAGGAAGATAACCTGGTCAACGGAACGCGGCTGTTTGGCAACTTGTTTCTTGATTTTAAATTGGCTTCTTACCTTCAATTCAGATCCCAGGTCGGTATCAATAACTATTTATCAGAGGACAGGTATTATGCACCTACTGATATGATCACTGTGGGCTTCCCTGATGGCTATGCCCGGATCAGCAATGGGAAACAAACTTACTGGCAGAATGAGAATTATTTTACATATGCCCGTGAGTTTGGATCGCACCGGCTGAACGGGGTGTTAGGGGCAAGCTGGCAACAAAACCTTGCCAGCGGAAACGCTATGAGCGCAAGAGGCTTTACCAATGATTTCTTCAATTTTAATAATATAGGTGCAGCTTCAACTCAAAATCCGTCAACATCCTATGCCAACGACTGGTCAATGAACTCTTATTTCAGCCGTGCCACTTATACCTATAAAGACAGGTATACCGCTACTTTTTCAGGAAGAATGGACGGATCTTCCCGTTTCGGAAAGAACAATAAATACGGCTTTTTCCCATCGGGTGGGGTATCCTGGCTGGTTTCGAATGAAGAGTTCATGAGAAATGTGAAAGCTATAGATCACCTTCGGCTGCGTGCATCTTTTGGCGTTACCGGTAATACAGAAATCGGTTTGTATCGTTCGCTGGCAACCATTGGCTCTGGTACAACCCTGATCGGCGGGCAAAGAGTAGCCAGAAGCTTTGCACAGCGTCTTCCAAATTCTGATCTTGAATGGGAGAGAACGCGGCAGTTCGACGGAGGGATTGAGGTAACTATGTTTAATCAGACGCTGTTGCTGGAAGCGGATTACTACAGTAAATTAACCTATAATCTGATCCTGAACCGTCCTATACCTACTTCTACAGGTTTTGGTTCGATTACAGACAATATTGGCTCAGTATCCAATAAAGGTATTGATCTTAAATTAACTACCAGGAATATAAATACTGAAAATCTTACCTGGTCAACCACCCTTAACTTCAATTATAATAAAAACCGGATTGAAAGTCTTGGACTAAACAATGAAGATATTTTTCCCGGTCCGAACTGGGTTGCGGGAAGCCAGACCATCTTACGGGTAGGTGAGCCTGTTAACTCATTCTGGGGGTACGAAAGAGCTGGAGTGTGGGGTAGTGATGAGGCAGAAGAGGCGGCTAAGGTTGGCGCCATTCCGGGAGAAGCAAAACGGTCTACCAAGAAAACCATTATCGGGAAAGGAATCCCAGATGTTACCGGAGGGCTTTTTAACCGGTTTAATATCGGGCGTTTTGACGCTTTGATAGATTTGCAGGTTTCTTTGGGAGCCGACATCATGCAACAATTTCTTGCTACCGCTGAGGATCGCCAGGGACTCACTAACGGGATTAGCACTCAGTTATACGATGCCTGGGCGTCTGATAAGCAGAATACAATGGTTCAACAGATCCGTCACACCGTACTTTCCGGGCAAAACCTTCAGCCCGACACCCGCTGGATTTGCGATGGCTCTTATATCAGAGGCAACCTGTTCTCAGTAGGGTACAACTTTGGTCAAAGAATGCTTGCCACAATGGGGTTAAGCCAGCTAAGAGCCAGTTTGAGTTTGGAAAATGCGTTTGTTATCCATTCCAAAGACTTTAAAGGATATGATCCGGAATCCTCAACTTGGCATGGTGATAATTTTGGACAGAATATCTTTTTCTATGAATACCCCAAAGCGAGGACACTCACATTCGGGATAAATGTCCGCTTTAAATAATTAAAACTGAATTAATCATGAAAAAGTATATATTTATTATTACAGCGTTGTTAATGGTTTCCTGCGAGCGATTTCTGGTTGAAAAACCTAAAAGTGAGCAGTCCTTAGATCAGTTTTTTCAGTCGGCCGGAGAAGGTAGAAGTTTTGTAAATACACTTTATAAAAGCGGTGCTACCGGTTTCTACGATCCGGGTGGTTTTACAGGGAGTATTGTAATGATGGGAGGATACATATCAGGACTGTTTGACAATGAGGCTAAAGGGGAAAGAATTGAACCGCTCCGTGCACAGAATCTATCATTCAACGCGCAAAATATGTCGGAGTACCTGGACAGATGGTGGTCAAGCGCCTACAGTGCTATTGCAATAGCCAATACGGCAATCAAATATATTCCGAATATTCCCGGTATACCCGATGTTGAAAAAAATCAATTACTGGCAGAGGCAAAATTCTTTAGAGCATTTAATTATTTTTTCCTGGTAAAAAATTTTGGTGGAGTTCCTCTTGTTACAGAGCCCTATTTTAATACTGAAGGTATTTATGTGGATCGTGCACAGATAGGCGAAGTGTACAACCTTATCGTTGAAGATTTAGAATGGGCGGTTAACCAGGGCAATCTATCTAACAATAATTTTGTAACAAATAACTTTCGAATTACGAAGGGCTCTGCTTCTGCTTTGTTGGCTGATGTATACTTACAAATGTCTGGCTACCCTTTACGTATAGAAAGCAACTATGCGAAAGCTGCAGCGATAACAAAATCGATTATTAATAGCGGCAGTTATCAGCTCATCCAAAATGGAGCTTTACCAGAAAAAAGCGCCTATAATGTAATGCGCACTTCAGATAAGGAAAGTGAATATGTTTTTTCTATAGAGTTTGACCCGGTAATATATGGCGTTTCGAGCCCGAGCGTATCCCTCCCGGGCAGTATAAGACCCCCCGGTTTAAAATATTCCCGAACCTATAATGCTTACAGGCCAACCGATCAATATATTGAGCTATATGATGAAACGAAGGATCTGAGAGTTCAAAATCAGCAACTATTTTTTAAATCAGTTGATGTACAGGGGGAACACTTTGAATTTGGTGAGTACGCTCCGTATTTATTTTATGATACAGTTGCACTGTATGAAACTGCCAGGGGTGGACAGGACATGCGGGTATATCGTTATGCAGAAATGCTGCTCATTGCCGCAGAAGCAATTGCATTCACAGAAGGGGTTACCCAGGAAGCAGTAAAATATCTGACAGATGTAAGAGCCAGGGCATATTGGAATACAAGCAGGAATGTAATAGAAGACCAATTGTCGGTTTTGGATAAAGAAGCATTCATTAAAGAAGTATGGAAAGAACGGTATCGTGAGTTAGCCTTAGACTATCGTTTATGGTCCGACATTCAACGTACACGTTTATATCCGGTTGGAAGTGCCGGAGGAAATGTGAACTTTGTTGACGTTGTGGGACATACCAATCCGTGGGGAGCTACTTATCAGGAGCACCATCTCCTCTATCCCATCTCTGATAACGAAATACAACGAAATCCCAAACTTGAGCAGAATCCGGGTTATTGATTAAAGAAATATCTGACAAAATGAAAATCAACTATTTGTTCAATGTAATTGTCTTTTCCTGTTGCGCCTTTCTCACAGTACAAATACAGGCCCAGCCAGCATACCAGGAGATAGGGCTGACAGATAAAACGGCTTTTACAGGTAATACAGCCAATTGGAAAATTGCAGGCGATATATGGTACAACCCGTTCAGGAGCAAATTGAAAGAGGAGGCAGGAGCAGGCGTATTGGTTACTGTTTCATCCGCCAACAGCCAGGCCCCGCTTTTTACGAAGATGGAGCACGGGAACATGCTGCTTGAATTTGACTTTATGCTCGCTCCGCATGCTTCAGTAACCGTTTATTTGCAGGGAAGATATGGGATCCGCCTGACGGATAGCTGGACCAACAAAAATTCCATTGAACAAGCCTGCGGAGCGATTCTCAATGAGAATTTCAAATCAGTTGCTGGTGAAATTCGGCGTGCCTTGAATATCCCTCCCCGTTCAAATGTAGCAAGGGCACCCGGATTGTGGCAACACCTGCGTGTGGTTTTTCAGGCGCCTCAATTTGATGCAAACGGAAATAAAAAATCAAATGCACGTTTATTACAGGTTGCTCTAAACGGTGTTCTTATCCATGAAGATATAATGTTGCCTGATATTGCTTCCAACGCACCATTTAAAAGTGAAAGCAAAACAGGCCCGATTGCTTTTTCAACCGATAACCGTATGGCGTTCAAAGATATTCGCTATGCTTTCTTCGGGGATTCCGAAAGAGAGAAGACGCTGATGCCTGTACCTGTACCCATAAATGGTAAAATTCCGCTGGTCGTTACCCCGGTTAACAAAACCATTATGCAACGATGCTTTTTAGGTGAAAATGACCAGAAAATGACCGTTTGTGCCGTTATTGGAGAACCGGGACAAATCCACTATGGTATCAATCTTGAACAGGGTTCTATTATTCGTTTATGGAAGGGAGATTTTATTGATGCCACAACCATGTGGGAAAGCCGCGGAGCAGTTCAACTGGCACGTCCTCTGGGCAGTGTGATCAGCCTCCCTTCCGAACCCTTGTTTGCACAACTTGCAAACGACCAGGCGCCCTGGCCGGAATTGATGCAACAGGAGTATAAGTTCAAAGGATATTTTTTGGACAAACAAGGGCGCCCGGTCTTTAACTATGCTTTCAATGGATTGCAAATCAGCGACCACACAGTTCCATCGGATAACGACCGGGTTTTAACCAGGACGCTGCAATTCGACAATAATGCAGCAGGGGACAACCTATGGATCCGGCTTGCCGCAGGTGATAAAATTGAGGAGCTTGAAGACGGTTTGTATACCATCAACAACAAAAGCTACTACCTGCGTCTCGACGCTAAGAAGCAGCGTGGAGCTATTCTTAGGAATATCAATGGAAGAGAAGAATTATTAATTCCCGCAAGCGCATTAAGTGCGCAGGGTTTAACGTGGTCATACATCTGGTAAATTGAATAGGTTATGAAAACAAATCAAAAAATCCGTTTAAACATATTGCTGCTTTTTGTTCTGCAAATTTCGGTTGTTTCGATATTGGAAGCTCAGCATAATAATCATGCTCCGATGCCAGCCGAAAAGCCTCAGACAGAAAATGACTTTTATAAACTACAAACCATCCGGCCGCCGGAAGGTGTACTGCTTGAAGTAGGCGGGATGGCAATGCTCCCCGATGGCCGCCTGGCTGTTTGCACAAGGAGAGGTGAGATATGGCTGGTTGAAAATCCATCCGGACCCAGGCCATGGTTTAAACTATTTGCATCCGGCTTGCACGAGCCACTTGGATTGGCATGGAAAGACGGGGCGCTGTATACTGCTCAAAGAGCGGAGCTTACGCGAATCGTTGATGTTGACGGGGATGACCGGGCAGATGGCTTTGAAACGGTATGTACCTGGCCACTAACGGGTAACTATTGTGAGTATAACCACGGACCGGTTATTGGCAGGGATGGCTATTTTTATATTAATCTGAATCTCGCCGATAATGGTATGTCAAACAGGGAGCCATTTTTCGGTGAAATGGGAAGTCATTCTGATTGGCGCGGCTGGATGATAAGGGTAAGCCCGGATGGGAAATTAGAACCTTATGCGGCTGGACTCCGCTCTCCGGCCGGAATTGGACTGAATGCCGATGGCGATATCTTCTATGCCGAGAACCAGGGAGGATGGGTAGGCACCGGATACATTACCCACGTGGAGAAAGGTGATTTTTTCGGACACCCTTCCAGCCTTAAATCAGCAGGTAAACCGGGGGCAACCGTTCATCTGAAACCTTCGGATATTCCTACGAACGAGCCTATGTTACATGAAGCAGTTAAAAAAGTTCCCGGGATGAAGCTTCCTTCTGTACGGTTTCCACATGGTATTTTAGGCATCTCTACATCAAGTATCATTGCGGACACTTCCGGAGCCTTCGGGCCTTTTTTTAAAGACCAGGTATTCGTTGGCGATGAGGGGCATCCAAAAATATTTCGTGTGTTTCTTGAAAAAATAAACGGGGAGTACCAGGGCGCCGTATTTCCTTTCAGGGAAGGATTTATGTCTGGCATCCTTCGAACCGAATGGGGAATGGATAAATCTCTCTATGTAGGTATGTCTGACAGGGGATGGCATTCCACAGGTCCCGAACGTTGGGGCCTCCAGCGCCTCCTATGGACCGGGGAAACGCCTTTTGAAATAAGAGCCGTGAAAGCTATGCCCGATGGCTTCGTACTGGAATTTACCTTACCTGTAAAAAAAGAAACGGCTGAAAATCCGGACAGCTACGAAATTTCAGGTTTTGATTACCTCTACCACATGACCTACGGCAGTGAAGTGCAGGATAAAAAAAACTGTTCTATTAAGGCGATTAAAGTTGCTTCAGACGGGCTTTCTGCCCGGCTTGTGCTGGATGGATTAAGAGAAGGCTACATCCACGAGATAAAATGTGCCGGTATCCTGTCTGAAAAAGGATCGCCGTTGCTGCACAATTTCGGATACTACAGCCTGAATAGTATTCCCAAAGGAGCGGGACTGCATCTCAAACAGGAGGGTGTAATGCTTATTCCCGAAAAAAAGGCAACTGTAACTAATAACAGTATTGTAGAAAAAGCTGGTGCTTCTAAAGGAGCAGTGGCGCCGGCCAAGCATGTTACAAAAATGCCGGCATCCTGGAGCAATGGCCCTGATCGCACGTTAACATTAGGCACAGAGCCTGGGTTGAAGTTTGATGTTGAACAGTTTACGATAAGACCGGGCGAAAAGATCAGGCTTGTGTTTAATAATAATGACGACATGCAGCACAACTGGCTATTGGTTTCTCCGGGCGCCGCAGATGAAATTGGGAAAGCAGCGCTGGACCTGGGATTAAAAGGCGCCAACATGCAGTATATTCCGGTATCCGGCAAGGTGCTGTATCACACCAGTCTGTTACAACCCCGCAGCAAGGAAGCCATTTATTTTACAGCACCTGAAAAAGAAGGAAAATACCCTTATATCTGTACTTATCCCGGTCACTATCTGGTTATGCGGGGGATATTAAATGTAAAAAAATAGCTATGAAAATAATATATGCCGCTTTAGCAGCACCAGCGATTATTGTCTTGTTAAGCTGCCGCTTTGCTGCAACGCGCACAGCAGCGGATAACGTAAAATGGAGCAGGGATGACCGGCACATCGCTCTTTTGCAGAACGACACAGTATTATGGCAACTGAACTTCAACTCCGCGGAAGACAAACCCTACTTTTATCCACTGCGAACCCCATCGGGGCAGGATATCGCATTTAAACGTCCTTCCGATCATCCCTGGCACAGAGGCTTATGGTTTTCCTGGAAAAAGATAAATGGTATCAATTACTGGGAAGAAGATCCAAAGGCCGGCATTTCCGAGGGTCGCAGCCTCATCAAAAATGTCAGCAGCAAATTGTATAAGGACTTTTCTGCCAGGATAACGATAGGTATTACTTACCAGGACAACAACGGGCCAACAATTGAAGAAAGAAGAGTGCTGCATGTCAGTTCCCCGCTCGGTTCTGAAGGATATGCTATTACGTGGGATCAATCTTTTACTGCCCTGAAAACAGTTGAGCTTGATCTTGAAAAACCGGCTAAACATGGCGGAGTAAAATGGGGTGGATACGCCGGTTTGTCATTACGGGGCGCCGCTACGCTTAAGCAACCTCTCTTCCGTGCATCCAACGGATGGACCAATACCGAAGACACTACCGGTTACGGTGAGAAAGCGACATGGATGGATGTAACCGCTTCAATTGCCGATGAACCGGCGCACCTGGCCGGTATAACCATTTTTGATCATCCTGACAATCCAAGGTATCCCTCTCCCTGGTATATCTGGTATACGGCAGATCAACACCTGTTCTTTACTCCGTCTGTATTGTTCGACGGGCCATTATTGCTGCATGAAGGAGAAAAACTGCATTTGAAATATCAAACTTATATTCATGACGGGAAACCATCGGTTAAGCAGATTGAGCAAATGTCGCAGGCATTTCGTTAGGCATTTCTGGTGTTTCTTTATGCCGGCACCGGGTGCTTGAGCGCTTAAATAAGAGCGTATCAGCCCGTGCATATATCAACCTTTGTTGGTCCAACCGTTTATGGAAGGTTCTGACAAAGGCTGAGCCAATTAGGGGCTGCCCAGCTTCATGTTTTTGCGCAGGAGCATTAACACAGCCGAAAAAATAATGTATAAGAGCGCCAGTCCTATCAATAAGAATTTGGTTGTCGCCATCGCTGCGGTAAGCATAGAGGTAAGGGAAGTGACAGCAATGTGTATGGAGAAACCCATAAGAATATTTTCCAGCACGTCAAAAAACATAGCCAGCAAACTTCCAAAAGCCAGCAGCACGCCAGTTCTTTGACCGCGTCCCGGTGGGTAATGCACTGAAAAATATCCGCAGGTGGAGTAAAGAAAAAGTCCATAAAAGGGGATGAGAAAAAAATCCAGCAGCATATGAATGCGGAATGCGCCGCTCAGTGAATTTCTCCATGCTGTTGCAATGACCTGTGTGTGGGTTGAATGATAGCTGAATTCCAGCGAAAGAATGCCTGAAGGAGATGATGGTGTAATTAATTGCTTTCCCTGTAATTGAAGCAACAGTAAAAAAAATATGGTTCCAGCAAAGAAAAAGCCAATGATTTTCCAGTTCGTCATTTGTATAGTGTGTGCAGATTAAGGCAATGAACCCCGTAGTTCTTGTTAAAGCCTTATTCGAACTGCTGGAGAGGTTCTTTAACAATATTTATCCTCAAACGGAATGGATATAAAGATAAGTCAAAAATCAGTTCTGCTCCTTTGTCCATTTCTTTTTGTTGATAATTGATTTGATGCTTCTGAAAAAGCGGTAGTAAAACTCTTTGTTGAACAATTGCGAATCGTGCATGGCCTTGTAAGTAAAAAATATGCCAACCGGTAGTAATACCAATGTAGAGAGCCACATACCAAAAAACGCTGAAGTAATATCTTCCCTCACAAATTTTTCGCCAAACATATTGAGCAAATGAAAAATGAGAAAAAATATTACTGCTATTACCAGGGGCATACCCATCCCTCCTTTGCGGATAATGGAGCCTAAAGGAGCGCCAATTAAAAAGAGAACAACGCATGCAAACGATAAAGAGAACTTCCTGTGCCGTTCTATAAGATGAAAGCGCAAATCTTTTTGTTTCATACGGGCCTCTTCAGCGATAATATCAAGACTGTTTTTTTGGCTGCTTATTCTGTCAATAGCTCTTGTAATTATTGTTCTCCTGGCCGAATCGGGCAGCAATTGCACGTAGCTTCTTCCTTCAGGAGGTTCTAAGGCCAGCGCAACACTTCCCCTCCTGGGATTGTATTCAGGCTTTTGGGGAGCGGGCAGCTTACCCGAGTTTTGGGGTTGAATATCGGCAGGAGTTGCCTTCCCAACAACAGGGTATTCTTTTTTTTGAGGAAGCAGTTCACGTCTTATGAAAGAATAATTAATGCCTACTTCCCGGTCTATTTTCTTTTCAATATCTCCGCCCGATGTTTTTTTAAGCGAATCAATGGTTTTATTCAGTTGTTTTACATTCAACATCCTGAAGTTGTCTTTAAAAAGACTATCGGGTGTTTGCATCATTTTAAAAGAACTGAGGTCGAAGACCTTTTTATAGTTCTTGAAACTCAGTCTTATATAGTCCGTATTGATCGTGTATGATGGTCCTCTTTCTTCGTTGCGCCAGCCGTTCTCTAAGTAAAACTCAAGGAATTTTTTATCGGCGCTGATGTTCATTTTACCCTGTTCGGCAACGATGATATTGTCCTGCAGGTTATAATTTCTTTCAAAAATGATGATATTATGGATAGTGGTGTTATCCTTGTCTTTCTTTCCAATTTTGATGGTGTAACCTTCAAATTCCCTGAAAAAAACACCTTCCTTAAGGTTAAATGCGGGTTTTGCCACTGTTATATCATACAATAAGGTTTGAAATTTTAGCTGCGCAACGGGAATAATGTAGTTGGAAAATAAAAAAGCAACTATCGAGATCAGGAAAGAAATAATAAACAGGGGTCGCATGAACCGCAGCAATGGTATACCGGCCGATTTTATGGCAACGGTTTCAAAGCTTTCTCCCAGTTTGCCAAAGGTCATTATGGAAGATATCAGCACAGCCAGGGGCAATGCCAGTGGAACTGCCGTAGCGGTAACGTAACTGGTTAAACGCATAATTGTAAAAAAATCGAGCCCCTTTCCAACCAGGTCGTCTATATATTTCCAGAAGAACTGAAGTACCAGCACAAACAGGGTGATAAAAAAAGTGACAATAAAAGGGCCTATAAAGGCCTTAATGATAAGCTTGTCTAATTTTTTGATCACGGTTTTACGCTTGCTGTTTTATACTGCTACACCTTTAGCTGACGGATAATGCAAAAATACAGTTTTCGGCACATGAACTGCATTGGTTACAGATGAGGAGTTCATTTTAACAAAGAATCGCATTATTGAAGGAAGATATTTTTGCTATACGTACTATGTTTTTATGGGGAAATGATTTTAGCATTACGCTGCACCTGAAAGGTGCGGTTTAAAACACTTTTTGAAAAGCCACTGATTAATAAAAATCGTATTCTACTTTTCTTTACAGCAATGGGGAAAAGCAGAACAGTTGTTTTCAGACTGTTTTTTCAATGTAAAAAAAACGCTGGATCTCAGGACTTAAGCCCCAATGCGGTGAAATAATTCTTTTACCTGGTAATCCCAAAGACGGCTTTGATCCGCAATTTCTTTTTTCTCAGCAAAATCCTTAATTACCAATATGGTTTGATTGGTGACTTCAGATTTTTCAATGCTAAATTCAAAATATTCATCTTTGGGGGCATGCGACCAATGGAAACGGATAAATTTATTTTCTTCCCCTTCCAGCACCTCAGCTTTATCTGTTGAGCCTTCCCATGTAAAGCTGAATACCATATCCCTTTCATCAACCTTGTCGGCAAACCATTCCTGTAGCCCTGCAGGAGTTGAGAGAAATTCATATAATATAGAGGGAGAGCAGCGAACCGGATATTCTAACGTATATATTTGTTTTTTACTCATTTTATCAGTCTGTTAGTCATAATGCATGATAGCCTGCAATAATATAAAAATAATGGAAGCATCAAAGTTTTTTACAGAATATTTTTTCTTTAAACAGGTAACAAAACAGTCCCGGGCGTTATTTTAATGAAAAGAGCCTGATCCTCAGGGAATAATATTTTTTTCTTATCCCTGCTATTTGCTTAAATTGCTAAAGAAGTGCAATTTCTTATGGTAGCCAGCGTTTTATAGATAAATCCGTATATATATGATTTCTATTAAACCTCTTAAATATTCCTGCATATGAGTATGCGTCAACTCAAAATCACGAAGTCCATTACCAATCGTGAGTCTCAGAGTCTTGAAAAGTACCTGCAGGAGATCGGTAGGGTAGAACTGATTGGTCCTGAAGAAGAAGTTAAGCTGGCGGGGCTTATTAAGCAAGGCGATCAGAAAGCGCTGGACAGGCTTACCAAAGCCAATTTGCGTTTTGTGGTTTCTGTAGCCAAGCAATACCAGAACCAGGGCTTGTCACTTCCCGATCTCATTAACGAAGGTAATTTAGGTTTAATCAAAGCTGCGCAGCGCTTCGATGAAACAAGAGGGTTTAAATTTATATCGTATGCGGTGTGGTGGATCCGGCAGAGTATTTTACAGGCATTGGCCGAGCAGTCGCGTATTGTTCGTTTGCCACTTAATAAGGTGGGGCTTACCAACCGGATCAATAAGGCTTTTCAGCAATTAGAACAGGAATATGAACGGGAACCTTCCGCCGAAGAACTGGCAGATTTGCTGGATATAGATTCCGATGAAATTTCGGCTACGCTTGGAGTAGCTGCAAGACATGTAAGTATGGATACCCCATTGTCGGATGGCGAGGACAGTACACTGGTTGACGTTATGGAGAATCCCAATGCCGACAGTGTTGATCTGAAAATAATCCATCACGAATCATTGAAGAAGGAAATTGAAAGATCATTGCACACCTTAACCGACCGGCAGCAGGATGTGATACGATTCTTTTTTGGCATAGGCTTCGATAACCCTATGAGCCTTGAAGACATAGGTGAAAGATTCAATCTAACCCGCGAACGGGTTCGCCAGATAAAAGATAAGGCAATCACCAAGCTCAGAACAACCTCCAGATGCAAACTTTTAAAAACTTATTTGGGCACATAATTCTACTCATCTTTACTTTGCGTAACTTTGCAACGTTTTCAAAAGTGAACAAATTGATGCTGTTCACTTTTTTTATGCGGAAAAACAAATGCATATTGTAATTGAATGTGCATTAGCGCTTTCTTTTTAAGAATGATTAAATAAGCAATTGTATGTTTGAGTCATTGTCCGAACGGTTAGATTCAGCCTTCAAACAAATTAAAGGCGAGGGGAGAATTAACGAATTAAATATCGCCAACACGGTAAAGGATATTCGGCGTGCGTTGGTTGATGCTGATGTGAACTATAAGATAGCAAAAGAATTTACCGATACGGTAAAAACCAAAGCGCTCGGAGAAAAAGTGCTCACGGCAGTAAGTCCCGGCCAGTTGATGGTTAAAATCGTAAAGGACGAATTGGCCGAACTGATGGGCGGTTCGGAAAGTGAGTTTAATATTACCGGAAACCCTGCTGTTATTTTGATCGCAGGACTACAGGGAAGTGGTAAAACCACATTCAGCGGTAAGCTTGCGAATTATCTTAAAACAAAAAAAGGAAAGTCTCCGCTATTGGTTGCGGCAGATATTTATCGCCCCGCAGCTATTGATCAGTTAAAAATACTGGGAGAGCAGATTCAGGTAGATGTATATAGCGAACCCGAAAATAAAGATGCTGCAGTTATTGCTCAAAATGCCATAAAAGAGGCCAGGAGCAAAAACAAGAATGTTGTTATTATAGATACTGCGGGACGTTTGGCGGTAGATGAAATTATGATGCAGGAAGTGGAGGGCATTAAAAACGCTGTAAACCCCCGGGAAATCCTCTTTGTTGTAGACTCGATGACGGGGCAGGACGCGGTAAATACGGCTAAAGTTTTTAATGAAAGACTTGATTTCAGTGGTGTAGTACTTACTAAATTAGATGGTGATACCCGCGGCGGCGCCGCCCTGTCAATAAAGTACACCGTTAAAAAGCCTATAAAGTTCATCAGCAGCGGGGAAAAATTAGATACACTGGATGTGTTTTATCCCGAAAGGATGGCACAGCGTATTCTGGGAATGGGTGATATTACTACTTTGGTAGAGAAGGCGCAGGCGCAGTTTGATGAAGTGCAAGCTGCCAGATTGCAGAAAAAAATGCGGAAGAACCAGTTTGACTTCCAGGACTTTTTAGACCAGTTGCAGCAGATAAAAAAAATGGGAAATATTAAGGATTTGATGGGGATGATACCCGGCATGGGAAAGGCTGTAAAGGATATTGATGTTAGCGATGACTCTTTTAAAGGTATAGAAGCCATTATCAATTCTATGACCCCTTTTGAAAGAGCAAACCCTGATGTAATAAACCCCGGCCGCAGGTCACGTATTGCCAAAGGAGCCGGAAAAGATCTTACAGAAGTAAGCCAGTTTATGAAGCAGTTTGAACAAATGAAACAGATGATGAAAATGATGAATAAGATGCCAATGGGAAGAATGGGTTTGGGAAAACGCTGATTTTTTGTACTTTTAATTTTTGTAAATAGTTTGCAAGACTTATCTTCGCAAACCTTAAGAAAGAAACCATAATGCATCACCCATTTAAAATGTTTATTTTTTATGGCTGTTAAAATCAGACTGCAACGTCACGGGAGCAAGAAGAGACCCTTCTATTTTATAGTGGTAGCCGATGCCCGTGCGCCAAGGGATGGAAAATTCATCCAAAAGATCGGTACCTACAATCCATTGGGGCAGCCTACTGCTGTTCAGTTAGACAGGCAAAAAGCCTTAGACTGGCTGCAAAAAGGAGCTCAGCCAACAGATACCGTCCGCCGCATTTTGTCTTACAAAGGAGTTTTGTATCTCAAACATTTGTTGCGTGGTGTAAGCCTGGGTTTATTTGATGAAGCAACTGCTATGGGCAAGTTCCAGAAATGGCACGAAGAACATGAAGGCAACATCAGACAAAAACAGGAAGAAGCCGCTAAAGCCAGAAGGCCAAGACGACCTGTTGCACCAAGGAGAACTGAACCAAAAGAAGAAGGTAACTGATAATAAAGTTTTCTTCAACCAATTAAATTGCCTTGCATATTTGCAGGGCTTTTTTTTATTGCAATTTTGCATAAAAATTTGACTTGAGGTAATGCCTGAATATTTTAAAATAGGGAAAGTTGTTTCGGTCTTCGGATTAGAAGGAGAGATGATCCTGTTGCACAGCCTGGGTAAAAAGACCTCGCTTAAAAGCATAGAAGCCATCTTCATTGAAGAACGCAAAACTTCTTTTTTGCCTTATTTTGTTCAGTCGTCACGAATAAAAAATGAAAAGGAAATATATCTTAAACTGGAAGATGTTCATTCACGCGAAGCAGCTTTAAAAATAGTGCAGAAAGAAATATGGTTGGAAGAAAGGGATTTTAAGAAATTTGCTGCGAAATCGGCGCCTATTTCTTTACTGGGTTATCATTTAATATATAATAACGAAGATATTGGTGAAATAGATGAAATAATAGAACAATCCCACCAGGTACTGTGCAAAATTATGTTTGGGAAAAAAGAAATATTAATACCCTTGCATGAGCACACACTGCAACGTGTAGATAATAAAAACCGGAAAGTATTTGTTGATCTGCCGGATGGGCTACTTGAAATTTACAGGAGCAGTTAATTCAAACTGTTGTTTTTTCTGTAGTATAAATTTCGTTGCAGCAATTTAATGTATAAAGATACCGTATTGGCTTAATAGTTGCTACTATGCATTGAGTGTTGTTGAAGTGAAGAAATAAAATAAGTGGGTAGTAATATTTACAGGTCGTACTAAATATAAGTCAATGAAGCGCAAAAACAATCCGTCCGGTATTCTTACCTTATTACTGGTTATCGTTGCTATAGTAGTTTTACATACCTTACGTGATCTTCAAAAAAGCGATGGGAATAAAAGTCCGGCTGAGTCCGCATTAACGGAAAAAGTTACCAAAAATTAAATCTGAGCAAAGCTTCTTTACAATTTTCGGTCCTTCATAAATAAAGCCTGTCCATACCTGTACCAAAGTTGCGCCGGCCTGCATTTTTTCGACCGCATCGTTACCTTTAAAAATGCCCCCGCTGGCAATGACCGGTATTGCGGCATTTGTTTGTTGCGTAATTTTTTGCACAATTTGGGTTGATCTTTGCTGCAGGGGCTTTCCGCTTATTCCTCCCGCACCTATGGCCTCAATTGCAGATTCAGAAGTATTTAGTCCCTGCCTGCTGATGGTAGTATTGGTGGCTACTATTCCATCCAATTGAATTTCTTTAGCCAGATCTATCACATCGTTGATTTGTTCATCGCTTAAATCGGGTGCAATTTTCAGTAATATGAGTTTGGGATTTGGCTTTGCCTTATTTATGTTTTGCAGGTTCAACAATATCTTCATGAGCGCGTCTTTTTCCTGTAATGCTCTAAGCCCCGGCGTATTGGGCGAGCTAACGTTCACTACAAAATAATCAACGAAATCAAACAAAGAGGTAAAGCATATCTCGTAATCTTTCCATGCATCTTCATTGGGCGTTAATTTATTTTTTCCAATATTACCTCCAACTATTAATGGCAATGTATTGTTTGCAGAAGGCTGCCGGGCTTTCCATTTACGCAGCCGCTCAGCAACAACTGCCGCTCCGTCATTGTTGAATCCCATCCTGTTAATAAGCGCTTTGTCTTTGGGTAAACGAAACAGCCGCGGTTTATCGTTTCCTGCCTGCGCCTTTGGTGTAACCGTTCCAATTTCAACAAAACCAAATCCCAAACATTCCAGTTCTCTCAGGTATTTTGCATTTTTATCAAAACCGGCCCCCAAACCTACCGGGTTGGAGAATGTGAGTGAGGACTGCCGGGTACGAAGCACTGTAACCAAACGGTTATCCCTGGGAGGAGCAAAATAACCTTTGATAAAATCCTTTATCCATTTCACGCTGCACAAGCCCTTTAATACGTTCATGGAAAAATAATGCACCCCCTCGGCAGGGAAAAGAAATAGAATCTTGCGCAATAGTGTATACATAACCGGCGCGAAGTTAATAAATGAAACGGGGATGATAAACTTTTTGTCCGCAGGGAACTTCATCTTCACTCATGAATAGAAAAATAAGCCGGGTCCAGGCAGATTACAGTCGTTTTATCAAATGCTTTCCTTATCCTGCTCTTTTGCCTTTCTGATTTGCTCCATGCACTTATATTTCTGATTTTGCGCATTGTGCTTTGCGCTGTAGCCGTATTCTTCCTGAATTTGCGCTATGGTTTTTTCCTTAAAGAACATGTCATGAATAAGCCCTTTACAATGGCTGGTGATTTTGGTGAGGTAGATTTGCAGCTTTTCCCAATAGGTGCTGTCCTGCTCAATGGTCTGGCTTATTTGCGCTAAGAAACCAATATCACATAAGTCTGTAAATTGCAGTTTCGCGTAAGTTGTTCTCAGCCTTTTCAGCCAAAGGTTTTTGGCAATAGCCATGATATATGTTTTCAGGGTAGCGGTAAGCACAAAATTATCCTGCCGGAGTTTCTCCAGCAAGACCATCATTGTATCCTGAAAAATATCTTCGGCGTCATCAAGTCGTCCATTATTATTCACAACATAATAGCTAACCATTCCGAAATATTTTTTATACATTTCTCCAAAGGCCTTATTGTTTTCGCTTTTGAGGTCTTTTAATATTTCTTCGCTCATGATACCGGTCGCATTTCATTGTTTTTGCTGTGTTGGCTAACACTGCCAATTCGCTAACTTATTTTTCGCTTTGGGAAAAGGTTTTTAAGGCTATAGACCAAACTCATGGTTATGCAGGCCGGGCAAAGCCCAAACCGGAAAAAGGTCAGAAAAACCCTTTTGTACCACGGCAAATGAGCAGGGATAATCGGGCAGCCCGCACCATCCCCTTCATATTCTTTGATGCCCCATATATTTTTATTTTCTGTCATGGCTCTTTATTTTATCGTTTAATAATACAAAATATTTTTAATGCTGCCCATTTTTAGTGCCTGATGATGGCTTTAGCTGGCGCAGCAGCTTAATTGGGCAACATCCTTTTCAAATGCGATCGCAGCCAATTTTATACCCTCTCCTAATGTTAAATAGGGATAAAAACTTTCTGCCAGCTCTCTTACGGTTATCCCGTATTTAACAGCCATGCTCAGCGACTGGATGAGTTCACCGCCCTCCGTAGCTACTACTCTTGCACCTATACATTTATCGGTTTCGGCATTTCGGAGCAGCTTTATAAAGCCTGTGGTATTATTAGCGACTATGGCTCTCGGCACGTCTTTTAAGTACAGTTTTGAAACTTCAAACGGGATGCCTTTCTCTTTCGCCTGTACCTCGTCTAAGCCTACTCCCGCAATTTGCGGATCGGTAAACACTATCCAGGGCAAAGCTGAATAGTCCGCCGCTTTCTCTATGCCTGCAAAGGCATTCTCAATGGCAATCTTTCCCTCAAAGGCCGCTGTATATACAAATGACGGAGTGTTGGCAACATCCCCTGCGGCGTAAATGTGGGGTATGTTCGTTTCCATTTTTTCGTTGACAGCGATATGCCCGTTTGCGGTGCGCTCTAAACCGATATTCTCCAATGCCAACTGGCTTGTATTGGGTTTTATTCCAGTGGCGACAACGATCCTGCCTTTTTCGGTGATTTGCGTAAATGAACCATCAGGGTATTTGCAATGGATAATGGTTTCGTTACCTTGTTGCTCAAACCTTACTGCTCTGCAATTCGGTAGTATCCCGATGCCCTCTTTTCGCATTTGCGTTTCCAATGCCCAGCTAATATCGGGTGTTTGACTTCTTAAAACACGGTCGGTAAATTCGATGATACGGACTTTTACCCCTAATCGGTTATATGCCATCGCTATTTCCACACCGGTGTATCCGGCTCCCATTATGGTAAGGCTTTCGGGCTTGTCTTCCAGACCGAACAGCGATTCATTGGTCAGGCAGTCTATTTCATTTAATCCCTGTATGTTTGGAACGTTGGTGGTGGCTCCTGTAGCGATCAGGAATTTAACCGCTGTATATTCCTTTCCATCCACCACAATGGTTTTATCATCTTTAAAAGCCGCCCAACCTTTCAGCAGGGTAAGCGTTTTAAAATCGCTTACAACATTCATGTATTTTTTCTCCTGAAGTGTGGCTACCAATTTTTTCTTATCCTTTATGACCCGGGCAAAATCAATTTCAACACCTTTAGGACGGATGCCGTCAAAATTAGAATGGGAAGCATGGTAAGCCGCTTCGCCTGCCCTTATCAGGTTTTTGGAGGGAACACAACCCACGTTCACGCAAGTACCTCCAAAGTCCAATCCTGCATTTACCATTAGCGTGGTTAACCCTAAATTTTCTGCTGTGATAGCTGCCGAAAATGCGGCAGATCCACCGCCAATTATAATCAGGTCAAAATTTCCTTTATTTCCTGCCCCGCCGGGTTTTATCGTTTCTTTTTTCATTTTGTTGTTTGATTAAACGCTTAAATATTTCAGCAAAAAAATTATCCGCAGCCGTTCGGTCCGCAAATATGCCCTGCCTTTCCATGTGCGGCGCTATCTATCTTTCCTGAAATTTTATACCCGGTTTCATTGATGACGTTTTCAATTTGAGCCTGATTTGTTTTGCTTTGGTCATACTCCACGTTAACGGTTGCGTTTTTATAACTCGCGTTTACTTTAATAATGCCCGGCAGCTTGTTCACATTACTTTCAACATGAGAAGCGCACGCATCGCAGGTCATTCCACCAATACCATAATTGAGGGTCTGAATGTTTGATGAATTGACTACTACAATTTCTTTCTTTTGGTTTGAGGGATAGAATACGTGGGCGTAATACGGAAAAGCAAGCATCAGGATGGCAAAGGCGGTTGTAATGCCTAAAAATGTTTTTGTGTGCCAGAAACTTTGCCTTTCGGTTTCTTCGCAGGCGCATTGGTGTTCATTGGCATTTCCTGGTTTGAGTTTCTGATACCACGCAAAGCCCAATACCAAAAGGGTTATGGCAATAAGGTAGGGTCTTGTGGGTTCCATCCAGCCAAAGGCGGATGCTATGCCCGATGTTCCCGAAATAAGTGCTAATACGGGAGTAATGCAGCAAAGTGAGGCTGCTATTGCCGATAGCATTCCGGCTCCGGCAAGTACGGTATTTTTTTTACTCATACTGTTTCCTTTTTTGAGTTGTGCTCAGGTATTTAAAAAATGGCCGCAGGAGTGCCAGCTGTTCCTGCCGCAAAATCCTGCTTAACTGATTGATCGCATTTCTATTGTTTTGCAGAACCCGCTTGCAGTTTTCTATTTGTTTCTTATCTGCAAATAACCTGATGCGCGGTTGGTCGTTGCTCATATTTTTTCCGTTTATCCCAAAGCACAAAATTACTGCTAAAAGCATCTTTCCGCTAAATCGTTCTTTATAGTTCGGATTGAGGAGGCGGTAAACTGCCCGCAACCTCTGTTTAAGATTAGTTCCAAAAACAGGAAAAAATCACCCAGGCAAAAAATATGTTTTTCTATTGCAATGGCAAATTGGCTTCATTTCGTTGATGCAGCTTTTGAGATATTTTGAGCACGTTCAAAAGCTCCTTAATCGTTGTTGCGCCTTTGTCTTTTGTGTACCACAAATGCAGGCTCTTTTCAAAGTCGTCCCAGGTGATGCTGTTTTTGTTCGCTTTCCAGTTCAGCATAATTTCCTGTGCAGATTCAGGACGTGGTCCCCACGTAGTAATCACCATGCCGAACGTGTCGTTATCCAAAACAATGAGTTTTGGGATAGATTTAGCCCCGTTTGTTGTAAATTCCCCGATGAGTTCGGGGAACGCATCCCGTGAAACGATCCTTAACTGCACCTTGCCTTTTGTGGCTTCCGCTACTTTATGAATGAGGGGTATAATTTGGGCGCAATCTCCGCACCACGCATCGCCAATTAACAGCCATTTGAAGTTTTGGGTATTTGATCCTACTTCTGCCAATTCCTGCTCAGACAAAAAAACGGTTTTGTCTATCCTGTTCATTCGCTGCACATTCAGTTTGGTAAAGTTCACCAGTTCTGTGCTGTGGTTATTGCCTGTTGTTTTATTTTCTGCTACAAGGTTATCAACCAACTCACGATAGCCCTGATAGGATAATCCTGCATTAAATATTTTTGCTAAGTCCATGTTGAATTTCGAATTGTTATTGTTCTTTAAGCATTTCTTTGAAAGTTCAGCTTTTGGTTATCCTGTATAATGTTTACTTCTGCACAATGGCTCAAATAGGTATAGCTGTAATGTTCTTCAATCTTAAAAGGCTGCCCCGAAGCCTGCCGGAACAACCCGCTGCATTCAAGTTTTCCATCAGCATTGTATCTGGATATGAGAAAGCCGTTTTCTCGTTTCCCGATATGGAACCATGAGCCACAGCCCTCTCCGCTCAGCCACTGGATGCCGGAGGGCAAATGAGCGGGTTTTGCAGGGGGCGGCAATACGTTATGACAGGCTGTTTTTGTTTCATTGTAAAATCTTATCCTGTTAAAATTCCCTTTGGGTACAGACCTGTTAATTCCTATAACGGTGTAATGGTGAAGCAACTTTACAGTGCCAAGCGGTGTAGGGCTTAACGTCTTCCGAAAGGCAAGCATCAGCTTATAAAACCATTTCGGGTTTCCGCTTAAAATAACGGTATTGACAAAGCGGGAACAGTTGGTTCCTTTGGGCAAAAACGGTCCGTATTGAATGGGCGACTGCGCCTGCATACTGATCGCTTTTGCATAAGCTTTTTCAAATTCTATTTCACAATAGGAGGCGTTTATATTCCCATCGCCGTGGCAGGATGTGTTCCTGTACAACTCATATAAGATTTCGGTATAGTTGCACAATCTCCCGTCCTCAATCACAGCCTTGCTATTCATGGCAAGGTCGTGGTCGGTAAAGGCACTTCTTACCCTGCCATGCTGGTAAAGTGCGTGGTATCTGCCAAAGTCGAAATAATAGCACTCCCCGGTTTCTTTTTTGATGAGCACAATGGCAGCATGTCCGACCCTGTAATAATTAAATTTGTTCAGACCGAGCCACTTCATTGGGGTGTCATACCAGGCGCCTGCATTTTTGCAGAGCGTTTGGGGCCACGCCAGTGCTATCGCAATTCCATTACGCATTAATTTCGGGTGAAGTATTTAAAAGTTCTGTTGCATAAGCCCTGTGATTCAGTATATCGTAATATCTGAACACGGGATTTCCATTTCTAAAATGAAGCTGTGAAATGCTAAGGGTCATTAAATCGTCCCCGCCGCTCATTACAATATCGCGGAAGGTACATGGCCCATGTTTATTGCAGTGAAAGGCTAAGATGTTCCGCCCGTCTGTATCTTTAAATTTCTCTATCCATTCTTCAAATAGTTTCGCCCGCTTTAATTGAATTTTCGGGCTGTACAATGTAGCCGAAGACCAGATTTGACTTTTACAGGTGCTCAACCGGCTTAGATGCTTGTTTGTACCGTCCCACCTGAACTCTGTAAATTCAGGCATAATACCTGATGGGTAATTAAGGCTAATCATTGTGAACGGCTCTATCCCGTTCAGATTGATAGCTTTCGAGAAATCATAAGCGTTTTTATACTTAAAACTTTCCAGTAGGATTAAGCCGCGACTCCGCACATACCTTTCCTGTTTCACATGGTTATGGAATGCCCCGTTTAAGAGGCAAACGATACGACCGTTATAGTCGGAGGCAATCCAGGTTCCCCCCGCTACTTCATCTTTCGGGTAAATGAGGTCTGTGCCGTAAGCCTGGTATTTGGTTGGCGGTATGGTGGCTCTGCCTGCTTTCTCATCCCTGCTCGAAGTGAGGTAAAAGCCTCCTGCGGTCGGTATGTAGGTTACCGTACACATTTGTTCTGGTATCGTATGGTGGATGGAGCATAACCGAAATTGTCCGCTATTAGTGCGGTCAAATTCATATCAGTGAGGGCAACTTTGATGAGTGCCTGATGGTGTATGCTGTGTTCAAGATTATAGGCCAACTCCCGGAAAAAAGTAGTTTGGATTAGTAAGGGCGCCTGCCCGTCCGAAGTGGAATAGTCTGCCACTAATGTTACGGGAAAATCCTGCATTCCTTTCGATAAGATATTTAACAAACCCTTTATGGTTTCGGAAGCGAAATCAATATCTGTTTCCAGTATTAAATCCCGCTGGCGCACATCGTAGTTTACCACCTTTGTATGCCCGGCTTTAAACAGGCATTGGTAAAACTCTACAATGTGCCGTACATGCTGACCAATGGAGGCATGTGCTAATACATCTAACTTTGTATTATATTGTTCCTGCGACAGGTTGTTGAGCAGGTCGTTCAGCCCTAAAAGATTGTTGATGATGTACTGCTTCATTGCTTTTCATTTTACGGTTATGATGATTTCCTTGCTCCGGTATGCTTCTACCGATTTGAATTCCGCAACTATATTCCTGTTCTGTTTGCTTTGCATATTACCATTACAGGAGTGCTTCCCCACCTTGTATTTTCCAGCTTCTTCTTTTTTCGAGTAAATAATCAATGCTGAATTTACCAGAGCCGAATGCAATCAGGGCAATAAGCATGATCATGTAATACAGTGGAATTTCAAAGCCGTTTTCCCCCGCTTCAAAGCCGTTGCTCCAATGAACGGTAGCAATGGCTACAATCATGGTAATGATTAACGGGATAGAAATAATACGGGTGAACAGCCCCAATGCCAGCAAAACAACACCGAGTGTTTCTGTGCCGGCAGCCAGGTAAGCGTTCAGCACCGGCAGGGGTATATGGATGCGCTCAAACCATTCCGCGATGCTGCTTATATCCTTAACCTTCATCAGGGCCGGATTAAGAAAGCCGTAGGCTAAGATTAAACGGATAAACAGCAGGGACAGGTCTTTTAGCTTACCTGCGCCACAGTAGTATTTGTCTATTGGGTTCATTTAAGAAATGTTTTTTAACCGTTCATTTTTAGTTTATAGTTGCCTGTTGCTTTTTGTATCCGAGCACGAGGTTGTTTGCAAAAGCAAACTGTTCAAATTCATCCAGCGCATTCATTACAATATTTATATCGGGTTCGTATTTCACCAGTATCCTTACCAAATCATTTTTTGTTATTTCCATTTCATTCATTTCAATCAGTATTTCTACAAAGGGATATGACAGGTCATTGAATTTTACCTGCCTGGTGTAATAATCCCTGTGGACAGATACAAAGTATTGTCCCTTGTCTTCTTCCACAATCTTTTTGGCATCCTTTAGATGTACAGGATAATGCAGGGCTAATATTTTTATTTCAGGGTTTGGCACATAAACAGCGTCCTCTGCTTTACCCGTTTGCTTAAACGGTGTAATGGGCAGATCTTCCATCATAAAGACCTCTATTTCCAGCCATTCGTATTGCAGAAGTTCTTTTAAGAACGGGATGGCTTTATCTGCGGGAAAATCATTGTGCTGGTAATATTCGCTGAATTCCTGCGGCAACTGCCACACATGGGGCGTTTGGCACTTGTGGCTTTCAAAGAAATGGGCAACCGCAGCGTTCCATATTTTTTTGCCTGCCACTTTTCTTGCAATGGGGAAGGCAGATTTTAAAGTATCTTTTACCACGTTAAACACCAGCCTGCGGTAATGAAAGGTATGCTCCTGTATGCTGGTTGGCGGCTCGTTCATACCTGTTCTGCAAAACAACCCCAAATCGGTTTGCAGCGCAAAGGTTTTATTCGCTGATAGCTGCATGACTTTCCGGGTTTAAAATATTTTCTTTGATGCTTCTTAGCTCGTCAATCTCCGTTTGCAGTTCCGACAATTCCGGTATATTGAAATCACGCTCCAGGAGTACCGGAACATCCCTGTTCAACTTTGCTATGGTATAGCGGAACAGGTCAAAAACAGGGTCTATAATATCCGCCCCGTGTGTATCAATGATCAGCTTGTCGTTTACCTGTAAATGCCCCGCCATGTGGAGGTATCTTACTTTGTTCAAAGGCATTTTGGAAATGAACTTGCGGGCATCGTACTGGTGGTTAAAAGCGTTTACATATACGTTGTTCACGTCCAGCAGCAACTCGCAATCTGTCCTGTTCACTATCTCGTTTACGAAATCTTCCTCCGGCATTTCGGCTTTTAAAACGGTGTAGTAGCTTCCGTTTTCCAAAATCAACCGCCTGCCCAATATATCCTGCACTTTCAGGATGTTTTCTGAAACCCTGTTGATGGCTTCCTGCGTAAAAGGAATAGGGAGGAGATCGTACAAATGTGCATTATCTACTTTGGAAAAGGTAAGGTGTTCGGAGTACAGAACAGCTTGCGTTTCATCCAAAAAGACTTTTACTTTCTTAACGAAATCCACCTCGATACCCTCCGGGCTGCCTACAGATAAAGAAAGTCCATGACAATAAAGCTGGTATTTTTCAAGCACTTTTTTCAACTCTCTTTTCCAATAGCCGCCGATCCCCATCCAGTTTTCAGGGGCTACTTCTATGAAGTCCGGCTTCAAAACCGTTGAGCTTAAGAACGCATCCGCAAAATCTTTGCGATAACCAATACCTACCATGATGCCGCGTTTTAAAAAAGTAAGAAACCGGCATTGCACAACACCGACTTCTTACCCGGGTAAGAAAATTAGTTGTTAGGCTTCTTTTGGTCTTTTGCTTGTTCTTTGGCGTCTTTTTTGCTGCTTTTTCCTCCGCATTTTCCCTCACCGCATTTGCCGTCTTTGGTTTTCCCTTTTTTCATTTCCGCTTTTTTGTCGCCGCATTTGGCATCTTTGGTTTTGGTGCTGTCCGTTTTCTTGTCGCCACATTTCGCATCAGAGACCGTAACAGCGTTGGCATTGGTTGTTCTCAGACTGGCAAATGCCGGAACTGTTCCCATTGTAACGGCACTTAATGCAAGCGCACCTACTAAAATTGATGACTTTTTCATTTTTGATATAATTTTATGTTACAGAACAGCATTATTGCTATTCTTATACATTAATTCCAAAGACCCCCAAAAATCACCCTGCACCCGAATTTTTTTTATACCATTCATTAGCATAAAACAAAAAATAGTATCAAAAACTAACCGTGCAGCCATCACATTATCTCCGGCTTTTCGGGGTTTTCCCTACTGGTGGGTGTCTTCACCCACCAGCATAACTTGCAAGAATATTTCTCTAAACATTGCACCTATGAACATACGACACAAAAGACAAGGTCAAATGGAATTGCAGAATGTATATTTTTATACCGACACTGTCATTGACTTTAAGCATTTGTTAGAAGATGATAGCATAAAGCTTATTATCATCCTGCACATCAAATAAAAAGATATCTGCAAACAAATAATCCACCGCAATTATTAAATTATTTATCAGGCAAAAACGATCGCCAGTATCAGTTCTGGAAACGTGACCCTCTGGCTATTCCGTTAAGTACGATAAAAATATTAGAACAAAATTTGGTTTCCTGACACATTATAAGGAGTGCGTGTTTCGGTGTGTGAAGACACACACCGATAGGGGAAATCCACCACAATTATTAAATTATTTATCAGGCAAAAACGATCGCCAGTATCAGTTCTGGAAACGTGACCCTCTGGCTATTCCGTTAAGTACGATAAAAATATTAGAACAAAATTTGGTTTCCTGACACATTATAAGGAGTGCGTGTTTCGGTGTGTGAAGACACACACCGATAGGGGAAAAATAATTCCTTTTCGTTCGAAGCCAGGATCACTGATCCTTGCAATCCCGCTACTGGAAAGGGTTGCAGGAATCGGCACAGGTTATTGGCAATTCTCGCCGTTGTTGGTGTTCGTGCAATGGGCAATGTGTGTCGGCATCACCAACAACAAGAGATGATATTTGATTCGACAGTGAATAAAAGAAGCGGGAGTTGTCTTAAAGCAAAATTGGTTATCCTGCTGGTGACAACACCAGGCAGGGGCGGTACATTTCCCTATCTTGATTTTTTGGTAAACCAGGCTAAAAACAATGCTCACCTGTTACGCAAAGCTTCCGAAAGCTTAAGTTCTAAACCATTAGTGTCCGGTAAAAATACTTGATTGATAAATTAAAAGGAGGCGAGTAGCCT
>CALKHN010000121.1 GCA_937991535.1 uncultured Sphingobacteriales bacterium
ATGCGTCAGCCAGAGTAAAAGTAATTTCTACCAGAGAGATAAAATGTTTCAAAATATTGAAAAACAGAATGTTATAGTTAAGGTAAATTAAGCAGGGTAAAGTTTAAAATGATGGTTTGAATCCCAGCGGGATCACCATATGGGACAAGTCAAAATTCAAACGACTTGTCCCATTTTTTTTGGGCTTCAATTCCTTGTCTATTAAGGATATAATGTTGATGATTTCATTCAATCTTTTGGTTCGATGTTGGCAACCGTCGAATACGAGATTTTCAGGGAACATCGAACCAACTATCTTTCGCTTTACTTCTACTGTACCTTCTCTATACAATGTTTCAAGCTGTGCGATGTTGCTAAACGCCTTGTTCCATAAAGGCTCTACCGTTGTTTGGAAATTTACAGCGGCCTTTAATTTTGCTTCCAGCCGATTGATCTTTTCCTCACATTCAGATTTGATAGCCCGATAATCATCGCCTTCAATATCGCCGCACAAAAGCAGTTCTCTTGCTTTTACAACCCGGTTGTTTACCTCCTGCAATTGTACCTTTAAATCTTTTTGTTCATCTCTTTCTCCACGTTCTTTTGACTTATATGTTGACGTAATTACGTCTTTGCATATTTCAAGTCTTGAAAGCGGCCAAACATATTTTTTGATCTCGTCATACATTTTATCGTTCGTGTCTTTTGCTTTGTAACGAACACCACAAGCAGAACTGCAATGATAGTAATGGTAATATTGTGTTCTCCCTTTTGATGCACTGGCTGTCAACATCCTTCCGCATTTTGGACAGATCAGGAAGCCTCTCAATGGAATGCTGTCATCGGCTGTAACTTTTGTTCCCAAAATCCGTTTGCGTCCATCCAATACATCCTGAACATCATAGAATAGGGCTTCAGAGATCAAAGGTTCATGTTGCCCCTTTGCCAAGAGACTTTCTTCTTCTTTGTATTTGGGAACAAATATCAATCCGCAGTATATCGGGTTTCGTATGGCAACCCAAAAGTTATTCTTGCTGCACTTTAATCCTTTTTCTTTTGCTTTTTTCCATACCTGTTCAGTATTGAGCTTACCGCGAGATAGTTCTTCAAACGCCCACTTCATTAAATCACCCTGAATTTCTTTCGGGGCAATATATTTCTTACCGTTCTCATTAACCTTGTTGGCATAACCAATGGGGGCAGTTCCCATCCAGCGACCTTCTTTCTTAGCCCTGCGCATCCCATGAAACACATTTAACGCTCTCCGGTCATTCTCTACCTCCGGTGCAGCGAGGTAAAACGCCAGCATCATTTTGTTTTCCGGAATGGAGAGGTCAAGCGGTTGTTCTACCGCCTGTGGCTCGATACCTAACCGCCGAAGGGTACTGATCATTTGGTACGCATCTCCTGCATTACGGCTAAACCTGTCCCATTTCGTAAACAGGATAAGGTCGGTATGTCCTTTGTGTTTCCTCAAATCACCCAGTAGCCCTGTCCAAGCCGGTCGTTTGAAAGTCTTAGCCGAATGGTCTTCCAAGATCACTTTCCTAACCCGGATATTGTTGATTTCACAGTATTTCCGCAAACGTTCCTCCTGGTCACGTTGCGAATAGCCCTTATCGGCCTGTTCGTCCGTACTTACCCGTACATAAAGGTCTGCTATTTTCATAACTAAAAAATTAAGTGTGGTACTATGTAAAGATAAGAAGAAAAAATGAAAATGAGCAAGATTTAATAGTATTATCACGTCAAAATTTACTAAATTTGCTACATCTTTGTTTAATATTAGAAAACCGACAAGGTTTAATAGGAATTGAACGCCCCTGTTTAATAACATAAAAGGCACACAATAGCCTATTAACCGCATAAATTCAAATTATTCGATATGGCCACACCCCGCGAAAGATTGGTAGAATCGCTTAAATTCCTGAAAGAATTACAGGATAACGGTGTAGTCGGTATCCATACCGATGAAATGCCCAACAGGAAATACAGGGAGATACTGCTTAAAAACGGCTTTATCCGTGAGGTGACAAAGGGATGGTACATAACTACCGATCCTGCTGAAAAGGAAGGTGAAACCACGTCCTGGTACAGTTCCTATTGGGAATTTATTGTAAAGTTTCTGAATCACAAATTTGGCGATGACTGGTGCTTGTCAGCAGACCAGTCGCTGCTTATCCATGCGGGAAACAGCGCAGTACCTCAACAGTTGATGATACGTTCGCCACAAGGAAATAATAACCCTACGCCCTTACCGCATAACACGTCTCTGTTCAATTTAAGGACTGGTATTCCCCCAGCTGATCAAACCATCGTAACCAATGGAATCAGGATGTACAATCTGCCGGCTGCTTTGGTTTACAGTTCACCGAGCATTTATACAAGGAATGCCATAGATGCCCGCACAGCCCTTACGTTGATAAGAGATGCTTCGGAGGTACTACCTATCCTTTTGGAAAACGGTCACACCACATTTGCGGGAAGATTGGCAGGCGCTTTTAGAAATATTAACAGGGATAAAATAGCTGACCAGATTGTTGATACTGTTAAGCAGGCAGATTACGATATACGGGAAGAAGATCCTTTTGAAACCAAACTGAACCTTAATCTATCCTCCCGTGAACGCTCTCCCTACGCCAATCGCATCAGGCTCATGTGGCAGCAGATGCGTGAGATTATTATTTCCAGCTTTCCAAAAGCTCCCGGCATACCCGATGATTCACAAGCCTACCTGAAGGACGTTGACGACATTTACATAACAGATGCCTATCACTCCCTCTCGATAGAACGGTATCGGGTGACACCGGAACTTATCGAAAGAGTAAGCAGCGGTCAGTGGAACAGTAAGGCGCATGAGGAAGATCGCAAGCAAAGGGATGCTATGGCTGCCAGAGGCTACTACCAAGCCTTTCTGCAGGTGAAGGAAACCATCACAGCAATACTGAAGGGAGCCAATTCAGGAAAGCAGGTGGATAAAGATCACTCAAAATGGTACAGGCAACTATTCGACCCAAGCGTTACCGCCGGGCTATTAAAAGCGGCGGACCTTGCAGGGTATCGAAACCATCAGGTATATATCGGGAACTCCAAACACGTTCCTCTGAACGTGGATGCTATGAGAGATGCCATGCCCGTTCTGTTTGAACTATTGGAAGAAGAACCGGAGCCATCGGTCAGGGCAGTATTGGGTCATTTCATTTTTGTTTTTATCCATCCGTACATGGATGGTAACGGACGAATAGGACGGTTTCTGATGAATGCAATGTTGGCTTCCGGTGGATACCCGTGGACGGTTATACCTGTGGAAAGGAGAACTGAATATATGCAGGCATTGGAGCAGGCAAGTGTAGGACAGGATATAACTTCGTTTGCCACTTTCCTTGCTTATCTGGTCAACGAGCGGTTAAAAGGAAAAATAGTTGCTAAGTTGCCCGACGCTAAGTAGAACGGCTACATCCTATTTCGTAGTACGGCTACAGCATGTTTGCGGTGCAGATGGACACTTTCAGCCTGATAGTTCTCATTACTTTTTGCCTCTATTTCCTGTGGAGATTTTCTGCTTTTAGTCAATAAGCTGATAGCTGTACTCACTGTTGTGCGATGAAGTTTTTCACCGTTGAACGTCAGGTTATCGGGAAACAGTGTACTTACGATTTTTCTTTTTTGTATAACAGTTCCATTTTGAAACAACTCTTCTAAATGCGACAATTTGGAAATAGGAAGATCCCATAGTAATTCCATATTGTCTGAAAATGAAATGGATGTTTGTAGCTTTACTTCAATATCAGTCATTCTTTCATTGGCTTCAGACTTAATGGTACGATAGTCTTCGCCTTCAATTTCTCCACGCAGCAATAATTCACGAGCCTTTGAGAGCCGGTGCTTTATCTGATCCAGTTGAGCCACCAAACGTTTCTGATCTACCTTCTCAACACGGTTTACATCCATGAAAGTAGCTGTAATAATTTCCTGAAACAGTTTAAGTTGCGGAACATTGTGGACTTCATTCCCGATGGCTTCTATCATTAACTTGTTTGCGTCATCTGCTTTATAACGTACACCGCATTCGGAACTGCAATGATAGTAGTGATAGTATTTGTTTCTTCCTTTTGAAGCACTGCCGGTCAAAAACCTTCCACAGTTAGGGCAAATCAAATAACCTCTTAATGGAATGTCATCCTGTGCAATTACCTTTTTACTTACTGCTTTTCTCTTTCTGCCGTCCAGCACATCCTGCACATCAAAGAATAGTGAAGCGGTAATAATTGGTTCATGTTGCCCCTGTACAAGTTGGCTTTGTTCATCTTTGTGCTGAGGAACGAAAATTAATCCGCAATAAATAGGGTTCCTTATCGCTACCCAAAAATTATTCTTGCTACATTTCAATCCTCTTTCCCTGGCTTGTTTCCAGATTTGTTCTGTGTTCAGTTTGTTGCGAAAGATTTCTTCAAATGCCCATTTCATGATTTTAGCATCCTGATCTTTCGGCGCAATATATTTCTTGCCATCTTCAGTAATTCTGTTTACATAACCAATCGGAGCCGTGCCCATCCAGCGCCCTTCCTTTTTAGCACGGCGCATTCCATTAAATACATTTAATGCCCTGCGGTCATTCTCTACCTCTGGTGCTGCGAGGTAAAAAGCCAGCATCATTTTATTTTCAGGGATAGATAAATCCAATGGCTGTTCTACTGCCTGCGGCTCTACTCCGAGATGCCTTAGAAGGCTGATCATTTGATAAGCATCCCCGGCATTCCGGCTAAACCTATCCCACTTTGTAAAAAGAATTAGGTCTGAATTTCCCCTTTGCTTACGCAAATCTATCAGCAGGTTCTGCCAGGCAGGTCGCCTGAAGGTCTTTGCGGAATGGTCTTCAAAAATGACCTTGCGTATTTGAATGTTGTTGATATTACAATACCTACGCAGCCTTTCTTCCTGATCCCGTTGGGAATAGCCTTTATCTGCCTGCTCGTCTGTACTCACCCTGATATAAAGGTCTGCAATTTTCATAGCTGCTTTTTTACTTTACAGTCTTAGTTACGATTTCGGCATTGCAATGCCGCATACTTATGTATTGTTCAACTACTATGTTCGCCATACTATATAAAAAGTCGAGTATAATCTGTGCTTCTTCGATATTGACATCAATTCCATCTTTACGCAAAATTTCTATCGCCTTGTCTGGAGTGATCCTCATCAACACTTCATCTTCCATCTCACACCTCCTTTTTAGATAACAAAAGCCCATTGCGGGCTTTTGCAAAACTTTCCAAATCACTTGTCTATTTTAATCGCTTCTTTCAGCAAAATAGATTTTGCTTCCCTTCATACGATTAAAAGACGGCTCATACCTTATATAACCATATTCACTTAGTTCTCTAACGCATTTGTGGTAGGTGATAGCAGAGGACAATTTTGCAATGCTTAATATCTCATGACTAAAAACCTGGATAGGGTTGGCAAAGCCATTCTGTATGCGGTACTGTAACAAAGCCGCATATATGCCTATAT
>CALKHN010000122.1 GCA_937991535.1 uncultured Sphingobacteriales bacterium
AAGAGTGAAATTGAAACGACTCTATCCGTCAATTCATGATTAACATAACACTAGTATCCTGCTTCCACTTTTTGAATAGAAACCGTACTTAGGAAAGTTCCGAAATTATTAAGTTCAATGATATAGACAACAACACTGTTGCCTTTTATAGGAGAAATGCCTACGGCGGATGAGCTGGTAAAATGTGATTTTTTAATAGCGCTGTCGAGCACTGTTTCATTCCCGTCATAAATATACATTTCCGCCGATGCCGACAGGTTGAACTGATCGAAAAGCAAGCCGATATTCAAAGCATTGGGAATGCTTATTTTAAGCGTCCACACTTTACCAAGAGAGGTGGAAGTAATATTCCCGTCGGCTGTAGTAATATTTGCCGTAATTACATCAGCATAATCATACACCTTAATATCTTCCGTGGTGCTGTCTTCATCCACAGGGGTTGGTGGAGTTGTTGGAGTGGAAGGAGTATAGCTGATCGTTTTTACGTTGATGGTGTTCACCTGGGTATACCCTGGTATTTGTGAGGCAATAGCAGTTGGCGTGGTTGCCACCCGTAATACCTGCGCCCGGGCGAAAAAGGTTAATGATAATAATAATATTGGCAGTAAGATTAGCTTTTTCATATGTGTTGATTTTGGTTTAATATTAGGTTTACAATAAGAAATCACCGCACTTCAAAGCTGCTTAATATTGTAGCAATTTTCAGCTTATATGTAACAGGATTTGTGATCGTGCAGTTTGTGGTTGAAGAAGAGGTATCAGTTATTGTAAAGTCAATCCCCACTTTCTGTCCTACGCTTTTCAGGCTTTCCGACAACCCTGTTGATTTTACTGCATTAGTATATATTAAACTGTCTAACTCAACTGTATCGCCGTATTGCTGTCTTACCGAAGAAGACGAAATAATATTAATAAGCCAAAAATCCTTGCTGGTATCCACATTACAAGTTTCTTTGCCTATTACATATCCAACAGCCGTATCATAGGGAGGAGTAAAAGGCTCCTTGTTGTTGCAAGACATAAGTGCAGCAGATAGTAAAATTGATAAAATGATCTTTTTCATACGCATTGGTTTTAGCGGATCTCTCCCTGGTAAATAATAAAAAGCTCTTTCAGCGGATAGGTAACCGGGTCGACAACCGTACAACCTGTTGTGATCACAGCATTTGGTGTAATCTCATTATAATCAAATGACACAGCCATTCCTATTTGCTGTAGCCCTTTGCTCAACCCTTTTACTTTTAATACATTAGTATAGGTAATGCCATCCAGCACAAGCGTATCGCCAATCTGCGGCTGATTGGCATAGGCGGTGCAGTCAATCAGCCAGTAATCCATTCTTTCATCCGAATGGCAGGTTTCTTTGCCTATTACATATCCTCCAATGTTAGGAAGCGCATCAAGGGGCTCTTTGTTATTGCATGAGCAGGTGGTGAGCAGTATTAAGAGTGAGTAGATTGGTATTTTTCTGTAAATAGGATAATGATTTAGTATTAACATGTCAAATGTAGTATTTTTAATACTATAGCAAGCTATGTTTTCTCTTTTCGAAAAAGAATTTATCAAAAACTAAAATAGAAATTGCACTATTAATTTCAGAAATGGGGAAATAGACGGCAAAGCGGTTACGTTGTGGATTATTGCTATTGGCAAAAGGGATAAGTTTTTTTGAAATTGAATAAATGAGGGCTGATTACAATGCTGCTTCCAAAACTCTGGCCAGTTCTTTTATTGCTTCATTGTCTTTTGCTACAGCGTTTTTAAGCCGCACAGGTAAAATAGATACACCATCATAAATATTGTAGTGAAGGGTTAATTTGTGCCCTTTGTAATTGAAGTCCCAGTAGGAAGTATCAAGGTCATCAATTTTGTTGGTAAAATGTACCTGCAGCTTTTCTGCAAGTAAACCGGCAATTCCATAAAATTTGTCGAAGCCGCAGTTTTCATCAATTACAGCTTCAGTACAGCCGTAATCGTTGCGTAGGGTTAGATTCATAACTTTATTTTTTAAGTGGTGAAGCTAATTTTTAAAAGACTTCGCTTTTGGTGCTTTTTCGCCGCTCAAAATTCTTTCTGCCCCCACACTTTTGCCATTTGCCGGGCACCCGTATTTTGGGGAGCACCCATATATATACGACACAAACAAGAGGCTGCATGCTGCATAAATGATCATTTTTTTCATAGCATATGGTTAAGCGTTGGCATTGGTTTCCGGTTCTGGTTTTATTCATAAAAAACGACTTAGTATGATTTTTGGTATATAAGTTTACCAAAAGCTGTAAAAACATCGTTATCCCGCCGGTCACTTAAGCATACCTATTTTAAAAAAGAAACCGCATATATTGTTTTACAAAGGATATTTGCCTCTTATAATGATAACAAAAAGACGATTAAAATGTTACTGGTTACTGACCTTGACGGCACTTTTTTAGGTGGAACACCTGTACAGAAAGAGCGGTTGTACAGCAGTATAAATGATAATAACGCTATCCAACTCGTTTTTGTAAGCGGAAGAGGCTTGGCTACCATTCTACCCCTTTTTAATGAGCCCTCAATGCCAAAGCCGCAATTTATTATTAGTGACGTAGGCGCCACTGTTGTAGATGGCAATACGCTTGAGGCTATTGAACCTATACAATCTTTGATTGAAGAAAGGTGGCCCGGTGAAGAAATGGTATCCGGGTTATTGGCCAGTGTAAAAGGACTGATACCGCAGGATGTGCCGCAACAAAGGCGTTGTTCATATTTTTTTAATGAACATACCGATATTGATGATCTGAAGTATAAAGTAGAGCAATTGAATTGCGACCTGGTGTTTTCTGCCGGAAAGTTTGCCGACGTGCTGCCAAAGAATGTTAACAAAGGATATACCCTGCAAATGCTGGCAAAACAATACGGTTTTCCTGCAGAAAAAATTTTGGTTGCAGGCGATACTTTCAATGATCTTTCATTGTTTGCAACGGGTTATAAAGGAGTAGTGGTTGGCAATGCAGAACCCGGTTTGCCGGAAGCAACCGCCGACTGGCATTCTATCTATCACGCAAAAGAAGAAGGCGCAGGCGGCATACTGGAAGCCATTCAATACTTTAACCTCGTTAAAGAGTAGATCGGTATTGCTATAATCAGGTAGGTTGGCGTTTAGCCACCAGGCATAATCGAAAATGCTATGCCTTTTATTGCTGACGCCACATTCACCTTTTTATTTATCTTTCTTATGCAAAATCTCAAAACGATGCCTGAAAAAAAATTTCAACCCTTTATAGCACCGGAAACCAGAATGGCTGAGTTTACTATTAAGGCAGTACTAACAGGTTCTGTCTTTGGTATTATCTTTGGCGCGTCTACCGTATACCTTGCGCTTAAAGCCGGTTTAACTGTTTCTGCTTCCATACCCATCGCGGTGATGGCAATAACCCTCAGCCGCCTGTTTTTAAAAACCACTATACTCGAAAATAACATTATTCAAACAACAGGGTCTGCCGGTGAAAGCATTGCCGCAGGAGTAGTATTTACGCTGCCTGGCTTTTTATTTTTAAGTGATAAAGCCAATGAAGGTTATTTCAATTATGTAACTATTCTTACCCTGGCCATACTGGGTGGCATACTGGGCACATTAATGATGATACCATTGCGGCGTCCTTTAATTGTAAAAGAACATGATACGCTTCCCTACCCCGAAGGAACAGCCTGTGCTGCCGTACTGAAAGCTGGAGAAAAGGGTGGGGATTTTGCCAGAACGGCTTTTGTGGGTTTGGGTTTTGCACTGCTGTACGCTTTTTTACAAAAGATTGTTCATGTCATTGCCGAAACACCTGCGTTCATGACAAAGCAGGTCAATAAGTTTCTTCCTTCAGCCAAGATCACTGGCGAAATAACACCCGAATACCTGGGAGTAGGCTATATCATAGGCCCCAAAATTGGTGGTGTGCTGGTAGCAGGCAGTGTACTGGCTTCTTTTGTATTGATTCCTTTACTGGCTACACTGGTACCTGCCGATGCCATTGCCATGCAGTTGGTAAAGCTTGGGATACTGGCTGATGTAAGCACAGGCGGGGGCAAAGGCGGCTGGAACCCCGATACGCATACTTTTGCCGATTTTTCGGATGCTATTTACTGGGCGTATATCCGGCAAATAGGCGCAGGCGCTGTTGCAGCAGGCGGCTTTATTACGCTGTTGAAAACCTTACCTACCATCGTGTCATCATTTAAAAGCAGCCTGAACTCTTTAAACAAAAATACCGGCAACATCCCAACGGAGCAATCCCGTACAGAAAAAGATCTGAGCCTGAAAGTAGTGGGTTTTGGAAGTTTGGGACTTATATTGATCGTATCAGTTTTACCATTCATACCCGGTGAAAATTTTATCAGTCGTTTGCTGGTAGGGGTACTCATTGTAGTGTTTGGGGCTTTATTTGTAACCGTTTCTTCCCGCATTGTTGGTTTAATCGGTTCTTCCAATAATCCTATTTCGGGAATGACCATAGCCACTATCTTAGGTACATGCCTGATTTTTATAGCTGTGGGGTGGACAGGTAAATCATATGAGCCCATGGTATTGGTTGTAGGCGGAATGATTTGTATAGCCGCCGCCAATGCCGGAGCTACTTCTCAGGATCTTAAAACCGGTTATATTATCGGTGCAACTCCCCGCTACCAGCAGTTGGCTTTGTTTATCGGCGTTGTTGTTTCTTCGCTGGCAATAGGGGTAACCATAAAAGTTCTGGACACCCCCACACCCGAAATGGTAGCGCAGGGTATCCATCATGCCATTGGTCAAAGCACCTACGCAGCCCCGCAGGCCACGTTAATGGCTACACTAATAAAAGGTGTTTTATCGTTTAACCTCGACTGGCAGTATGTGCTGGTGGGTGTATTTGTAGCTGTGGTGGTAGAGCTCTGCGGCATTAAAGCATTGTCCTTCGCCATTGGATTATACCTTCCCCTGGCTACTACATTGCCTATTTTTATTGGCGGCGCTATTCGTGGTATTGTTGACTGGCAGGCTAAGAAGAAAGGCGAGGCGGTTCAACCCGGTGAAGAAGACCTGGGCAAAGGCAACTTGTTCGCAACGGGATTGGTGGCGGGCGGCGCAATAGCCGGGGTTATCGTTGCCTTTTTATCTGCCAACGATGCTATTTTAAGCGGTTTAAAAAAGCTGAGCTTTGAACATGGCATAACCAATGTACTGGGTGGTGCGATAGGTTATGAAATATTAGGGGTAATATTTTTTGCCGCGCTGGGCGGTTTGCTGTATAAGGTGGCGAGAGGAAAATAAATACCGGTAAACAAAACAACAGTAATTAAAAAACATGTCTCCATTCAGTATTAGTGCATTTGTTACCGGCTGCATTCTTATTGTTATGAGTGCAATAACCCTGTTTTACCCGCCTAAAATGATCAATACGGGTTATGGCTATAGAACAAAAGCTTCCATGCGCAATCAGCAAACATAGGAGGAAGCCAACCGCTACTCTTCAAAGCTGATGTTGTATTACCGGCCATTTTGCAGCCAGTACCCGATGAAGGAGGGTCGGACTGCAAAGTGATTAGATGATGGTTACCCGGTCTGACGCTGTGCGTACCGACCGGGTAACCCGGCGATTCATTTAGCTTCATATAATTTCCTCACCTTCGCATAAATACACAGCATGGATAATACTGCTATCATTAAAGGAAAGATCACATCTGTAAACCACGAAAAACAATATGTATCCATTGAATATCTCCATAAGGATAAGAAGAAAACGATCACCTGCAAAACAGAGGATAAAGAAAAAACAAAAAAGCCGCATCAATATCGGGCAGGCGATGCAGTGAGTTTCCAGATAAAAGGCGCCGACCGCGGCAAAAGGATAGTAGCCTGGGATCTGAAATTCCTGTACAATACCGCAATAGAGCAACTCATTCACAAAGCCGAAACCGATAATCGCTTTAAAGGATATTTGAAGTTAGTGGATGATCAATTTTTTGTAAAAGAATGGGATAATTATCTTTTCTTCCCGCTTGTATTATCCAAATGGGAAAACCCACCCGCTGAAAAAAGCTTTAATGAACCGGTTGAATTTAAATTGCTTCATCTTGATAAGCCCAACAAACTGGCCGCGGAATTGTTTACTCACGATTACATTCCTGAATTCCGGAAGGCGGTACAGCATTTTAAGAATAAAATTGAGATAGATGCCCCTGTTGCCAAAGTTTCACCTTACGGTGCGTATTTGGATCTTTTTGGTAATAAAATACAGGCTAAAATCCAGTTGCCTGCAGAAGAGCTCTCGGCCTTAAAAGCAGGCGATATCCTAAAAGTGATCATTACTTATCTGAGCAATACCCGTATTGTTGTGGAGAAGGTGAAATAATGTTTTTTTTGACACATAGAATCATAGGTACATAGGATCACATAGATTTTTGTTTTGCACTATTGTGTACCTATGTGTCTATGTGTTTGATATTTCCTGACTTGTCCCTTTTAGTGCGGTGGGAACAATTTGCTGATGATCCCCTGCATTTTTTCTGAGTGCTGCGCCTTAATTGTGACTATTTTACCTGTCATTTGGTTTAGGATTTGGCCATCCATAATTTTTTTAGCTTCATCTATAAATCTCCGTATCGAAACAGCAGTTTTTATCTCAATGTATTTGGAGATAACTAATGCCATAAAGCATATTAGTATATGCAGTTTAATAGGTTGTTCCTTAAAATGAAAAACAGGTCTGGTTTGCAAATCACTTTTGGATATTCTGAACGCCTGCTCTATTCTGTATAGTTCGTGATAACGCTCAATGATTGTTTGATTGCTTGCTGTCCGTTCCTCTAAATTGGTGTAATAGCCTTTGATGCCCAGCAACTTTTTTGTCTTTTCAATAAGTTCTTCGTTCAGTTCAATTTGCTGTTTGTTGGCCTTGGTAAACTTTACTTTTCTACTTTTAGAGGGTGCTTCAATAACTTGCTTTGCTTTTTCTATCTGTTTGTTCATTTCATACAAATCTTTACGGTACCTCACAGAAGAATAACTGCAAATCAGATAACCCAGGTCGGTCTTTAGTCTGATGCTTTTACCATCCTGCCTGTCGATTTGCTTTTCCAGGGTTGCCAGCAGGTCTGCTGAAAGATTACCCAATCTTGCTCCTACAATGTAGCTGATGTTGTTTTGAGTTAATTGCGCAATGTTCTGAGAACTAATCATTGCAGCATCCGCCACTACCGTAAATTCTTTTACCTTATTTGTTTTGATAAATTCATTGATAACAGGGATAATAGTATGCCCTTCAAAAGTATTCCCGCTGAATATTTCGTAAGAAATGGGAAAGCCTTCTTTGGTTACCATTAATGCTACTAAGATCTGTGGTTGTTGTGATTTGTTGCCTTTAGAAAATCCGTTCTTTCGAAGTTCATCCTCTTCAAAGGTTTCGAAGTAAAGCGTCGTAACATCGTAAAAGACAATGTCAAAATTGAACGAATAGTGTTCTTTGGCAAAAGCAACAATTTTCTGCAATACTGTTTCTTTCAGTTCAATACATTGAGGTGCTATTTTGTAATAGCTCTTACGACTGTGGTTGATGCCAAAAAACTGCTCCATTAATTCCAGGGAACGGAGTTTGGATGCTGGTTCAAATATTCTGATTGTAGCCAAATCATTCAATAAAGGTGGTAAAACACCCAGACCCATTTTATCCAGGATGCTGTTAATCTGCTCATAGAAATAGCGGTATTGAACCCCGATAAAAGTACTGTGATTGAGAAGCAATAATTTATTCGGGCTTTCATCTGGAAAAACGGATAGCTGATTGGAGTAAGACTTAATCCACTCCTTTGCAGATAACATCAACTCACTTAGTTCGGCTTCATTATGCGCAGAGCCAACATGATGCAAAATGATCCGCTTGTTGTTTTGATACCGCACTATTTGAACCGCACTGGCTTTGGATGCGGTCTGAACGACCCTGATTTTCATACTAAAAGCTCCCTTAGTGCGGTAAATTTACCAAAATAAAATAACAAATTAATGATAATCAATGTTTTATAACCGCACTAAATTGAAAGGGGACAAGTCAGGAGGCTAAAATCCAGTTGCCTGCAGAAGAGCTCTCGGCCTTAAAAGCAGGCGATATCCTAAAAGTGATCATTACTTATCTGAGCAATACCCGTATTGTTGTGGAGAAGGTGAAATAATGTTTTTTTTGACACATAGAATCATAGGTACATAGGATCACATAGATTTTTGTTTTGCACTATTGTGTACCTATGTGCCTATGTGTTTGATATTTTACACTATGATCTTCACCCCAAAATATTTATGCAGCACTTCGGGTAATGCTATATGATTCTCCTGCTGATTGTTTTCGAGCAGGCAGGCTACAATACGGGGCAGCGCCAGCGAGCTTCCGTTTAAGGTATGCAGCAACTGGTTTTTCCCGTTTTTATCTTTGAAACGGATCTTTGCCCTATTGGCCTGGTAAGCTTCAAAATTACTTACAGAACTTACTTCCAGCCAGCGTTCCTGCGCGGCGCTGTATACTTCAAAATCGTAGGTAAGGGCTGAGGTAAAGCTCATGTCGCCTCCACATAATTTTAAAATACGATAAGGGAGATTTAAGGTGATCAGTAATTTTTCAACATGCACCACCATTTCTTCCAGCACATCATAACTTTTATCGGGGTGGGTGAGTTGTACGATCTCTACTTTTTCAAACTGGTGTACACGGTTTAATCCGCGCACATCCTTACCAAAACTACCCGCTTCTCTTCTGAAGCATGGAGAATAGGCCGTCATTTTCACAGGCAAATCTTCTTCCTTAATAATTTCATCGCGGTAAATATTGGTTACCGGAACTTCGGAAGTAGGGATCATGTAAAAATTATCTGCCGGCATATAGTACATCTGCCCTTCTTTATCAGGCAACTGCCCCGTACCATAGGCGGAGGCTTCATTTACCATAAAGGGCGGAAGATATTCTGTATAACCTGCTGCCGTATTGTAATCCAAAAAATATTGGATCAGTGTTCTTTGCAACTTTGCCCCCTGCCCTTTATACAGTGGAAAGCCACTGCCTGTAATTTTTGCACCAGTCTCAAAGTCAATGATATCATATCGCTTTATTAAATCCCAGTGGGCAACAGCATTTTCGGGTAACTGAGGTTTGGCGCCGCCTTCGCGTACAATCACATTGTCTTCAGGAGTTTTACCCGCAGGCACTTTATCGGATGGCAGGTTGGGCAATTTTACCAGTTCATTCATCAATTGTTTTTCTGTTTCAGCCAGCTTTTCATTCAGATTGCCTATTTCCAGTTTATAACCCGCTACTTCTTTTTTTGCATTTTCGGCCTCATCTTTCTGCCCTATTGCGATCAGTTGTCCAATCGTTTTTGAACTGCTGTTCACTTTAGACTGAAGCGTTTCAAAATCTGATTGAAGTTTTCTTCTTTCATCGTCTAATGCAATGATCTTATCTACCAATCCGGGGTCCGGGAAGTTTTTAACGGCCAGCCTTTCTTTAACCCGGGCCACATCCCGCCTGATTATATTTACCTGTAACATTTTTAGTAGTTTCACGCAAAGGTAATTGTTGGCTGAAAAGAACCAAATGGCAAAAACAAACCTGCCTGCCGGCGGCCAGTCTGTGGCGTGGATAATAGTCAAATTCGAACCCTGAATTTCGAAATCCGAAGGAGCAAACCCCGAAGCCCAGGTTCGTTGTCATCAACAATAAATAAATCAGAAGCCATAAACTCAGTATTGAAGCAAATGTTCCCTTTACCTCCGGTCCTAACAACTTGTAGCCTGAACAAATTCAAATCCCCGTATTTTTGCTGCTATGAACAATATAGAAAGTGATTTACAAACGCGTTGGTGGAATCTTGAAGCACAATTAGTAGAGCGTTTTGGAAAGAAACCCGATATGGAAGCCATATTGTTTTTGATTGGCATACAGGAATTCGGAGAATTGAGAAACAAGTTTACCAAGGAGCAAAAGCAGGATTTAATGCATGTAGCTGTTTGCAGTTTGCTTGCGCAAAGCGGATATTACGAATTGGAAAAGGTGGATGATGACGGCTGGCCGCATTTCAAACAATTAAAACCTCTTCCAGTAATGGATTTGCGGGAGCAGGAAAATTTTATGAAAGATCATGTTTTGTTGTATTTTGAAAACAATCATTTGATGTAAAAGAGATTCTCAGCAGTAACCGGATTTAATCCAACTGTTTTTTGTAACCTTTGCAACACAAAAATACAAACCATGAATTTTCCTGAAAACTTGCGCTACACCAAAGACCACGAATGGGTTCGTTTAGAGGGTGATATAGCGGTAATAGGCATTACCGAATTTGCCCAGAGTGAATTGGGAGATATAGTGTATGTTGAAATTGAAACACTGGATCAGCACCTGGCAGCAGATTCTGTATTCGGTACCGTGGAAGCAGTGAAAACCGTAAGCGATCTTTTTTTACCGATAACAGGAACAATCATTGAAATTAATCCTGAATTGAACAATCAGCCCGAATTGGTAAACAGCGATCCTTATGGGGAAGGCTGGATGGTTAAAGTTAAAGTGGATGATGCCGCAGATATGGAAACCTTACTGAAAGCTGATGCCTACGCTGCACTTGTACAGGGATGATGATCTGAATTGGTTATGAAAAAGAAATTGCTGCATTCCATTGGGCTGCCTGTTGTGTGGTCCATTATCATTTTTGTATTGTTGATTATACCTGGAAACGATTTTCCTGAAGGACCCGAAATTCCTCTTTTTGACAAAATTATTCACATTTTCTTATTTGGGGTACAGGTATTTTTATGGTGCAGATATGCCGGTTATTCAAATACCCGGCCGCCTTTGTGGATATTTTTGCTCATTTTTCTCATTTCGTGTATATATGGTATCGGAATGGAGTATGTTCAGAAATACTGGGTAGCCAACAGGGGTATTGAAACAGGTGATATGATAGCTGATATTTTCGGTTCCTTTTGCGGGTGGGTGGGTTATCGCTTTTTCTTTTTGAAGAAACAGGAGGCCCTGTAAAAAAAATTGGCCTCTATAGAAATAGAGGCCGCAACCAAAACTAACTGCTTATGAGAAAATTGACTGTTTTTAAAATCCCTTTATATTAAGACGCAAAACAAAGAAGAAAGGTTTATTCCTGTTTTGTTAAATATTTCTAAAGAACTTTTCTAACGTAATTTACAAAAATTAATTGCAATTACAATGCCATTGTTTGTGAATACAAAGATCAGAAAAAAGTAGCCAATCCACTCTTAATGATTTGTAAAAATGTCTTAAAGAACTGTTATTCATTCAGTTTCATTTTTTGAATAAGTGTTTCTGCCTTGTTTATGAGAACAATATCCCCTCATGATACCTGCTGTTACCTGTGCCGGTTCATTTTTTATTCACAATGTGTATCTTTAGTTCTCTTCAACTCCTGATTTTTGAAACAACGTTTTTACGCTTTAGATGTATTTAGAGGTGCTACAGTAGCTTTTATGATACTGGTAAACAACCCGGGGAGCTGGAAATATATATATCCACCCCTGGATCATGCTGCCTGGCATGGCTGCACCCCTACCGACCTGGTATTTCCATTCTTTTTGTTTGCAGTAGGGAATGCTATGGCCTTTACTATGCCCCGGCTCATGGAAGGAGGAGACGCTGTAATGTGGAAAAAAGTGGTTAAAAGAACAGTATTGATATTTTGTATTGGTCTCTTTTTGAATGCTTTTCCTTTCGTAAGATACAATGCTGAAGGGGTTTTAGAATTGAAAGCTTTTCAAAACCTGAGGATAATGGGGGTGCTTCAACGAATTGCACTCTGCTACTTCTTTGCTGCTGTTTTGGTTTATTATTTACGCCCTGCAGGGCTTTTTACGGTAAGCATGATACTGTTGCTGCTGTATTGGGCGATGTGCTTGTTCTGGGGTGGCTCCGACCCCTATAGCCTGGAGGGCTGGTTCGGAACAACAATAGACAAAGCAGTGCTGGGTGAATCTCATATGTACCACGGGGAGGGAGTGGCATTTGACCCTGAAGGATTAATGAGTACCATACCTGCCGTGGTGCAGGTAATACTGGGGTATTGGGCCGGTAATTTTATTATCCTGGAAAAAAATACCCCAGGTATGGAAAAGCAGGAACCCGTGCAGGCAGCGGGTGGTTTTTATCCTTTGCTGACAAAATTGTTTGTGGCAGGATTGCTATTGATTTTTATCGGGCTGTGCTGGAATATCGTATTCCCGATCAACAAAAAAATATGGACGAGTTCTTTCGTAATATATACCTCAGGGATGGCTGTTGTTGTATTGGCAATGCTGATATACTTCATTGAGATAAAAAAATGGCGCGGCGCCTGGAGTCATTTTTTTGATGTATTTGGAAAAAACCCCTTATTCATATTTGTATTAAGTGGCATTTGGGTAAGGTTATACGGATTGGTGAGAATAGAAGATGGAATGAAAGAAGGCAAGCCGGTATATAAGGGGCTGGGCGGCTGGATATATGATCATGCGTTTGCACCTTTGTTTGGCAATATGAACGGCTCTTTTTTGTATGCTGTTTTTCATATCCTCATTTTCTGGTTTATAGCCTGGTGGCTTGATAAAAGAAAAATATATATTAAAGTATAATAATCCTTTTCATTGTATGACCAAAACTCCTTCACCCCGTTTTTTAGCCCTTGATGTTTTAAGAGGCATGACCATTTGTTTCATGATCATTGTAAATACGCCCGGAAGCGGCGCTGAACCGTTTGCTCCTTTATTGCATGCCTCATGGCACGGGTTTACGCCTACCGACCTGGTATTCCCCACCTTTATGTTTGTTGTGGGCAATGCTATGAGTTTTTCCATGCCCAAATACAGGCAGTTGGGCACGAGTAGTGTACTGGGTAAAATATTTAAACGCACAATAATCATTTTTTTGCTGGGCTATCTCATGTATTGGTTTCCTTTTTTCAGGGAAGCACAGGGCGGGGGATATGAACTTTCGCCTGTCAGTCATACCCGTATTTTGGGTGTATTGCAACGCATAGCGCTTGCCTATTGTGCGGCGGGCTTAATGATCCATTTTTTGTCTAAAAAAACCGTGTGGGCTTTAAGCGTTGTTTTTTTGCTGGGATACTGGCTGATATTGTATGTTGGCGGCGATTACAGCATGACGGGCAATGCCGGACATAAATTAGATGTAATGCTGTTTGGGGAAAACCATCTGTACCATGGTGAGGGAGTAGCGTTTGATCCCGAAGGGTTATTGAGTACTGTTCCGTCTATAGTAAATGTAATCGCCGGTTATTATGCGGGTATATTTATCCAGCAAAAGGGAAAGAGTTTTGAAACGGTAGCCAAGCTGATGATTGCCGGTTTTGGACTGCTTTGTATCGCTTATTTCTGGGACTTTGTATTTCCCATCAATAAAAAGCTTTGGACCAGCAGTTTTGTGTTGTATACTGTGGGGCTCGATCTTGCCATTTTGGGCATACTTATTTTTGTTGTAGAAATAAAAGCGATAACAAAAGGAACGTATTTTTTCCAGGTTTTTGGCAGAAACCCTTTGTTTATTTATATCTTATCCGAAATATTGTACGTTGTGTTTTATATGATCAAAACAGGTTCAGGAACACCGTTGTTTGTGGAGATCAATAATACCATCTTTCAAAAGATACTTCCCGGCGCCTGGGGTTCATTGGCCTTCGCACTGTGTTTCATGCTCCTGTGCTGGCTGATAGGCTACTGGATGGACAGGAAGAAGATTTATGTAAGGGTGTGACGGGCGGATAAAGGTGAACGTGAGAAGTGAAAGAGGGATAGCCAATGGGAAATGGGGAGCGGTGCACAGGTTTTTGCCTAATACTTTTAGATAAATCCCGCGATCTGTATGCCCGGAGCAATACCTTTGTATAAACCCGGAATTATGCCATTTAGTTTTAGTGAACTGGTAACGGTTGTATTTACGCTTTTCGCGGTAATTGATATCATTGGGTCTGTGCCCATACTAATTTCGCTGAAACAAAAGTTAGGCGGCATTAATGAGTTGCGTGCCACACTTATTTCCGGGGGATTGATGATACTGTTCTTATTTGCGGGGGATAAGTTTTTGCGTATCCTGGGACTGGATATCAAAACATTTGCCGTAGCCGGTTCGGTGGTTATTTTTATACTTGGATTAGAAATGGTACTGGGACTTGAATTTTTCAAAAGTGAAAAGGATGTAAAGGCGGCAACCCTGGTGCCCATTGCCTTTCCGCTGATAGCGGGTTCCGGAACCCTCACCACCATTATGTCACTTAAAGCCAATTTTTCTGATCTCACTATATTTCTTGGCATTTTTATTAATCTTATCATCATATACGTGGTTTTAAGGTCGCTGAATTTAATAGCCCGGATATTGGGAAATGCCGGATTAATTGCCGTACGTAAGTTTTTTGGTGTAGTTTTGCTCGCCATTGCAGTAAAAATATTCGCGGAAAATGCGCAGGGGTTGATTAAGTAATTTGAAAATTTGAAAGTGTGGTAATTTGAAAATGAATTTTCAAATTGATCCATTTTCAAATTAGTTTGGCCTCGTAGTACAATGGATAGTATAAGAGTTTCCGAAGCTCCAGATACAGGTTCGATTCCTGTCGAGGCTACCAAACCGGAAAGAAGTAAATTTTTATCTTCTTTCCGGTTTTTTATTTCGCGGAAACGTTCCCGACAACACTATTCCATTGAAGGGTAGCTTTTCCAACGTCCGATAATATTTCATGAACGAGGCTAACCTTTTCCGTGAGAGACATAACAGATCATCAATAACTTTTTCCTCAGTACCGTCAGGCGATCTCACAGATCATGCGCTCATCCATCCTGTATACCAGCCTCACCAGGTACAGCAGGTGCCGGTAAAACATCACCAGGTCTGCCCGGGGTATTTCCTTTGCACCGTTGTAAGTGACCACCCCTTCCAGCAGATCCAGCAGCTCGGCTTTTGCATAGCTGTACCGGAATGTTTGACGGAACTGCCGTATCTCCTTATGCGGGTTGCCCTGTTCCGCTTCGCTGAGGTAAAAAGGCCGGTTGGCGTCGGCTAACAATCCTTTCGTGGCGGCAGGTAAGCCTTACTGTGCCGGGGTGCCTGTATGGAAAATGCAAAAAGCTTCTGTGAGCCGGTGCAGGTGTTGCACAAAATCCATCAGGTCTTCTCTTTCGCCGCCGTCTTCATAGGCGCTCTGCCTGCTGGCCAGTGCCGCATGCAGCCACAGGTTCAAACCTTCCCTGAAATCGTGCAGGTGAAAATTATCAAATACAGCTTCAAGCCCTTCGTAAAAATGCTTGCCTATATTATTGGGCAGGTGGCAGGGCTTGTGAAAACGCTTACGTGGTAATGGTGATAGCATGGTGGGATGTTTTTCAGTGGTGAAGTGTGGTTTTGTGGGCGGTGATGCCGGTAGAAGTAGTGAGAGAACAACAGGTAATAAAAAAGACGTGGGTTAGTCCTTACCGTTCCTAAAGGGCTACGACACCCCGACGACGAAATAAGGACGCCCACGTCTGAACCTTAAATTAAGGAAAACGTGAGCGATTCACCTTATTTTTCCCGTCGTCTTAAAAGTCGTAGTTTTTAGGAACGAGAATAAAGCAAATGCGCCAAAGGTATACACAAAAGAAAAGGGCTCGCCAAAAGCCAGCAAATACTCGACCACATGGGTAGTACCGAACTGGCAGCCAACCTTTTCAGAGCTACACAAACAGAGGAAAAATTACGCCGGGAAAATATAAAAGGTAAACAATGCCAACCAAACACATTTTGAAGTAGGCAAAAAAGTACGCAAAACCATACAGGAACTTGGAGGAACTATGCCCGAAAATCTGCCGGTAGCAGATAGTATTAAAAAATTAGAAAAAACGGCTAAACCCAAACAATTGAAACCTGATAAGAAAAAATAATTGATACGCTTTAAGTAAGTCCGGTGTACCATTTTCCCTACTGGTATGTGTCTTCACATACCAGCATAGTTTCCCGTGATAGATAAAAGTGCTGCAACGTCCCCTGATTGCTTTTTTCGGTGGGGGGAGACACCCACCGATAGAGAAAACATTTATTGAAAACCGCAGCAGCTAACAATAGGGATACATACAGCCGGTTCATATCTTTTCTTTGCAAATACTGCATTTTAACGATCCGGGGCAATACCGCAGAACAATGATTTTTTTCTACTGGTTTTCCATGAGTTTCAAACAATATCTGTTTGCTGTTTCCCTTAGCAAAATAAACAATGATGAATCGCAAAATTCTTTATTCAGTTGGGCGGATGGGTTCCGGTATTAAGTTATATTTTTGCCCGAACAGTGTTATAACTGATCGCAAAAATAGTATATGATCATTGGTGAGCGGATTCGGGACTTTCACCGCAACCGGTTTGATGATTTTCTCCGGCTTCAGGCAAATTCTGCCATCACAATTATTTTAATTCGTAGGAAAATCTTTTGATGCGGCCATAGTTTAGACTTTGGGCTATGAGATATAAAAATCTTAAATTGATCATTTGAATTGATGAACATTGAACGAATTAAACATTTACTAAAGCAAAATGCGATCAACTTGATTTTATATTGATATACCCAATCAACAAAGCGCACAAAGTTGGTATAATAACTAAAAATTTGATGGCATCACTAAAAATTGTCGAATACATGAGTCTTCCCGTAAATACCGAACAAATTCTAAACGGCGAAACGGTTGAATGGGAGCGTATTGAATGTAAGCAAGGCTGGAACCCCGAAGATGTAATACATACCATAGGCGCTTTTGCAAACGATATCAATAATTGGGGAGGCGGATATATTTTTATTGGCGTAGCAGAAAAAGATGGCATACCTCAGTTGCCACCCGTTGGTTTACATGCAGGAAGCCTTGATGGTATTCAAAAAGAGCTTTTGAACCTAAGTCATAAAATACAGCCTTATTATGCCCCGGTTTATCAACCCTATTTACTTAATGGTAAGCATATTTTAGTCATATGGGTTCCCGGTGGTGATAACCGACCATATAAAGCTCCGTCAACATTAGGGGCTAAAGGGCAACACAGATATTATGTAAGGCGTGGTTCAAGCTCTGTTGTAGCTAACCAGCAGGAAGAGCGTTTATTGTTTGAAATGGCAAAACGAATTCCTTTTGATGACCGGGTCAACCATCATTCAAAAATTGAGGACTTAAATTTTGGATTAATCAGGTCTTTTCTTGAAGAAATAAAGAGTGATTTGGCAAAAGAAGCCGTTCATATGTCTTTGAATGAATTGGCTCAGCAAATGCGCATTGCCGGCGGACCACATGAAGCACTGCTTCCATTGAATGTTGGATTATTATTTTTTTCTGAACAGCCGGATAAGTACTTTCCGGGTGCCAAAACTGATCTTGTTATTCACCAGGATAAATCGGGCACTGTGTTTACCGAAAAAATACTTGCAGGGCCTATTCAGCAGCAGTTGAGAAATGTACTGTCATTTATTCAGACCAATGTCATTAAAGAAAAAGTCATCAAAGTATCTGCAAGAATTGAAGTGGAAAGGGTGTATAATTTTCCATTGGCTGCTGTAGAGGAAGTAGTAGCTAACGCTTTTTATCACCGGAGCTATGAACAGGATAGTCCTATTGAAATAAATTGTTTTCCTGATCGTATTGAGGTATTGAGTTTTCCCGGTCCGTTGCCGCCTGTTACGAAGGCTATTCTTAAGAAAGAAAGAAGAATCGTGGCAAGGCAATACCGTAATCGCCGGGTGGGCTTTTTTAAAAGAACTGAGACTTACCGAAGGGAGGGCAACCGGTTTTCCCACTATTTATAATAGTATGCAGCAAAATGGTTCGCCCAAACCGGTATTTGATACTGATGATGAGTACACTTATTTCCTGGTTGTATTACCTGTACATCCTGCTTTCATAGCAAATGATGGAGAGCCAACAGAAAAAGAATTCCAGATTTTGTTGTATTGTATGAAATCTAAAAAGCGGGTAGCTATTCTGAAAAAAATAGGCTTAAGCAATCATGCAAAAAATTATCGAAAATATATAATGCCGCTAATAGAAAAAGGATGGCTTGCTTATACCCTGCCTGATATCCCTACCAGTCCTAACCAGCAATATATAACTACTGAGAAGGGAAAGCAGGTATTAGAATAATAGCTTATGCACAAACGAGTGTACAAGCAGTGCACAAGCTAAGAAGTTACTCTGAGTCGCATTATTTAAAAAATCTGATCACTTGTTAGCTTATACACAAATAAGTATACAAGCAGTGCACAAGTGAAGTAGATTGAATGAATGTGTAAAAAGGCTACGGCAGTATTTAATAGTAGCCTAAAAACAAATTACTGATTTGTCAGAACCAGGCATAGATAGAAAGTTACAGCTATTCCGTTCCCTTTTCAAAGGCCGTGAAGATGTATTTGCGCTCCGTTGGGAAATCCATACCGGCTCGCCGGGCAGGGAAGGGAAAAGCGGTTATATGCCTGCTTATTTGTATGACCCCTACCGATACCGGGCGCATAAAATGAAAGGAGGGACTTTTCAATCTTATGCTGATAAAAAGTATTTGCCGCTTACGGATGAGCAGCTTATAAAGCATTTGAACGGTGAGCAGCTCGTTGGGCTATACCCGTTATTGCAGGACAACAGCTCCTGGTTTATTGCCGCGGATTTTGATGAGCAGCACTGGATAGCCGACAGCAAAAAATTTATAGAATGCTGCAAAGCCAAAAATATACCCGCATACCTCGAGCGTTCTCGCTCCGGTAAGGGTGGGCATGTGTGGGTGTTTTTCAGCCAACCTTATGCTGCGATCAGGAGCAGAAAAATATTCCTGTCAATCCTTACAGAATCGGGGGTGATTTCGGTATTTGATAAAAACTCAAGCTTTGACAGGTTATTCCCCAACCAGGATATGCTTTCCGGAAAAGGGCTTGGTAATCTGATAGCATTGCCATTACATAAACCTGCATTAGATGAGGGTAACAGTTGCTTTATTGATCCGGAAACAGTAATGCCATTTCCCGATCAATGGAGCTTTCTTTCAGGGATTGAAAGGGTGAGTGTCAGCCTACTGGATGAAATATATAACACAGTTTCAGGTGTTGGCAACAACAATGAAAAGATATATGAACCCGGAGGTAATGACAAGCTGACGGTATCATTAGACAATGCCCTACGGCTGAACCGCTCAGCAATACCGCTTACACTCATCACTTTTCTTAAGGAAGAACTGAATTTCACGAATTCGGCATTTATCATAAAAAAGAAAACAGGCAAAAATACTTTTGGAACAGAACGCTATTTCAGGTTTGTAGAAGAAACTAATAATGAAGTTATTGTACCAAGAGGCTTTGCAGGAAAATTATTGAGATTCTGTAAGGAAACTGGCATTGCTTACACCTTTAGAGATCAGAGACGAAAGAAAGCGGCGGCGTTGTTTAATTTTCAGGCTGCTTTAAGGAGTTACCAGGTTCCGTCCGTTGAAGCGGTAAGCAAGAAGGATATGGGAGTAATTGTTGCGCCGCCAGGATCGGGGAAAACGGTGATTGGATTAAAGATCATTGCAGACAAGCAACAACCTGCATTAATTGTAGTTCATCGAAAACAACTGATGGATCAGTGGATCGAAAGAATTGAGGCTTTCCTGGGAATTCCCGGGCACGAAATAGGGTGTTTAGGAAAGGGAAAATCAAAGACCGGTAAACATATCACGGTGGCTACTATTCAAAGTCTCGCTAAAGAGATAGAAAAAAATGAAGCATTAAAAAATTCATTCGGAACAATATTGATTGATGAATGTCATCATATTCCTGCTGAAAGCTACAGAAAAACAATTCACCAGTTCAATAGTTATTATTTATATGGACTGACAGCTACATCTTTTAGAAAATACAATGACAGCAAGCTGATTTTTATTCACCTGGGAGAAATAATCGCCGAAATTACGGCACAGCAAACCGGCAGACATAAGCAGGCTTCTGTTGTTGTAAGAAATACAACACTGGATGTTCCATTCAATTCAAAGACAGACAGGTTTGAAACTTTGTCGAAAATACTGGTACATGATTCCTCCAGGAACAAGCTGGTTTTGAATGACATCACCAATGAATTGAACGGTGGTAAAAAGGTAGTTATACTTACAGAACGAAAAGAACATATTGATTCGCTGCACCAGTATCTCAAACAATCGTATGAGGTGATAACATTAAGTGGTGAGGATTCCGAAAGTAACCGAGCTGCCAAATGGAAAATATTGAGTTCAGGTAATTACCAGGCTTTGATTACAACAGGACAGTTTTTTGGAGAAGGGACTGATCTTCAAAATGCTTCCTGCCTCTTTCTTGTATATCCTTTTTCTTTTGAAGGCAAACTAATACAATACATCGGTAGGGTGCAACGATCAGAGGTAACACCGGTTATATATGACTACCGTGATATTAAGATTGACTATCTCAATAAGATGTTTTTAAAAAGAAACACTTATTATAGAAAACTGGAAAGGCATGCAAATTTATTTGATGATCCTGTTGATTAAAGTAGCACTCCTTCTGAAAAAAATACAATCGTAACGATTGACCGGAAAGTAAATGTCGCAATTGAATCATTGGAGTTCAGGTATGGCAGCATTGCTTTTACATACTTAGCTACCGAATTGAATTTCCAAATTGAATTTGAAATTGCGCATGATGATATCCGCCCTGAATTTGAAGTGCTAAAGCCATATTTTATCAAAGCGTTAAAATCAAGGTATGTTAATGTATCTGTATATGCAGAAGTAGAAAACGGGCAATTGGTCTCTCAATCAGCAAGCTCCGAAGATATTAAAAGGATAGACAGGCAAATTATTGAAAGCGTTCGTTTTCAATTTGTAACTAAACCTTTATTTGGCCGGACAAATGCTGATAAGGAAAATAATACAGGTCAGCAGCTTCAGACAAGTCATCCTTTATATGAATCAGGCGAAGAACTATTGGAAGATATGCTAAAGCATGCCCAATTCAAACACCACAGGCATCTGCGGTACCTTGCCGAGAATCATGCCGGGCATTTAGTGAAAATCCGGTTTGTATTGCAGCCATTTTCTTTTGTGTTTCTATTAGAGGGAGCGGAACTATTTCACATCATTTTAGAAACGCTGGATACGGAGGAAGCAAGCTACCTTTGGCATTTTCCAAAAAAAGTTGCCGATTTACCACTAAGGTTAAAAGAAATTGACCATTACCTGGATATTATCCGGAAGAAAGGTCGGCAGGAATTTCTAATGGCCCCGCCGGAAAATTTCAGCCGCATTCTCCACGATTATTCCGATGAACAAAAAGGGTTTATCCTTTGGAAGGATATGCTTGGAGAAAGGTTGGTCTGAATGCGAGGGTTAAGATAGAGCAATGGTTTATGGAAAAAGGAATGTGACGAAAGGCCGCCGTGAGCATTAATCAATAAATACTAATTTATTTAGTATCTTTGATCATGTTTTTTATTGCTGATCTGCATACACATTCGCATTATGCCGCCGCTACCAGTAAATTCCTATGCCTCGAAACAATGCATCAATGGGCATTAATAAAAGGCATTGATGTGGTGAGCACGGGCGACTTCACGCATCCCGCATGGATAAAAGAGCTGGAAGAAAAGTTGCGGCCTGCCGGGAACGGTTTCTTCACATTAAGACAGGAGCCGGAATTAACCGTGCTGCCCGGCGCTAAGCCACAGGGCAGAACTATTTATTTCTGCCTGTCAACAGAAGTAAGCTGTGAATATGTAATAAACGGCAAACAGTATAAAAATCACCATTTGATATATGCCCCCGATTTTGAAACTGCCCGTAGCATCAACAAAGCCCTTGCAGGTTATGGTGATCTTTCATCCGATGGACGGCCAACACTTTTATTACCGGCGCATGAATTGCTGAAAATAGTATTGGATATTGCGCCCCGGGCCTTTTTCGTGCCGGCGCATATATGGACACCCTGGTTTTCAACGCTGGGCTCAAAGAACGGGCATGCCTCGCTTCAGGATTGTTTTAAAGATGTTACGAAGGAGCTGTTTGCCGTGGAAACAAGTCTTTCTGCGGATCCGCTCATGTGCCGGCGGTATGCAGCATTAGACGGGTTAACCCTGCTCTCCAACTCCGATGCGCATTCCGCCCACAAGCTGGGCAGGGAAGTAAACCTGCTGGACACAGAACTGGGTTATGACGCGATGTTCCATGCCATTAAAACAAAACAGGGGTTCTCCGGAACCTGGGAATATTATCCGCAGCGCGGTAAGTATTTCAACGATGGTCACCGCAATTGCAATATATCATTTGGCGCAGAAGAAGTGCATGATACTACTTGTCCTGTGTGCCAAAAGCCATTGACCGTTGGCGTTGCGCATCGTGTGGAACAACTGGCCAACCGTAGCGAACAAGAGGCGTCCAGCCAGGTTCAGCTCTTCAAATATGTATTGCCTTTGCCCGAAATATTTGCCGAGATCGCAGGCTTTAGCGAAAGCAGCTTAAAAGTAGCCGCTCTGTATGCAAAAGCAATATCGCATTTTGGCACGGAGTTCAATATTTTGCACCAGGCGCCCATAAAAGATATTCAACGGTATCATCATCAGCTCTCTGTTGCTGTTGACCGCCTCCGTCAAAATAAAAAGCATTTCACCGCGGGTTATGACGGCGCTCATGGCCGCGTCTGGTTTTTTGATAAGGAGGAGTTGAATACAAAACCCGAACAGATGGTATTGTTTTAATGGCCGCTCAGCCATTGACGTTACGATGGTAACGCCTGCATCCCCAAAAATGATATTGTTGAGCCAACTATCGGATTCGAACCAACGACCCTTTCATTACGAATGAAATGCTCTACCAGCTGAGCTAAGTTGGCATACATGTTACTACTGTAAATAAAATCAGTAATTGATTATTGAACTCTTCTTATCTGTAGCAGTTATTTCCCCGCTACCATTCCACCAATCGTGCACAGTAATCCCACAAAAATACTTAAACCCGTATATAATGAAAACTGGAGATAATGCCCGTTTTTCAATAACTCTATATTCTCATACGAAAAACTGGAGAAAGTAGTGTAGCCGCCACAAAGGCCGGTAATTAAAAACAGGCGCCATTCCAAATTCAGCATATTTTCCCTGGAAGCCAGTGCATAAAACAGTCCTATTAAAAAACAGCCGGTTATATTTACGATAAAGGTTGCGGCCGGAAAGACCATCGTAGTATGCCTGCTTATCGCCAGTTGTATCCAATAACGCAGTATGCTGCCTATACCGCCTCCAATCCCAATAAAAAGCAATTGTTTGAACATGCCCTTAAAAATAAAGCCTTCATATAAAAGGAGTACAAAAAAAAGAATATTCCGGGAAAACTTTTGATTTTTTAAAATTAATCGTAATATTGCGATATAATAATAGCAATGGGAGCTACGAAAGCAGAAGAATTTTCGGTAAAAGACAACAGGGTAGCAAGATATGCCCGGGCGCTGGCCCATCCCGCACGTGTGGCCATATTGAAATTACTGATCAGCAGGCAAACCTGTATATGCGGTGATATAGTTGATGAGATGCCGCTGTCGCAAAGCACTGTGTCGCAGCATTTAAAAGAGCTGAAGGCGGCAGGTTTAATAAAAGGCGATATAGAAGGGGCGAAGGTTTGCTATTGTATAGATGAAGTGGAATGGAACAACGCAAAAAATTACATGATTGATTTGTTTTCGGCATACAAAGCCGCTGATGGCAAGTGCTGCTGATTTTTTTAATCAGCTTAATCGTAATATTTCGATTATACATTTAAATCTAAAATATGTCAACACAGGAACAGCTCAAGGAAATAGTAAGGCAGAAGTACAGTGAAATTGCCTTGCAGGATAAGGAAGCCAATCAATCGTCGTGTTGCGGTGCCGGCGGTTGTTCAACCGAAGTATACAATGTCATGACCGACGATTACAGCAAGGTGGAAGGCTATGTGCCTGACGCCGATTTAGGGCTGGGCTGCGGATTGCCCACGCAATTTGCTAAAATAAGGGAGGGCGATACGGTTATTGACCTGGGCAGCGGCGCGGGTAATGATTGCTTTATTGCAAGAGCAGAAACCGGGGCATCCGGTAAGGTAATTGGAATTGATTTTACACCCGCCATGATAATAAAAGCAAAGGCAAACGCTGAGAACCTGGGTTATACCAATGTGGAATTCAGGCAGGGCGATATTGATAATATGCCGGTTGCCGGCGATGTAGCGGATGTTATAGTAAGCAATTGTGTGCTTAACCTTGTGCCCGATAAAGCCAGAGTATTTAAAGAAATCTACAGGGTGCTGAAACCCGGTGGTCATTTCAGTATTTCAGATATTGTGCTGGTCGGTGAACTTCCGGGAAAGCTTAAAACAGATGCCGAAATGTATGCGGGCTGCGTAGCAGGCGCTATTCAAAAGGGGGCGTACCTGGAATTGATACAAGCGGGTGGTTTTGAAAACATAGTACTCCAAAAAGAAAAATCCATCCTGGTTCCGGATGATATTTTGAAAAATCATTTGAATGAAGAAGAACTGGTTGATTTTAAAGCAGGGCAAACCGGTATATTTAGTATTACCGTTTATGCCGAAAAGCCTGTAGCAGCAAAAGATGCCTGCTGCGGTTCGGGGTGCTGTAAATAATCATGGAATTTAAAAACATGAAAAAATTTTTAGTACTCTACAGGCAATAATTGCCGCAGCCAGATAGCGGAAGGATACCTAAAACATTTATAACAAGAATTGCAGTTTGCCTGCGTATCATTTTAAGATTGCTTTTTTTTAGCCACAGATTCGCAGATAGTTTCTGCGAATCTGTGGCAATTTAATATCGGTATCCCACAGGCATTACGGGTATATTTACACACTGAACTCCATGTGCTGCTTCGTTTGTCAGCCGTTTTTATTTTCTTCTTTGAACTTTTTATCGGCCGCGGCCGCTTTTTCAAAGTCAAGTACTACACCGTTAATACAGTATCGCAGTCCGGTAGGCGGCGGTCCGTCTTCAAATACGTGCCCCAAGTGCCCTTTACAACGGCCACACATCACTTCGGTTCTTTCCATACCTGCTGTATGGTCGGGAGCGTAAATAATGCTGCCTTTGGTAACAGGCTCATAAAAGCTGGGCCAGCCGCATCCACTTTCAAATTTGGTATCGCTTCTGAATAAAGGATTGCCGCAGGCTGCGCAATAATAGGTTCCAACATCGCTGAACTTTTCGTATTTACTGCTCCATGGTCTTTCTGTGCCTTTTTGCCTTGCTATATAATAAACATTTTCGGGCAAAATTTTTTTCCATTCTTCATCACTAAGTGTAACCTTCGACTTATCGGAGCGGGAGTACACTATGTTTTTGTTATTTGTATTATCCATATGTGCTGATGATTTTTTTTGAGGTGGTTGCGAAAAACTACACTGGCAAAAGATCATGGGTGCTAATAGTAGTGTAAAAAGAGGTTTTATATGCATGATCTGTAATTTTCAGGTTTAAACAAATTTACGAAACAATACCAACTATGGCATATACGATGTTCGGCCTGGGAAAATTAACCTCCTTTTTTATGTAATGTTAAGAATAATTTAAAGAGATATTTTTGCAGTAAAACCATCAGCATGTCCTTAGAAGATGATATCCGCCAGCCATCGTTTCGTAATGAGCACCAAAAGGGCATTATTAATATGATTTATACCTGCAACTGGATCATGGAGCGGCAGAAAAATTTTTTCGACCAGGAAAACATCACGCCTCAGCAGTTCAATATTCTCCGTATACTCAGGGGTTCTTATCCAAAGCCAATTTCTACGCTTCAGATCAGGGAAAGGATGCTCGATAAAATGAGCGACACCAGCCGTATTGTTGACAGGCTGGTTATTAAAGAACTGGCAACTAAAAAGCCCTCCCTCGCCGATAAACGTCTTGTAGATATTGCCATTACCTCAAGGGGTATTGCTATGCTTGAACGTTTGGATCGGAAAAATGAGGAGATGGATTCTCTTTTACATGCGCTATCGGATACCGAAGTAAAAAAACTCAATCAGTTGTTAGATAAGATCAGGAAGCCGGATTGACGTATCTTCATAACACGTGATTTAAATTTAATGCAGAAGAGAATGGTTGTAAATAGAAACTTAAATTTAAAAATGCACATTCACGTTTTTATTTATTCCTTTATTATTGCTGCATGAAAGTTCTGCTTATTCTCTGGGCTGCTGTTTATCCTTTTGTTTTTTGTTTTGCACAACCTAAACATGAGTTTCGCGCCGCCTGGATTGCTACTGTAGACAATATTGATTGGCCATCAAAGGGAAATTTTAATTCCGAAAGCCAGAAAGCAGAGTATAAGAAACTGCTGGATATGCATGTGCAAAATGGTATGAATGCGGTTATTGTGCAGATTCGTCCTGCAACAGATGCTTTTTATCCTTCACCGTATGAACCCTGGAGCGAATGGCTTACGGGTAAGCAGGGCCGCCCTCCTGTACCCTATTACGACCCGCTTGCGTTTATGATTGAAGAAGCCCACAAAAGAGGACTGGAATTTCATGCCTGGTGCAATCCTTACAGGGCTGAATTGCAGATTGGCAAATCTTCCATTTCGCCCACCCATATTACCAAAGTGCACCCCGAATGGTTTGTAGCTTATGGAGGAAAACGATATTTTGATCCGGGTAATAAGGAAGCGCAGGAATTTGTGGTGAACGTAATCCGCGATATTGTTAGCCGGTATGATGTGGATGCGCTTCACTTTGACGATTATTTTTATCCTTACCGGATAGCCGGGCAGGAATTTCCGGATGATAAGACCTACGCTCAATATGGAGCGGGTATGGAAAGGGGAGATTGGCGAAGAAGTAATGTGGATTCTATTATCGTTAAGTTGCATCGTGGCATACGGCAGGAAAATCCACATTGCAAATTTGGGATCAGTCCGTTTGGGGTATGGCGCAACAAAGACAGGGATAGCCTGGGAAGCGATACCAAGGCAGGACAAACCAATTATGACGACCTGTATGCCGACATATTGCTGTGGTTAAAAGAGGGATACATTGATTACGTGGTACCACAGTTGTACTGGGAACACGGTCATAGGGCGGCGCCGTACGAAGTGCTGGTAGACTGGTGGAGCCGGCACAGCTATGGCAAACATTGTTATATAGGATTGGGTATTTATAAAGCAGGAAGCAACGCGCGCTGGCGCGACAGGAATATCATTCCCATGCAAATCCGGGATGCAAGGTCATACAATACCATACAGGGACAGGTGTATTTCAGCAGCAAGTCTTTTTTGAAAAACCCGAATGGCTGGAACGATAGCCTTCAGCAGCATTATTATAAATACCCCGCATTAATTCCGCCCATGCCATGGATAGACAGCATCGCTCCCAGGCCCCCGGTTATTAATGCCATCAGCAGCAAAGGAAAAGGACCTGAACAACAGGTAAGCATCAATGCTGCATATATTGATACAGACAAAAGACTCCGGCAATTTGCTTTATATGTTTTTTCCTCCCTGGATAACACCGATATTTCCAATAAAGCACCATTACAGGTAATTCCTTCCACTACAGGTTCAGCAGATTGCGAGCTGGCATTATCGTTGCTGCCACAGCCTCTTTCTTCCGGTAAGGAATTGTACATTGGCCTTACCGCGGTAGATATCAATAATGTGGAAAGCGAGCTCAGCATACTGCAAAAGCTGGAAAGGGCAAATGAAAAATCAGATTGGAAAATAGTGAAATAGGCCGCTGTAAGTATTGATCCGGTCTTACAAGTAATGCATTTCTTCTAATTGTTCAACGGCAGGCATTTCATCATATGTTCTTCCGTTAAGCACTCTTCCTGTTTTCTTTTTATTGCCGCCACCCCATTATCCCGGAAGCCACAATTAAAAGATAAACTTCATTCCTCTTGATTTGTTATTGATAATTTTTTGAGGATTATTTTCCACAGGGTTTTGCGAAGCCTGATCCATTTCCTGTTTCATTCTGTTGATAGAGGTCTGAATAAAAAAAGATGATATCACATTTAAATCATTATGCTTATGTGAAAATTTGAGCGCGTTAATATATTCTTCTTTTTGTTTTGCTTCGATGATAATAAGCGGATGACCGGCTTTAGCCAGAATAAAGTTTGACATGAGCCGTCCAAGCCTTCCGTTGCCGTCAGGAAATGGATGGAGGTAAATAAAGTATTTATGGAATTTGGCAGCTATTTCAATTGGGTGAGCTGTTTTTCTGTCTACTGCTGCTTGCGTCTGTTCCATTAATGCCGGCACACTGGCGATGCTGGTTTCATGATCCGGGAATATTGTGTCACCTGCTGCCATTCTTGATCTGGTGTATTCTCCCGGCGCATAACCTTTGGTATATTGAATAGTATTATTAGTAAGCATCTTATGAGTATCTATCAGCAATTGCTCCGCCAGAGGTAATTCTATATTAGTAAACAGGTATTCGAAAGCTTTAAAGTGATCTAAGATTTCATAGGCTTCAAGCATGGATTTATTCTGAAGTTTCAGATTAAGTCCATGTTCTTTCAACTCCCTGGTATCGTTTACGGAAAAGCTATTACCTTCTAAGGCACAGGAATGGGCTGAAAGAAGGATTTCATTGTATTCAAAAAGATTTTCTTTAGAAAAAGTGGAGGCTACCTGTTTGTTATATTGCTCAAGCGTTGATTGATATTCAGTTAAGCATTTTTCTATCGTATGTTCATTATTCATCATTTGGTCATGTGCTGATAATTGCAATAAAAACGCGACTTTGAAAGATTTGTTTTACTATAAAGCTACGCAATTATGAACGTCAGGTTAAACAATTAAAATACGGATTTTTCTTAAAACAACCTCCCCTGCTGACCCGGCCTCCTGAAAATGGTAGTATCCAGTTCAAAGCGGTCTTCATTCATGCCATACATTTTTCCGTACTTTTTATACTGTTGCGTTATAATCTCGGCTATGGCGCCTTCGCCCCGCATGCGCAGACCCCAACGGGTGTCGTTTACTTTGCCGTCGTGACTTTGCTCAATCAAATGCCATACTTTATCCGCCCGGTCGGGAAAGTTTTTATACAGCCAGTCGTGAAACAGGAATTTAATGGCGCCATTTAAACGGATGAAAGTATAGGCAGTAAATACGGCTCCCACATCAGCAGCGGCTTTCATAATGCGCTGCATTTCATGATCGTTGAGCCCCGGTATCATGGGTCCCATCATCACCCCCATGCGAATGCCGGCATTGCTCAATTCTTCAATTACTTTTAGGCGCTGTTTGGCAGTAGTGGTGCGGGGTTCCATTACCCTGCGCAAATCTTCATTAAAAGAAGTAATGGAAACCATTGCTGAAACCAGTCGTTTTTTGGCCAGTTCCTGCAGTACGTCTTTGTCTTTAGTGATCCATGCGTTTTTGGTAAGAATTCCTACCGGCTGGTTGAATTCATTGCATACTTCCAATAGCCCCCTCGTTAACCGGTATTTTTGTTCGGCGGGCTGGTAACAATCGGTGTTGCCACTCAGCATAATGGGCATCACTTCCCACTTTGGATGCATGAGTTGCTTCCGTAACAATTGTGGCGCGTTTTTTTTAACGATGATCTTCCGTTCAAAATCCAAACCGGCACTATAGCCCCAGTATTCATGCACATTACGGGCATAGCAGTAAATGCAGCCATGCTCGCAGCCGGCATAAGCATTCATGCTGTAAGCCATACCCACATCCGGGCTCTCTACTTTATTTACAATGGTTTTTGAAAGCTGCTCCAGGTATTGTGTGGGCGCGTTGTCTTCCGACCAGTCGTCAATCGCTTCCACATGTTCCCTCGTTTTTTCGTCCCTAAGAAAGCGGTTTTTGGTATTGAACTGGGCGCCACGACCCTGTAAATATTGTTCCGTTTCCTCTTTTTTTTTAGCGGAAATTTTATAATGATCCTGCTTGAGTGTTTCTGACATAAAATTGATTCAAACTTGTTAATAAAAATGGGGTTAATATTGAACTTCTCTTCTCTACGCACGATCATATAATTTGAAAAATTCTATACTTTTTGTTTTGAAACACGGCGCCACAGCGACACAAAGGCACGGAGGATGGTTTATTTTCTATTATTCTTATTTTTTGAAACACTCTGATGCAAAAGCGCAGGAAATGTACTTTGTTTTCTCTGTGCCATAGTGCCTCCGTGCCTCTGTGTTCCAATATCAGTTGCCCATTCATTACATAATCATTCTTTTAATTCCTTTTTTCATTAGCGGCACAGTAAAATTCAATATATAACCTAACCGTTTTCCGCTTAGTTTCAAATAACTCAATACCTGTGCGTTCCATACAGGATGGTAATACTCCTGTGCTTTTAATTCTACAACATCCAATCCATCCACAAGTATATCCATCCGCAGACCTTCATCAATTACCAGTCCATCATATTGTAACCGGACAGTCTTTTGCCTTTCAAAAGGAATATGTCTTTTATCCAATTGATAGCAGAACACTTTTCATATACACTTTCCATTAATCCGGGGCCAAATGCTCTGTGAATGCAGATTGCGGTATCCATTATCTGGTTAGCTAACCACTGCTCTCTTGCTGTAAGTGGCTCGAAATCTTTTAGTTCAATATTATTTACCATCGGTGTCTTATTTTTTAATCAACTCGTGTTGTTACGAAAGGGTTAGTATTGAATCAGCAGCAAAGCGATGCATCCGAGCTAATTACCCAAACAGGTCTCCCTGAACTGTAGCTACCGGTAAATTCTGGAACGCGAACCGTTGCACAATCTGGTAAGCTTTTTGATTTTGTGCACGCTTCAGCAACAGCATGCCATCCGCAATAAAGCGCCCGGTAAAATGCTTATTGCTGTATGCAAGCCATGCTTTTTCGTATTGCCAGGGCTGCAGCTTGCGCGCAACCGTTACATGTGGTTCCAGAATAAAATGCGGCTTGTTTTCGTCGTTCAGCTTCATTAACCTTTGTGTTTCGCTGCGTACCTGTTTAATAAGGTTTTGCACGGGTATTCTGGTTACCACATTTATATATATGGTGTGCGAAGGAAAACTGCCATAGTCGCGCAGTTCTACCTTGAACGGGTATTGCCCCATACCTATAGCTTTCAACCGGTTCGCGATCCGTGCTTCCATCATTTCGTACTGAACAAAGGTTGCCAGCGTTATATGCGGCTTGCCCCACTTTGCGTGTGCACTCTGGTATGTTTCAGCGAATTCTTCTTTTACTTTTACGATCTTATTCCATATTTCTCCAGGCGGACTCAGCACCAGCAGATATTCATTAATGCGGTAGCCCGGTAGCATTTGAATATTATTTTCCATGAAAACCATTTTGAATGATCAAATATTTAGTATAAATTTACTAAAAATATTAGTAATTCCAAAAAATGGTATATGAATGGTGAAATAGTGTACAATACTGCTTATAATGGCTCAAAACGTTTTACACAATGGAATGTTGATCACACTAATGCAACAGATTTTGGTACTGTCTTGGATGATTATATGGAAAGAGGCATTGATCTGAACGAGCAACTGATTCGCAACAGGCCCTCCACTTTTTTTATGAAAGTAAGCGGGGAAGCGATGATTGATGCCGGCATATTCAATGGCGATATTGTAATTGTTGACCGGTCGGTTAAAGCTGTCAACGGAAAAATAGTAATTGCTATACTCTGTGGAGAAATGCTGATCCGCAGGCTGGAGAAAACTTTTAATAAAACGAGGCTGATACCGGAAACACGCAAGCTATCGCCAATTGATATAGACCCCTCTGCTGCCGATTTTTCAATATGGGGCGTGGTTACTTATTGCATTCATGCAATGTAGCAGCGTATACAAAATCCGAGACAGGAATCGGAAGGGAAGACAAATAACAAGAACCAAAAAAATTAAACAATGAACTACAAATCATAAACAATAAATTTCAAAGTTCCTTCCTTACTGCATATTGTGTAAAAAAGCGGGTGCTTGCTCCTGCTGCGAGTGTAATAAGACCAATACCGTTATTAAACGAATCGGGCGGGGCGCTGAGATTTTCAATAGCGATGCTTTTGCGGTGCGGAGGAATGTAAATTTGTAAATAAGGATAACTTTCATCTGTCCGAATTTCCAATTGCCATCCTGTGGCGGGATCGCGTAAAATGCACATAGGCTGTTCCTGGCTAAAATCCAGTACAAATGAATTGTCCAAAGCTGTTTCACCAATGCGGGCAGGCGAACTGAATGCAGTATAAGGCAATATTTTTCCGGAAGGAATGAGATTGATGAATTCCAGCGCCTCCTGTGATTGAAATTGCAGTTCCAGATCATCAACCTTGCCGCCAAATGTAAAATAAGGATGCCAGCCATCGGCTATTGGCAGGGCTGAGGTGGCTGTGTTCTTTATGACGGTGGTAATGCTTAATGTATTTTCTTTTTCCAAACGATAATCAATAATGCAGTCATACGGGAAAGGGTAACCTGCATCCTCACCTTTGTATTCATACAATACACTTATGCCGGCGAAGTTTTCGGTTGCCTGTTCCTGTACCAAACGAAAGGGCTGTTTGTACAATAAACCGTGTATGGCGGATCCGTTCAGCAGAAAATTGTTGAAATGATACTGGCGGTTGTTAAAACGATATACCGCATTGGGAATCCTGCAAGGGAAGGGGGATAGCTTTAGCCCCTTAAATCCATTGACCTCGGCATTTTCGTCAAATGCTGTTTTGTTATCGTAACTGTCGATGATATTTATTGCCTCTTTTCCATCATGCACAGTAAATGCATGCAGCATAGCGCCGCAACCTGGCACAATTTCTACTCTGCTTTGTGACGCATTATCTGTTAACAGTATCTTATCAAATCCATTATGCTGTACTTTCTCTATTGCGAACATTACCAGTAATTTATCTCCAATATAATATAACGCAATGACAAAAAGCGGCTCAACCGGTTGCGTAAAGTAAAAATGCCCGCATGATTCACTCACATAGGCATTTTAATTATATCAAACTCAGGATCAGTTCAGGTATTTTAAAACCTCTTCGCTCATTGGTTTTACTTTACTTGGGAAAACAGTAACCAGTTTTCCTTTTTCATCTATCAAAAACTTGGTGAAATTCCATTTCACCGGATCTTTGATCCCTATTTTCTCTGCTTCGTCGTTAAGGTATTTGAACAACGGATGAATATCATCTCCTTTTACAGATATCTTGGCTGCCATGGGAAATGTAACTCCATAATTTTTTTCACAAAACTCCTTTATCTCTGCGTTGGTGCCGGGTTCCTGCCGCATGAAATTATTTGCAGGAAAACCAATAACCACCAGCTTCCCTTTATATTGCTCATATAATGTTTCCAGGTCTTTGTATTGAGGGGTAAATCCACATTTAGATGCGGTGTTCACTATTAAAATTTTTTTCCCTTTGTATTGGGAAAGATCAATCGTTCCGCCTTCCAGTCCTTCAACTTTAAAATCGTAAACAGAAGAGGCGATCATTACAGCGAGCGCTACAAATAATAAACGTATCATAACAAAGAATTTAATTGAAGTAAAGTACAAATTTGGTACAAAAAATCCGAATCAGGCGTTAATCTTTTGTATAACAGCCCAGGTCGGGCTCACCTGTTCTTATCTTTCCGTCAAGATCATTGCTTACCGGGACGACTGTGCCCGCATTAACAGCGGGCGACTGATTTTTCTCAATATGGTAATCAAAATAATGGCGGTCGGCATTAATGCTGTCGAAGGCCGGGTCCTGGTTAGCAATGCTATTTATTACATTAATATCAGGCGATATATTTTTTGCTTTGTATAAAACATGATCAAAGTCTGTATTAAAAACAGCATTTCCTTTTTTATCCGCCAGCACTTCATTTTCTATGCTCTCGCCTCCGGCCCATATAATACAATTGCGGAACAATGCATTAAGTTTATAGCTATTGCCTGCCTCATCAGCATTACTTAAGGTTAATAGTGGTTTTTTATGACTGATGTAGCTGTTATCAAAACTTACTATGGTGCAATAGGTGAAATTATATTCTCCGCCTTCACTGAGCACTATATTGGAGCCGCAATTGCTGATAAGGCAGTTCACAGCATCAATAGCAGAACCCAGCGCCAGTATGCCGGCATCGTATATATTATCTATAATACATTGTTGTAGTTGCAGTTTGGGTAATGTATTAATGGCGTTTCCAACGGCTATAATGCCCTGGTGTGCATTTTTGATAATGCCATAATGAATACTATTATTAACACTGGTTTGCCTGAAATATATACCTGGCCAGGATGCCGGAAGATCGCGGTATTCATTATCCAGCCTGTCACCCTGGAAACTTACAGTCTCAAGGTTTGTACCGTTAACTGTAAGTGTGCCGTCTACGATAAATGGCGCATCGGCATGCAAATAAATACGGCAGCCTTTTTCAATGGTGAGCGTGGCATTTTGCGCAACCTGTATACCGCCCGAAATAACATAGGGCAGGTCATTGTTCCAGGTAATGTCTGTATTGATAAAATGATTGCGCAGGAAATGTGCGTTTTGCCCATACGCTTCTAACTGAATGTATTTTTGATTGCCATTGTAATTAACCTGTATACTATCCTGCACAATAAAAGGAAGACTGGTTGATGAAGGATCAATGGTAACCGAAACGAATATATAAATGCTGTCTCCTGCCTCCATCTCAATATTGTTTATTTCTGACGAAGCATTGCCATCCACGTTTATTCTATAGGCAGAGCTGTTGCCTCCCATTAGTTTTATACTGCTTACTTTTAGCTTTTGTGTGTTGCTGTTAACGATGGTAAAATATTGCGTAACCGATCCGGTGGAAGTAAATACGGTTTCAAACCGTAAGGTATCGGTGGTAAAAGACAATGCTGCATTTTTATCGGTAATAAATGTTTGTTTTTTACAGGACACAGTACCTTTCAGCAGAAACAATAACAGCAAAAAATAAATGAGTCTTTTCATTTGCACATACAATTCTTTTAAGCAGCAGCAAAGGCCAAAGTGGCAATACTTAATTTTACATCCGGAATATCTTCCAGGATAGCATTACCGCATGCTTCGATCGTGGCGCCCGTAGTAATAACATCATCTACCAGCAATACCTGTTTTTGATGGAGTTCTGTATTGCCTGCTGTCGTAAAAACACCTTCTACATTTTGCCAGCGTTCCATACGTGTTTTATGGGTTTGGGTAGTAGTATACCGTGTGCGAAGCACTGCATTGTATAATACCGGTACTTGTAAAACTGCCGCAATGCCTTCGGCTAACAAAGCCGCCTGGTTATAACCTCTTTTATATTCCTTATCAGGAAAAAGCGGTAAAGGAACAATCGCATCCGGCTGTTGAAATCTTAAGGATGCTTGCAATGTTTCGCCCATCAGCGTTCCAAAGTAATGAGCCAGTTCTTTGTTGCCTTTGTATTTAAACTGGTGAATAAGTTGTTGCAATAATGAATCTTTAGCGAAGTAGTACTGGCTCATGGCACTGCTGCAAATCAGTCGTCCCCAAAATGTTTTTTCAACCGGGTTATTGGCGAACGATGCGAAGCCGGTTTCATTCAGGCGCTGATAACATTTCAGGCAAATGAGGTGATGTCCGTTAATCAGGTCGCTTCCGCAGCCATTGCATAATTGCGGAAAGAGAAGATGAGAGATGCTATTGAAAGCAGTTTTTATCAAGTACATTAATTTTAAAACAGGTATTTATACAGTTCGTCAACCCTGCCCATCGTTACCAGTTCAATGCTAAAATGTTGTTGGCTTAAACCCTTTTGATTGTATTTACTAATGATCATTTTTTCAAAACCCAGTTTTTCAGCTTCCGCAATGCGTTGTTCTATCCGGTTTACCGCCCTTATTTCACCACTCAGCCCCACTTCACCTGCAAAAGCAATTTGATGCGGAAGGGGAGTATCTTCATAAGAGCTCAGCAAAGCGCTTACCATCGCCAGGTCTATGGAAGGGTCTTCTACCTTTAACCCGCCTGCAATATTCACAAATACATCTTTCATTCCAAAATGAAATCCACCTCTTTTTTCCAAAACAGCCAGCAAAAGCTGAAGCCTGCGCAGATCGAAGCCACTGCTTGTTCGCTGCGGGGTACCATACACCGACTGGGTAACAAGTGCCTGCACTTCTATCAATAAAGGCCGTTGCCCTTCAAGCGTAGCTGCAATGGCTATGCCACTCAATTGTTCTTCTTTTTGGGTAATCAATATTTCGGAAGGGTTAGATACAGGGCGCATACCGGTTCCTGTCATTTCGTAAATGCCTAATTCGGAAGTGGAGCCAAACCGGTTTTTAAGTGTACGTAAAATCCGGTATGCATAATGCTGATCGCCTTCAAACTGAAGTACAGTATCAACCATATGCTCCAAAATTTTAGGGCCGGCGATACTTCCTTCCTTGGTAATGTGGCCAATTAAAAAAACAGGCGTGTTGGTTTCTTTTGCAAAGCGTTGAAATTCGGAAGCGGTTTCCCTGATTTGCGATACGCTTCCTGCGGAAGATTCAATGTAGGGTGAATGTAAAGTTTGAATGGAATCAACAATTACCAACTGTGGCTTTAATTTTTTTATTTCCTGGAATATAATTTGTGTTGATGTTTCGGTAAGCAGGTAAAAGTTTTCATTTTGGATGTTCAGGCGATCGGCCCGCATTTTAATTTGCTGTTCACTCTCTTCTCCACTGATGTATAAGGTAATTACGTCTTCCAGCAATAATGCATTTTGCAGAAACAGCGTGGATTTACCAATGCCCGGTTCCCCAGCTACCAGTACAAGGCTTCCTGTTACAATGCCGGCGCCTAAAACCCTGTTCAGTTCTGCATCCGGTGTAATAATTCTTTTCTCTTCTGTCGTTGATATTTCGTGCAGAGCAATTGTTTTTGCTTCGCTGCCTTTCTCAATGTATCCTTTCCACCCCTTATTGTTTTTAGAAGGTTTTTCAATAAGTTCTTCCACAAAAGTATTCCACTCGCTGCATGAAGGGCATCTTCCTGTCCATTTAGCAGATTCATAGCCGCAATTACTACAAAAGAATGCAGTTTTTATTTTGCTCATGTGCTAAAGATACGGAGAGGGAAGAAACCGGAAATGGATATGTTTGATTGTATTGTAGTACAGACAAATTAAAAAATGGCTTTGGCTAATTATTAAAATTTGACTTTACGCTGAAGAAGAGAACACCATTGATTTGTGAAGGAGAATCGCAGCAATTAAAATTTAAACACAGTAAAAGTTTTAAAAAAGATTGCAGAGGATTTTTTACAATGAATAAAATACAGATAAAACGAAAAGTATTTTAAAGTTAAAGGGTCAACTTTCGCTGACCCTTTAGTACTTACTAACCCATTAAATTCTTGCACTAAATTACAAATTGCTTAAACATAACAAAATTAATTTTGGGGCCTGTGAATAACTTTTCATACTGTAATACACTCTGTTTAGTCATCATAATCATTTGATAATCAATATAATATTGTTTTTTTTAAATTGCCCGAACAGTGCGGAATTTCGTCAAGTTGGCAGTTATATTTTTTTTAGATTAATGCGACTGACAAAAAGACTTGCAGCATATTTGTTTACCGGATTTAATGTCAATAATCTTAAATGGTAGGTAGTTTGCTGTATAAAGTGCATAATAAATATTTAAAAACTATGGGATCAATTTGGGTGATATCGCTCATTTTCGTGGGTATTAGTATGCTGGTAAGCATGCGCTTAAAGGGAAAATTTGCCAGTTACGGTAAAGTAGCCCTCACAAGTGGCTTGAGTGGCAAACAGGTAGCCGAAAAGATGTTAAAAGACAATGGCATATATGATGTTAGCGTTAACGCCTCTAATGGCTTTTTAACGGATCACTACAACCCTTTGAATAAAACTGTAAACCTGAGCCCCGATGTATACAATGGGGTATCTGTAGCCGCAGCCGCGGTAGCTGCCCATGAGTGTGGGCACGCCGTTCAGCATGCTACATCTTATAAATGGCTAATGCTGAGAAGTCGCCTGGTGCCTGTAGTACAATACAGTTCTGTGCTGGTGCAGTGGGTTTTAATTGGCGGCATACTCCTTATCAAAGTGTTTCCCTCGTTGTTATTGATAGGAATTGTTCTATTTGCGCTTACCACCATCTTTTCTGTTATAACCCTGCCGGTGGAATTCGATGCCAGTAATCGGGCCCTGGCCTGGTTACAGCATACCAACATTACCAGCGTACAGGAATATCCTATGGCTAAAGATGCTTTAAAATGGGCTGCAATGACCTATGTGGTGGCTGCGGTAGCTTCAATAGTTACCCTTGCTCAATATATACTGATATATGCTGGCAACAGGAGAAGTTAAATAATTTTATTTACTATATGTACTCCCGCTATAGCAAACGGGAGTATTTTTTTGCTTTATTTAAAAATTCCATACCGGATTCTTCACATCGTGATAAAAAAGAAAGGTCCATTTTTCCTGTTGGCCCTGTTGCCACCACTGCTGCCGCAATTCCATACATTTTTTCCCGTCGTAATCGTATTTGGCTACAAACCTGCTCTTCATCTGGTGCAACTGTGGAGCGTCATCGGCTCCGTAAAAAATAGTTATGCCATTTTCTTCTATCCAAAAAACCTGGTGCCAGGGACTGTGAGCGGCAGTAACCGCATAACGGATATAATCATCAATAATACCATCTCCCTCTAAAATATGTACATTGTCTGCATGCTGCAGTATCTCAATTTCACCGGGTATATATGAAGGCAATCCTTTTTGCAAGGCAAACGATAATTCTTCCTGTTGTACATAATAGGTGGCATTGGGAAAACTCAGGAAGCGTTGGTTGAGCATTTTATCATTTAAACTTACCCCGCCTGCATGATCTTTGTGCAGGTGGCTCATTAGTACTTTGGTAATATCTGATGGACTAATATCATTGTTAATGAGGTTTTGGTGAATTTGAAGAGTGCCATCGGCATTTGAAAAACCCAATCCTGCATCTATTAATAAAACATCTTTTGAAGTAACTACAACAAATGGCTGAATTTCCACGAGTAAACTTCCCACTGGCCTTTGTTGAATATCATCATTGGTAAGGCTGAAAGGCACAAACTGCTTTGACTGGTCTACAGTAAAAGCGCCTTCACTTAAGGGAATAATTTTCATAAGGCAAATGTATTGATGAATCTCAGATTTGAAATTTAAAATTTAAAATCCGGGATTACCTGAGTACCATCTGCCGGTCTTTATCCAACCGAAGCAGTATGAATATCATAATGCTGAAAGTTACCAGCGACAGTCCTCCGTAACTCACAAAGGGAAGCGGGATGCCGATTACAGGCGCCAAACCCATTGTCATGCAGAGGTTGATTGCAATATGAAAAAAAAGTACTGAAGCCACTCCATAGGCATAGCACCGGCTAAAAGTGCTGCGTTGTCTTTCCGCGATAGTAACAATGCGAAAAAGCAAAACAACATAAATGGATATAAATATCATGCTGCCCACAAAGCCAAAAGATTCTCCAATGGTACAGAAAATAAAATCTGTTCTTTGTTCAGGAACAAAAGCATAACGCGTTTGCGTACCCTTTAAAAGGCCTTTACCCAGTAACCCCCCGCTGCCAATTGCAATTTTACTTTGCTTTACGTTATAATTTCCGGCATCTTTTTTTTGCGAAGTGTTTTTCTCAATATCTGCAAGTGCAGCGGCATCTTTGGGAATATAGTCCTTTCCAATAGTATCGTATATGCGTTTTACCTGGTAGGGCTTCAATACATGATCAAAAATAAATGGTACAGCAAAGCGCTGTATGCTTACGCAAATGGCCCAGATGGCAATGATCCAGAACAACACGGATTTATGGCGTTTGATTTGCCGGCGCATAAAATAAGCCGAAAGCAGTGCAATACCGGTAAGAATAAGCGCCAGTACATTGGGATCCATTAATAAGGTCGCTACCACCAGTATAGCAAATGAAAATCCTATTACCAGCACTATAGCAGGCAGCCCTTCGCGAAACATTACCAGGAAAAATGAAAAATATACCAGTGCCAGCCCCGTTTCTTTTTGCAATATCGCCAGTAAAGCCGGCGCTACTACAATGGATGCTGCAATCAATTGTGACCGTAATTTGGTAAAATCTGTTTCAATGCGCGATATATATTTTGCCAGGGCAAGATTGGTAAACACAATACACAACTGGATGGGTTGTAGCTGAAAAGCGTTGCCAAACTTAATAATGGACTCCGTTCCCTTAATGTTGGAGTGAAATGGAAAAACCAGCAATAACAATACTATACCCGCCGTATACCATAAATTAGCTGTTGCGGTAAAAAATTTGCTGTCTGTTAATAGTATTACAACACCTGCAAAAAGAGAAAACAAAAAAAACATGGATTGTTTTCCATAGTCTGTTCGAAATGAAAGGAAACCATCCACAATGTTTTCGCCTTCATTGTACGTGGTGGCGAAAATACTTACAATACCGATCAGGCATAATACAATATACAGGAATAGCAACAAACCATCTATGCCTTTAGATATTTCATTGTTGTTGGTTCTCATCACGATTCTTGGTTTTTCAGGTATTTTTCATCGTTGATCCATATTATATCTGCCTTGCGGGATGGCTTTTTGATATGTATGATCTTGCCATCGGGAATAGCATGTGCTGAAGGAGTGTCGGCAGGTTTTTGAATTCTGCTGTTCACGGTTTCTTCCGGTGTTTTTATTTTTACTGGTTGGGCTGCTTTCACCGGCTTCTTTTCGGTGGTTGTATATCCCCGTAGATATTTTTTAATGTAGCTGCTGTCTTTCCGAAGATTAAAATAAAAATAAGCTCTTGTGGAATCTGCAATGAATTGCTTGCGCTTAAGATAAGAAGGCATAAGATTGGTATTGGATATTCTTTCTACCTCTTTCATTCTGTCGGTTCGTATCGAATCTGTAAGATATTTTTCTATCAAAAAGGAGGCGATGGGAGCTGCCCATGTAGAACCAAACCCTGCGTTTTCAACTGCTACGGCAATGGCGATTTTGGGATTTTCACGTGGCGCGAAGCAAACAAACATTGAGTTATTGGGAAGCTTGATGCGCTTACCATCGAGAATAGTATATTTTTCCGCAGTACCTGTTTTAGCGCAAATGCTTATACCCGGGATCCTTGCGCTTCTGGCCGTGCCGCTTTCTACCACATCCTGCATGCCGGCATGGATGGCTTCGTATGCCTCATCGGGTATATGTGTTAGGGCGGCATGTTTTTCCCTGAATTTATTAAGAATGGAGTCTTTTGCCGTTTCATTTTCAATCTTCTCAACAAAATGCGGGGTATAATAATAACCCTTATTGGCAATGATGCACATGGCATTGGCCAATTGAACAGGAGTTACCTGCATTTTATCCTGTCCTATGCCAAGCGTAACATTTGTACAGGAATTCCAGTATCCCCTGTAATCTTTATTGTATTCGGTTGTATCGGGAATATTGCCCGGCAATTCATTGGGCAGATCTACTCCCAGCCTTTGTCCCCACCCAAACGCGTTCATATAATCTTTCCAGTGCGTATATCCTTTTTTTACAGATCTGTCTTTGTTGTTATCTAGGGTAAGCCTGTATATATGACTGAAATAGGAGTTACAGGAATTAGCCAGCGCCAGCCGCATGTTGGCCGCATGCCCCGGATTGCTATGCTCGCATCTTATTACTTTAGCGCAGCCATAATAGGCGCCGCTGCACGCAAGACCATAATTAGCGGTAATAACCCCCATGTCAAGCGCCACCAGTCCGCCAATAGGTTTAAATGTAGAACCCGGCTCATACATACCTCTTGTTGCGCGGTTCATAAGCGGCGCAGATACGTCTAACGCTAAGTTTGCGTATTTTCTCTGACGCGTGCTTCCCGTAAGATCATTCGGATCGAAGGAGGGTCCCGACACCATAGTTAGAATGCCCCCTGTTTTAGGATCAATGGCTACTATACTGCCTACTTTGTTGGTCATCAGTTTTTCTGCCAACTGCTGCAATTCAATATCTAAGTAAGTGTACAGGTTACGTCCGGCAGATGCAGCGGTATCGTATTTCCCGTTTTCCCACGATCCCTGCAAACGGTTTCTGTTGTCTTTGATCAGGTTTTGAATGCCTCTTTTGCCCATCAATACGCTTTCATAATATTGCTCCAGCCCCGATCTGCCTACAAAATCACCCATCTGGTAAAAATAATTGCTTCGCCTTATAATAGCTGTATCTACCTCGCCAATATCGCCCAGCAAATGGGCGCCGGCATTGTACAGATAGTTTCTTATTGGCCTTTCAATAAGTGTAAAACCGGGGAACCGCCATATATTCTCCTCTAATTTTGCCTGCAGATCAAGCGAAAGCAATCCTTCAAAAACGGAGGGACGGTAGCGGCCGTTTTTGATGATGGCTGTAATTATCCTTTCTCTGAACTCGGCTGTATCTATACTTAAAAGGTTACATAAAAAAAAAGTATCTACTTGTTTTACTTCGTAAGGGGTAACAGTAAGATCATAAATGATAGTATTGTTCAGGATGGCATTGTTATTCCGGTCAAAAATAATTCCCCTGTCGGGATATATCACTTTCTTGTATACTGCATTATCAAGCGCTAATAATTTGTATTTGTCAGAAACTACCTGAAGTATAAACAGGCGTCCCGCAATAATTAAAAAGGTGGCCGCAAAAATGAGCCTTATAATGTTTTGTCGTGATTGATTAAACGCAGGCATAAATACCCCCTATATGTTTGTCCTGAACTTCTGTTTTCTGTAAAATAGTATTTCCGTGATTATTATCAATAAAAAGCTAACGCCTGTAGTAGCTATAACCTTGCCTAAAAAGTACCAAAAATTTGCAAATTGCAGCCATTCTAAAAAAACCAGGTACACATTATGAATAAAAGACAATACCAGCACATAAACAATATATGGAGACCATCCCATGCTGGAAGGTGCGGGAGCAACATAATTAAAGTCCGAATCTTCCTTTGAAATAAGAATATTGATCATAAAAGGACGCAAGTAAGCAACCAACGTGCATGCGGCTGCATGCAGCCCGGGGGTTTTGGTAAAAAAATCAAGACTGAGCCCAAACAAAAAGCCTGTTATGGTTAATGAAAGCCTTGGTATTTTAAAAGGCAGCCATAGTATAAAAAGGAAATAAAGGTAAGGTGTAATAAACTGGTGAAGAGGCGGTATTTTATTCAGGATAAATACCTGGAATAATATAAAAATTATAGAACGGATAATATTTTTCAATAGTTCACTCATCTTTACTCCTGTTTGCGTGTTGCTTTTTCTAAGGCATCCTGTTCTTCTTTTTGTAAATTTTTTACAGCGTATACAAATTGAATATTGAAAAAATTAGTGGATGGTTTTATTTTCATCAAATAAAAGTTGCTGCCTTCCTGGCTTCCAATTTCTGCAATAACTCCTACAGGCTGCCCGGGAGGGAAAGTAGAATATCGGCTGGTTACAACGGTATCGCCTTTTTTCGCCTGAGCCGATTTGGGAATATTCCTGAAGGTAAGGACCTGGGGATCTTTACCGTCCCATTCCACGCTGCCCGTTTCACCTGTCTTTAATAAGCTGGCGCTTATCCGGCTTTGCCGGTGCAAAAGGCTCATTACCGTAGCCATATTGGCGCTTACATTTACTACCGTTCCAACAACTCCTGCAGGGCTTACCACAGCCATATCTTTGGTAATTCCCTGCCTGGTTCCCCGGCTTATGGTCAAATAGTTGGTTTGTGAAGTAACGGAGTTGTTAATGACTTTGGCAGGAAAGTACAAATACCGCCGGTATTGCTCAAGCGAATCTACTTTTATAGAATCCACTACCATTTCAGTAGTAGTATCGGCAGGAAGAAAATCATCTTTTAATAAATTACGAAGCTTCTTGTTTTCTTCAATGAGCAAAGCGTTTGTTTTTTGGAGCTGGAAATAGTACTCAACGGTGTTGTACTGTTTGCTTATTTTGCCGGTTACTTCGCTTGCCACACCCATAAATGCCGCCTCATGAAACTTGTTGTAATGAAACAGCATATACAGCGCAACCGCCTGCATTATAATAAAGATGAGGAAATTGAAATAGCGTCTGACAAAAAGAAAAACATTTCGCACTTGGTTGTTTTTTTACAATTCTACAGTTTGAATACCGGCTGTAAAAATGCTTCACAGGGAAAATGTAGAATCAGCCCTGGTCATTATCTCATTACAAAAGGATAGCGTTGATAATTTTTAAGCGCAATACCCGTTCCTCTTACCACGCTTTTTAAAGGATCATCGGCCACATGTACGGGTAATTTTATTTTTTGGCTTAATCTTTTATCCAGCCCGCGGAGGAGCGCGCCACCGCCTGTAATATAAATTCCCCTGCGGTAAATGTCGGAAGCCAGTTCAGGAGGGGTGGTTTCCAATGCTTTAAGAATAGCTTCTTCAATTTTGAAAATGCTTTTATCCAAAGCTTCGGCAACTTCCTGGTAGCTTACCATAATTTGTTTGGGTATGCCCGTTACCAGGTCGCGCCCGTTAACCGGAAGGTCATCGGGAGGATTGTCTAAATCTTTCATTGCCGCTCCTATCTGTATTTTTATCTGTTCTGCCGTTCTTTCTCCAATCAACAAGCTATGGTAACGACGCAGCGCTTCCATAATATCGGCAGTAAATTCATCGCCGGCAATACGGATAGACTGATCGCAAACAATGCCTGCAAGTGCAATAACCGTGATTCCCGTAGTTCCACCACCAATATCTACAATCATATTCCCTACAGGTTCTTCTACATCTATACCTATTCCAAGGGCTGCCGCCATTGGCTCATGCAATAAATATACTTCTTTGGCGCCTGCCTGCTCCGAACTGTCTCTTACCGCACGTTTTTCTACTTCGGTAATGCTCGAAGGAATACAAATCATCATCCGCCAGCTTGGGGGAAACAGGGGTTTTTTGGGATAGATCATTTTGATCAGTTCCCTTATCATTAGTTCGGCCGCGTTGAAATCGGCTATCACCCCATCTTTTAAAGGACGTATTGTGCGTATACTTTCATGGGTTTTTTCATGCATCATTAATGCCTTTTTGCCCACCGCAAGTACATTTTTAGGATTATTCCTGTCTAATGCTATAATAGAAGGTTCATTTACTACTATCTCATCGTTATGAATAATAAGGGTATTAGCCGTTCCCAGATCTATAGCAATTTCCTGTGTAAACCAGTTGAAAAGACCCATAATTGATATTGGAGAAATGTGGTTCTAAAATAATGTTTGCAAAGTTGTTGTAAATAATTTGAAATACAACGGCAAAACCTTGATTTTTATTGACTTTGAGGGAAATAATTTTTTTTCATATCTGCGGGCTACCGCTTAATGATTGCTATTTTCCCGGGTGTGATTGTTGCCTGTGGCTGCTTATGCACGCGATTGGCAGCGGCCTATCGCATTTTAATAAAATTCGTACCCTATATCCGAACGGAAATGCATGCCGTCGAATTCAACAATATCAAGGATAGCTCTTGATTTTTCAACAGCTTTTTGCAAAGTATTTCCAAAGGAGGTTACAGCCAATACTCTTCCCCCGTTGGTAACTGTTTTATCTTCTTCCTGTTTAGTTCCGGCATGAAATACAATAGCATCATCTTCCTGGAGCAAATCCAGCCCATCAATGAGCAGGCCTTTTTCATATTCACCCGGGTAGCCCCCGCTTACAGCCACTATCGTTGCCGTTTGCCTGTTATCTGTTTCCAGCTTTATTTCATGCAGCTTTTTTGCGGCCGTAGCCTCAAACAATTCTACCAGGTCATTTTTTAACCTGGGTAACACGGCTTCCGTTTCAGGATCGCCCATACGGCAATTATATTCAATAACATAGGGGTCGTCTCCTACCTTTATTATCCCAAAAAAAATAAATCCCGAATAGTCAATCTGCTCTTTTTTTAAACCCCTGATCGTTGGGTCAATGATGGTGCTGATTATCTTTTGCATAAATGTTTCCGTGGCAAAGGGTACTGGGCTAATGGCGCCCATACCACCGGTGTTAAGCCCTTTGTCTCCTTCATCAATGCGTTTGTAATCTTTGGCTTCCGGCAGTAATACATAATTTTCCCCGTCTGTTAATACAAATACGCTTAGTTCTATTCCGGAAAGAAAATCTTCAACTACTACCTTTTTACTGGCATCCCCAAATTTAGACTGCAGGATCATTAATTCAAATTCGGCCATGGCTTCTACATGATTCTGGCAAATGATCACTCCTTTTCCCGCAGCAAGTCCATCAGCCTTTAATACAATAGGCGTAGCATGTGATTGCAGGTAGGTTATACCATCTTCATAATTATCAGCATTAAATTCCCTGTAGGCGGCAGAAGGGATTTTATGCCTTTGCATAAACGCTTTAGCGAAGGCTTTACTGCCTTCTAAACTTGCGCCTTCTTTTGATGGTCCGATTACAGAAATATGCTGAATAGTGGGATCATTTTTAAAATAATCATAAATACCCTTTACTAAAGGCTCTTCCGGACCCACTACAACCATTTCAATAGTATGGTCAATACAAAATTGTTTTATTCCATCAAAATCTGTGACTGCCAGCTCCACATTGATGCCGCAAAGACTGGTGCCTGCATTACCCGGAGCGATAAATAATTTTGTGCACCGGCTGCTCTGGCTCATTTTCCAGGCAAAAGCATGTTCGCGTCCGCCGGATCCTAATAATAAAATATTCATAGCAATAAACTTGTAATAAAGAGCTGCGAAAATAGAACGATGTTATTTTAAAACTTCATTTTTTTTACAAGTGGAATTTCCTAAGGTAACAGGTGTCTCAAAATAAGCATTATATTGAGGTGCAAATCAAAAGCATTACATCCATAAAACCATTGATGAATGAATCAAACAGCTTCAAAGGGCCACCCTAAAGGATTATACGTTTTGTTTGCAACTGAAATGTGGGAGCGCTTTAACTATTATGGTATGCGGGCCATTTTAGTGCTTTTTATGACCAAAGCGCTTTTGTTTGATAAGGTTTTCGCATCCAACCTGTATGGCAGTTATACCAGTCTTGTTTATTTAACGCCCTTACTGGGTGGCTATATTGCAGATCGTTACTGGGGTAACCGGATGTCTATCATTGCAGGTGGGTTGGTGATGGCTATCGGTGAATTTATTTTATTTTTTTGCGGCCATCTGTATGAAAGTTCACCACAGCTATCCGCAACCTTGTTTTTTTCGGGGCTTGGTTTTATGATCGCGGGCAATGGCTTCTTTAAGCCCAATATTTCTTCCCTGGTAGGACAATTATATCCCAAAGGCGATCGCAGGATTGACGCGGCGTATACCATCTTTTACATGGGTATTAATGTGGGTGGTGCTATCGGCCCATTTGTATGTGGTTTGGTTGGTGATACCGGCAACCCTGCCGATTTTAAATGGGCTTTTCTGGCTGCCGGAATAGGTATGCTCATAAGTGTCGTGGTTCAGAAACTGTTTCATCATAAATATGTATTGGATCCTAAGGGAGAAGTGCTTGGACTGGTGCCTAAGACTGCACCCAAAATAGCAACTAACCCAGTGACAGTGGTTGGAGGATTGATTTTACTGTCTTTTTTAATGATTGGATTGCTTTATTTAGATGCCAAAGTGGTAAATTATCTTACCTACCTGCTTATTGCCGCAGTTTTGTTTATCGCGTTTTTTATTTTTTCCGATAAAACGTTAAATGGTATTGAAAAGCAGCGTATAGGGGTAATTTTTATTACTGCATTCTTTGTTATCTTTTTTTGGAGCGCATTTGAACAGGCCGGCGCTTCCCTTACTTTTTTCGCGGAAGAACAAACACAAAGAGATCTGGGCTTTTTTGTAATACCTGCCAGTTTTTTCCAGTCGCTCAACTCTATTTTTGTTGTGGCATTTGCTCCCCTGTTTGCATGGTTATGGATCAAACTGGGCAAAAAGGAGCCTGCTTCGCCTACAAAAATGGCAATGGGTTTATTACTGCTGGCCCTGGGATACTTATGGATAGCCTTTGGTGTAAAAGACGTGCAGCCGGGAGTTAAGGTGAGTATCATCTGGCTAACGGGCATGTATATGCTGCATACCTGGGGCGAACTGTGCTTATCGCCTATTGGCTTGTCGCTCGTTAATAAATTAGCGCCTTTCAAATTTGCCTCCCTGTTAATGGCTGTATGGTTTCTTGCCAATGCCGCTGCCAATAAACTCGCAGGGGTGTTGAGTGCGTTGTATCCGGAAGCCGGGAAAACCACCTCTTTCTTAGGATATAAAATGCACAATATGCACGAGTTTTTCATGTTGTTTGTATTTATGGCCGGGATCGCGTCTTTATTGTTGTTTCTTCTTACTAAAAAACTGCAGTATATGATGCACCAGGACAAATAATCAATCGCAGGTCTTTTTTGCGCGATACTATATCTTAAGTCACACAAATAATGTCTGGATTTTAGGTGAAAACTGAGAGCCCGCCCGTCTGAATGCCATTCGGACGGGGGAGAAAAGTAAAAGGCGTATTTCACTTCTCACGTTTCACATTTATACAGCACAATAAATTTCAATACTGGCATATGTGGAAAAAACATCCCAAAGCGCTACCCTTTTTATTTTTTTCAGAAATGTGGGAACGTTTTGGTTATTACCTGATGATCGGCATTTTTACATTATACCTGAAAGATGTAAAAACCGGGTATGGCATGACGGAAGCCGAATCTGCCGATTTGTACGGTACATTTATCGCGCTTGTTTTTTTTACGCCATTTCTGGGCGGACTGATCGCCGACCGCTACCTCGGCTATAGAAAATCTATTATTATCGGTGGGTTAATGATGGGCATTGGGTATTGTTTGATGTCGGTTCATAATCTTATGATGCTGTATCTTTCCATGACACTTGTAATTGCCGGAAACGGTTTTTTTAAGCCTAATATTTCTACACTTCTGGGTAATGTATATTCAACTCCAGCCTATAAAGCACAAAAAGATGAAGGGTATAACATCTTTTATATGGGCATAAATGTAGGTGCATTTATCTGCAATTTCTTTGGAGCTGCGCTCTATGTTATGATGGGGTGGAGCTATGCTTTTATTGCAGCCGGGATTGGAATGTTTATTGGAGTTGTGGTATTTTTAACGGGTACAAAGCATTATGCAGCATTTGACATTAAAAAAGGGGTACGGCAAAGCGATATGTCTTTTATCCGCATCGTTTTGCTGATCCTTTTGCCATCAGTTATTGCCGGCGTTGCAGGATGGGTATTGCCGGGATTGATTTGGGATACTACTTTATTCGGTTCACCTTCTACCGATGCGTTCATTTTTGCCTGTATACCGGTTATTTATTTTTATGGATCATTGTATACTAAAGCAGCAAAGGAGGAGAAGCGGCCCATACTCGCTTTATTGGCCATATTTGCGGTGGTTATATTGTTTTGGGCGGTGTTTAAACAGAATGGTTCGGCGCTCAATACATGGGCCGACCAGTATACCAACCGGGAGGTTAAAGGTACTCCACAAAAGGTTTTTGAAACACTAAGACTTTCGCAAACTCTGGTTTATACAAAGGATTCCGTGCCGTTGTACGATGAACAGTTTCGTTTGCAAAAGAAAGATGGAAAAATTGTCAGCACCTATGATTATCCTTCTTATTTTAAAAATATGAAACCCGGATCAACGCCAGAACCTGGCGGTAGCATTAGTGTATGGGCTACCAATCTCAGCCAGTCCATTAATCCTGGCTGGGTTATTATTTTTACGCCGCTGATTGTTGCTTTTTTCACCTGGCTTAGAAGAAGAAACCGCGAACCTACAACAGCTACAAAAATAGCTTGGGGTCTTTTTATTTCGGGATTATCGGCCCTGGTAATGGTTGGAGCGGTGTATGCAGGTAACAATGGTGTGGAGAAAGCGAGTACCTGGTGGTTGATTGTAAGTTATGGTGTAATTACGATCGGCGAATTGTTTTTGAGCCCTATGGGATTATCCATTGTGTCTAAATTGAGCCCTCCGCGCATAACTGCATTAATGATGGGTGGATGGTTTCTCTCTACTTCCATAGGTAATAAATTATCGGGTGTGCTGGCAACCCTGTGGGACGGATATGATCATAAAGCCAATTATTTCTGGCTTAATTTTGCTCTTCTTATGGCGGCTGCCGTAGTTTGTTTTGCAATGCTTCGCTGGCTAAACGCTGTTTTAAAAGAGAAAGGAGTAAGTTAAAAAAGGCAATATTTTTGATTTGATGTATCGAAATAATTCCAGTTCAACTCCATAATAAAAGTAACCGGCACTTTTGGCGCCGGTTACTATATACCGTCCATATTTCTTATTTTTATTTTGACATTCGGTTGATACGCCTGGATTTGAAACGCTCCATCTTTTTTACCTGTTCCGGTGTAAGAATGGAATTCATATCCTCGTGCTGTTTTTTAAAAACGGCTGCAACCTGCTCTTTTTTCCGGGCATCTGATAAAGCATTGCTGGCGCGTATTTCTTTAATTTTTTTTTGTGTATCTGCCCTCAGTGCTTTTAGTTTTGCAGACTGGTCGTCTGATAATCCTAAGGCGGATTTCATTTTTTCTGTTCCTCCTTTATCTGCCGTATCAAACTTTCCTTTTCTTTCCATCCTCATCTGCTGCAACTGATCCTTTTGTTCTTTTGTGAATACATTATCCACATCGCTGCGCCGTTTTTTATTTAAAGCCTGCATCTGCGCTTTGTAGTCCTTTACGGTGGTGGTAGCTTCTTGTTTCTTAAGATCAGCTACGCCTGAACGGTAGTCTTTATTAATTTTTATTAATTTATCCTGTTGTTCCTGGGAGAGGTTCAGTTTTTTAAAATCAGCATGATGTTGTTTTCTGTGTTTGCCCGGGTGCTGATGATACTCCTTAGCGTCTTTTTTAACAGCTTCGGCTGTTTTTTCCTGTGCATAGATGGTTGTAAGCACCAGTGAAAGTGCAAGTATACTTAGCGTTATTTTCTTCATGTATGAATGGTTTTTATTGATACATGGTAGACTACATACTTTTTTCAAAGTTTAACCATAAAGCAACCGGATGTATAAACAGCCTGTTTTACAGGCTAAAAAGGCAAAATCATTAACCTTATTTAACGTAAAGCGGAGTATGGTATAAGGTCTTGGGTATAAGGTGTAAAGCCATCGGACTTTCGGTTCAAGTCCAATGGCCTGGGGCTCACTACTGCCCCTGGGCCAAACTGTACGCCTTCTTATCTCCCCACATATTCAATAATTCGGAGGAGCATATTTTAAAGTTGCCGCTCAGACTTACATACAGCCCTAGAACATCCTGCTGGGTAAGTGGTTCGTCATCAAGGCTTTCAAATCGTACATTGTATAAGTTCACCAGGTTGGTATACACTGAACCTGTAGGCCAAACCTGCGTGCCCCGGTTGCTGATGTTCACCAATTTGAATTTAACGCCGGCATGCCGCTCGCATTTTCTAGCAATAGCCTGTGGTTGTTCATCACTTTCTATAAAAAGATCAACGCCTACAATATTTTCATCTCCAGTTTCTTTAGATACCATCATGGCATTTTGCTGCAATTTAAAAGGGGCAGGCGTACCAGGTTTATTGGATACAACAGGTTTGGCATTGAATTCAGGCTTTTTACCGAGATTGCTTATTATCGCATTGGCGAATTCGGTAGTATTTACAGCGGGTGTTGATTTATCGCCGAAGTCGCCGGTATGCACACCGCTTTCTAAAGTATACAATAAGGCATTTTCAATAAGTCCTGCATTTTCCGTTAATCCCAGGTGCAACAGCATGGATATACCACTTAATATTAAAGCTGTAGGATTTGCTATGTTTTTTCCTGCAATATCCGGCGCGGTACCATGCACTGCTTCGAAAATAGAAATATGGTCGCCAATATTGGCTGAAGGTGCAAAACCCAATCCGCCTACCAGTCCTGCACACAAATCCGATACAATATCGCCCTGTAAATTGGTAAGCACCACCACATCAAAAGTGTCTGGTTTGGTTACTAACTTCATGCACAGATCATCTACAATAATATCATCTGCTTTCAGATCGGGATAGGCTTTTGCCACCTCATAAAAACATTCTAAAAATAAACCGTCCGTTATCTTCATAATATTTGCCTTATGCCCGCAGCTCACACGTCTTGCCTTTTTTAGTCTTGCCATTTCAAAAGCATACCGGACCACCTGTTCACTTCCCGGACGGGTAATAAAGCGCCTGCTTAAGGCCACATCATGTGTAAGCATGTGTTCTATACCGCCATATGTATCCTCAATATTTTCCCGTACTACCGTAATATCAATAGGTATTCCCGCCTTCGAAAAAACAGTATCTACCCCGTGTAAGGTTTGAAACACTCGTTTATTCGCAAAAGTGTTCCAGGTTTTTCGGGCTGTAACATTTATGCTTTTTACGCCTTTGCCTTTAGGGGTTTCCATGGGGCCTTTAAACAAAAGCCCAAGATTTTCGATTGTGAGTTTGGCTTCAGGCGTCATTCCATTCGAAAAGCCCTTATCAAAAACCCATTTCCCCATATCTACAAACTCATACTCAAGTGGAACTTTATTTGCGGTAAATATGCTTAAAGTGGCATCCATTATTTCTGGTCCGATTCCATCTCCTTTGGCTACGGCAATTTTCATGATTAACAGGGTTTAATATTTAAAAAATACATATGAGGCAAAAATTTGCAATTGATTTGCAGACAAAGGTAAATGGGTTTTGAATTACTACAGAAAATTCTCACCAATTCCCCCAGCCTGTCATAGTTTTTTGCTACTTTTAAGCTAAACTTTGGTAAGGCAATGGCATCAAAAGTAACGGAAGGGGTAACGGTAACGGTTGAAACATTCTACCAACCGGATTACAGTAATCCCGTAAGTGGCGAGTTTATGTTTGCCTACCGCATTACATTGCAGAATAATAATGCGTTTCCTGTAAAGTTGATGCGAAGACACTGGTATATTTTTGACAGTAATGGCACGCAGCGGGAAGTAGAGGGGGAAGGTGTAGTTGGTGTACAGCCGCAAATTAACCCGGGTGAACAATACCAATATGTTAGTGGCTGCAACCTTCGTACAGAAATGGGGAAAATGTATGGTACCTATGTTATGGAAAATATTACTTCCAAAAAACAGTTTGATGTTAAAATACCTGTATTTGATATGATCGTTCCCTTTAAGATGAATTAGCATCATTTTCACTATAAAAGCCGTACCTTTGCCCATCCGCCTTAATTAATATTAGTGGCAAAGGAGAAAAGGTGAGATAGATTTTGAAATTTATTCCCTCAGCAAACGTTATTCATTAACATTAAATGCACGGTATAATACCGTTCATATCAGGAAAAATTAAATAAATGTACAAGGTTACTTTTAATAATAAGAACAAAGTGTTCTTTAATGCGCTAAAAGCAAACGTTGATCAGTATTTTACAGATAACAATATCAAAAAAACCGGTAACTGGAAGTTGTATTTAAAATCTGTGGTGCTTATACCGGCCGCTATACTGATCTATCTTTCCCTGTTATTACTTCCCCTTAATCTCTTTACCGGTATATTACTGAGTGGTTTGTTCGGGTTTACGCTTGCCAGCATTGGTTTTAACATCATGCACGATGCCTGCCATGGCAGCTTTTCAACCCGCAAGTGGGTAAACGACTTGTTCGGGCTTAGCATGAATGCCCTGGGCGGGAATGCATTTTTATGGAAATTGAAGCATAATATCGTACATCATACCTATACCAATATTGACGGCATTGACGATGATATCAATAATATGCCCTTTATGCGTGAATGTTCTACCCAGCCCTGGAAACCCATTCACCGTTACCAGCAGTTTTACATGTTTTTTCTCTACGGGTTTACTTCTCTTTTCCTGTTGTTTATAACCGACTATATAAAATATGTTACACGTAAAGTATATACAACACCTTTAAAGCCGATGGATCTGAGAGAGCATCTTACGTTCTGGATATCCAAGTTATTGTATATAGCCATTACCATCGTTATTCCTATACTGGTTTTAGGCTGGCAACCATGGCTTTTAGGTTTTCTGGTAATGCATTTTGTTTTGGGATTAACGCTTGCGGTGGTATTTCAACTGGCGCATGTGGTAGAACACGCAGAATTTGAAGTGGCCGGCATTGAACCTAAAAAAATTGAAAACGAATGGGCCATTCACCAGGTAAAAACCACAGCTAATTTTGCAGCAAACAATAAATTTCTTTCATGGCTTGTAGGCGGACTGAATTTCCAGATAGAACATCATTTGTTTCCACGCATCAGCCATATACATTACCCTGCTATCAGTAAAATTGTTCAGCAAACCTGCCGGCAATTTGATTTGCAGTATATTTATTTTCCCACATTGGGTTCGGCAGTGGCATCACATTACAGGGTCATGAAGCAACTGGGGCAAAAGCCGTAAACAATATTATTTCCAAAAAAACAGCAAAGGCGACAACTTAACAAAAGTGTCGCCTTTGCTGTTTAAATTTGAAATGAACTTTACTATATTCGATAAATATTTGAATTGCGATGAGCACAACAAAAAATAAAGAAGAGGTTTTGAATGCACATGAATTGTTAGATGATTCCAGACTGAATATGGAGGATAACTTCAGTAGCCGTTCTCTGCTACGTTATCCAGGGGGCAAAACCAGAGGCGTTGATTTCATCACACAGTTTTTCCCGAAACGGCTTGATAAACTCTTATCTCCCTTTTTCGGCGGTGGTTCTATAGAGTTGGCTGTTGCAGCAAAGGGAACGAAAGTATACGGGTATGATATTTTTTCTCCCCTGGTAGAATTCTGGCAATGTCTTATTGCAAAACCACTGGAATTGGCCGGAGAGGTTGAAAAATATTTCCCACTTCCCAGGCACAGCTTTTACGAACTGCAGAAAACGCAAACCCGTTTCAAAACCAAATTGCAAAGGGCGGCAGTATACTATGTATTAAACCGTTCTTCTTTTTCGGGCTCAACCCTTTCAGGCGGTATGTCGCCCGATCATCCCAGGTTTACCTTAACGGCCATTGAAAGGCTCAGGAATTTTCATAATCCGAATGTTACCGTTACAAAAGGTGATTTTAAACAATCGCTCGCAGATCATCCGCATACATTCACCTACCTTGATCCGCCCTACCTGATCGGGAGTTCGCTGTATGGCAGGAAAGGCGATGCGCATAAGGGCTTTGATCATGAAGGATTGGCTGAGATACTAAAACAAAGAGAACATTGGATATTGTCGTATAATGATTGTGAGGCTGTAAGGAAAATATATGAAGGGTTTCCTATTCTTACACCCAACTGGAAATATGGCATGAGCAACGATAAAAGCTCTAAAGAGATACTGATCTTCAGTGAGAATTTTAAAATCGGAGCAAACTTGCTTATTAATTTTTAGAAAGTCTCAATGTCTTTTCTTCTCATACACCTTTTCTCCATTCACGTAAGTATACAATACCCGCGTGTTTAAGATATCAGGCGGATCGCATTGCATGATGTTAATATCGGTAATAGTAAAATCGGCCCATTTGCCTTTTTCAAGACTACCCTTTTCTTTTTCTTCGAAACTGCCTTTGGCCGCCCATATCGTCATTCCCTTCAGGGCTTCCTCCCTGTTTAATGCATTTTCAATTTGAAAACCACCGGGTGGAAAATGTTGGGCATCTCTTCGTACTACCGCCGCATAAAATGTTTTAAAAGGACTGATGTCTTCCACCGGGAAATCTGTTCCTAATACCAACCAACCGGTTTGTTGCAGCAAATCTTTATATGCATAGGCTGTTTTAATTCTTTCTTTACCTAACCTGTCTTCTGCCCAATACATATCGGATGTAGCGTGTGTGGGTTGAATAGAAGGAATGATGCTGTATTGATTGAAGAGATGCAGGTCGGCAGTATCAACCACCTGAGCGTGTTCTATCCGCCAGCGCCTGTCGTTTTTACCTTTTAATACAGCAGCGTATTGTTCAAGTATCATTCGGTTGCCCGAATCGCCGATAGCGTGTGTACATGCCTGAAAGGGCGATTGCATTATGATTTGCAACACCTGTGTATAATGGGAAATGCTATCAAGTAAAAAGCCGCTCCAACCCGGTTTATCGCTATACGGTTTTAGCAAACAGGCGCCTCTTGAACCCAAAGCACCATCGGCGTATAATTTGAATCCTGCAATGTGCATGCGGTCTGATTTATAGATGCCTGTTTTCAGGTAGTGGTCATAGTTTTCCTTTGCATCGGATAATAAAACAGTGAGCTTCATTTTTAATTTACCGGATTTTTGCAAACCGTCTAACTGATCAACCTGCCACTTCATTAAACCGCAGTCTGTAACACCGGTTAATCCAACAGCAAAGCAATTTTGTTGAGCGCGATCAAAAACTTTTTCAAGCGTGGCATTATCGGGCTGAGGAACCATTGCGCTTACTTTACCGATGGCGTTGTCGACCAGGATACCGGTAAGGATTTTGCCTTTGGTTTCTATAACGCCACCGCTAATTGCATCGCCTGCCTTTACTGATGCTATATCCAGGGCCTGCTGATTGGCAACGGCAGCGTGGCCGTCAATACGGGTAAGCAAAACCGGATTGTCCGGAAAATTCTTATCGAGTAATGTTTTATCGGGGAAGGATTTCATTTCCCAATCGTTCTGATCCCAGCCATTGCCGGTGATCCATTTGCCTGCAGGTATATTATTTTTTGAAACAAATGCCCTGGTGCGTTCAATACATTCATCCCAGCTTTTGGTTCCTGTAAGATCCACTTCCTGCAAATTGAGCGTATATCCGTAAAAGTGAGCGTGCCCATCAATGAATCCGGGATAGATGGATTTCCCCATGGCATCTGTTATATTATCCGAACTGTAGCGGTTAAGTATATTTGCGTTACTGCCCGTAGCGACAATTTTCCCATCGCTTACAACCATGGCCTCCGCTGTGCTGAAGTTACTGTCAACTGTATATATTAAAGCATTGTGAACAATAAGATCAACCCTGGTTTTGGTAGTACAGGATATACTGCATAGGACGATGAGAATATAAGGCAGCTTCATACAATAGATTATTCTGATAAAAATAGTACAATATAAAAACAAACAGAAACCGCACAACAGATGGAAAACAGGCTGCAAATTTATTGGGCCTGACCGCTTTGCCATACTTTTACAGTGAAAAATAGGCTTCATGTATAATAAAGAACAAACGCAGCAATTGCAGCAACAGACTATTTCTTTTTTAAAACATATGAAAAAGGGGATTGAAGCACCGGTAATCCATGAGTTACGCAGCCTGCTTCGGTTTCACGAATACCGTTATTATGTAATGAATGACCCTTTGATCGCCGACGCGGAATATGACCAGTTGTACAAAGCGCTGGAAAAAATAGAAGCTGAAAACCCGGGATTGATCACAGCAGGGTCGCCTACACAACGTGTGTCGAAAGGGCTGATAAAGGATTTTCCCAAAGTGCAGCACCTGGTACCCATGTTATCGCTTGATAATTCGTACAACGCGGCCGACCTGGTTGATTTTGACCGCAAGGCACGCGAGCTAAGCAAGTTGCCGGTAATGGAGTATTGTGTTGAACCTAAATTTGATGGAGCCAGCATTTCACTCATATATGAAAATGATTTACTGGTACGTGGCGCCACCCGGGGCGATGGGGTGGTGGGAGATGATATCACAACCAATATCAGGCAGATCAGATCCGTGCCATTATCCGCCAATTTTTCTTCCTTTGGTATCCAGCAAATTGAAATAAGAGGTGAGGTGCTGATGAACAAAAATCATTTTAAAGCCTATAATGATATGTTGGAGGAGCAGGGTGCTGGCAGGTTGGCCAATCCCCGGAATGCTGCAGCGGGTTCATTGCGTATTAAAAACCCTAAAGAAGTGAGCCGCAGAAATCTAGAGGCATTTCTCTATCATATAAGCGATGTAAATTTTTTGCCGAAGCGCGAGGCTCCGGCGGTATTACAAACGCACAGCGGTTCATTAAAAATGCTATGGGAACTGGGCTTTCGCAGTCCCGAAAAAGAAAAGAAAGTCTTTAAAGGGATAGCCGGCGTAATTGAATATTGCGGGGCTTTTGAGAGGCAAAGAGACGGGTTACCCTACGAAATTGACGGCATGGTTATTAAAGTAAATCAGCTTGAACTACAGGAAAAATTAGGAATGACCACTCACCATCCCCGCTGGGCCATTGCTTATAAGTTTAAGGCCAGGCAGGGTACCAGCAAGCTGAAGGCAGTGGAGTTCCAGGTAGGAAGAACAGGTGCTGTTACACCTGTTGCAAAAATTGATCCCGTGCAGGTAGGAGGTGTTACTGTAACCAGTATTTCACTGCACAATGAAGAATATATTAAGGAAAAGGATCTGCTGCTGGGAGATACCATTTTAATAGAACGTTCGGGCGATGTGATTCCGCAGGTGGTTAAATCTTTTCCGGAATTGCGAACGGGGGGCGAAGCAATTATTTATTTCCCCACAACCTGCCCCGTGTGCGGTTACCGGCTCGAGAAACCAGATGATGAAGCGGTATGGCGGTGCAACAACAGCAATAATTGCCCCGCTCAGATTGTAGAGCGGATCATTCATTTCAACAGTAAAGATGCGATGGATATTCGTGGTTTGGGGGATGCCATTGTAAGAAAATTTTATACGCTGGATTATCTCAAAGATATTCCGGGTATCTATTCCCTGCCATTCGACAAGATCAGGAAGCTGGAAGGCTTTGGAGAAAAAAGTGTAACCAATATGCAAACGGCTATAGAGGCGTCAAAAAAACAACCGCTTCACCGGCTGATATATGGACTGGGCATTCGTTATATCGGTGAAACGACCGCCAAAGTGCTCGCGCAGGAAGTAAACCATTTGTTAGATTATACCGGGTTTACCCCAGCCCGGCTACAGGAGATGGACGATATAGGTCCCAAAGTTGCCGACAGTGTATACCAGTTTTTTCACAACGATCAAAACATACAATTGCTGCAAAAGCTGGAAGATATAGGGTTGAATCTTAAAAATGAAAAGAAGGAACTGCACACCAGCAGCACGCTTAGCGGGCAAACCTTTCTTTTTACAGGTACGCTCAATAAACTTAAAAGAAGCGAGGCTGAAGCAACTGTGGAAGAGAATGGCGGCACTATTCTTAGTGGAGTGAGCAGTAAGTTAAATTATCTTGTTGTTGGGGAAGATGCAGGCTCCAAATTTGAGAAGGCAAAAAAGATAGCGACTATAAAAATCATTAGCGAAGATGAATTTTTGAGTATGATCAACGGGTCGGTCAATTAACGGCTTTTTATAGGGTAACCATGGCAGAAAGTATGGGTATAAAAATAAATATGCGAAGCCATTCTAATTTAGTAAATTTATAAGACCTAAAAACATCTCCTCATGATAAAGAAAATTCCCGGGGAAACATGGAAGCCGTTGCAGTTCTCCGGATGGAAGCAGCTTCGTAAAAAGTATGCCGTCTCCAACCACGGTAAAGTAGCCAGCTATACCGACGACATTTATGATGATGGCCAGTTGCTCAGCGGATCGCTCACCACGGGCTACAGGAGCCTTAATCTTCACCGGCCCAACAATAAGGGCACCCTTTATATTCATCGTGAGATCGCCCGTTTGTTTTGTAAAAAGCCTTCGCCCAAACACCAGTTTGTCATTCATCTTAATTACAACAAAACAGACAATAAATCCTCCAACCTTAAATGGGCAACTTTAAGCGAAGTAAGCCGTCATCAGCAAAAGAGCCCTGCTAAGATTGCTTATAAAAAATTACAGGCCAACCGGTCATCCGGTTTAAAACTCAACACCAACCAGGTAAGCGCTATTAAAAAAACCATTGCCGATCCCAAACGTAAGCTCACTTACAAGCAATTGGCCGAAAAATACGATGTGAGCGAGATGACATTGTATAGAATTAAGAGCGGTGAAAACTGGGCACGGGTGAAATAGTGCTCCTGATCCGGACGGTTGCAATATCGAATTTCAAATTTGATGTCTCAAATCTGAAATTTGGAGTTAAATTGCGGATCTCACACTATTGATTAATATACGAAATGATACAACCAGCCACAGTCCGCTTTCTTAAGAATCTTTCCAAAAACAATAATAAACCCTGGTTCGATCTTCACAGAAAAGAATACGAAGTTGCCCGCAAAGATTACGAAGGTTTTATTCAATCGGTTATTGATGCATTTGGTAAAACTGATCCTTCCATTGCTCCTTTGATTGCAAAGCAATGCTTATTCCGTATTAACAGGGATATCCGCTTCAGTAAAAATAAAACACCCTACAAAAAAAATTTTGCAGCCAGTATTAACCGGGGTGGAAAAAAATCCATTTTTGCCGGCTATTACTTTCACCTGGAACCTGGTAATAGTTTTGTGGGCGGCGGCATCTGGATGCCCATACCAGCGGAAACGCAAAAAATAAGACAGGAAATTGATTATTGCTGGCCGGAATTTAAAAAAATAATTACAGCAAAAAAGTTCAAAACCATTTACGGCGATTTGGATAATGAGCCGGAAATTACTTTGGTTAATGTGCCTAAAGGATATGCTAAAGATAATTCCGCAGCACAGTACCTTAAGCTAAAAAGCTGGATTGCAATGCAGGCAATTGACGATGCAGCTCTTGGTTCCAAAACCCTGCTAAAACAAACGGTGCAGGCATTCGGCGCCATACACCCACTGATCTGGTTTTTGAACCGCGCTATAGAAGAGTAAAGACTGTTTAAACCGGCTTATAAAGCTTTTTGAAACAGTCTTTACCGCGGTTACACAATTATAATAAGTTATTTGTCACCAGGTATTCCGCGATCTGTACTGCATTGGTAGCTGCGCCTTTACGCAGGTTATCGCTAACGATCCACATGTTCAGCGTGTTGGGCTGCGATTCATCCCTTCTTAATCTTCCCACAAATACATCATCTTTTTCATGTGCATCTTTAGGCATTGGATACAGAGCATTGGAAGGGTCGTCAACCACTACTACGCCAGGCGCTTTGCTAAGTATTTCTTTAACTTCCTTTAAATCATAGTCACTCTTAAATTCTATGTTTACGCTTTCACTGTGCCCGCCCATAACCGGAATGCGAACGGTTGTAGCGGTTACCCGAATGCTGTCATCTCTTAATATTTTCCTGGTTTCATTCACCATTTTCATCTCTTCCTTGGTATACCCGTTATCGAGAAACACATCAATTTGAGGTATTACGTTCAGATCAATGGGGTATTTATAAGCCATGGGATATGCACCATTATCGCCTTTAACCGAATGGTTCCTTTCGCCCTGCATTTGCTCAACTGCTTTTACACCGGTGCCGGTAACACTCTGGTAAGTGCTTACTATAATTCTTTGTATGTTGTATTTTTTATGCAGGGGATTAAGTGCCACTACCATTTGTATGGTGGAGCAATTTGGATTGGCTATGATCTTATCTTCTTTCGTTAAAGCATCGGCATTAATTTCAGGCACTACTAATTTTTTAGAAGGGTCCATACGCCATGCAGAAGAGTTATCAATAACAGTGATACCTGCCGCTGCAAATTGCGGTGCCAATGCAAGAGAGGTGCTTCCTCCTGCTGAAAATAAAGCTACATCAGGCTTTGCCGCAATAGCATCATCAGTGCTTACCACCTTATATTTTTTTCCTTTAAAAGCTACTTCCTTACCAATGGATTTTTCAGAGGCAACAGGGATCAATTCTGTTACCGGAAAATTCCTTTCTGCCAGAACCTGTAACATTTTAGTGCCTACCAATCCTGTGGCGCCAACTACTGCAACTTTCATTTTTTGGTTTATTTTATGGTTTTAGTTTTGATACACTACATTAAAAAAGCCTTTCCTGTTCCGGAAAGGCCTTGAATATATTCGGTCATACAATACACTCTTTAACCTCTCCATTGCTGGAACTGTTTCTTTGTGCGTTTTGTATGTTTCTTTAATTTTAGCATTGTGGCGGCAAAGATAATCAGCAACTGTGATTCCTCCAAAAATATAACTTAAACATTTTGTGGCGTTCGGCAGTGAATTGATGAGGGGGCTGCGTTAATCATTTGTCGTTTGGATTATGCCCTGCTTCATTACTCTAAAATGTTTATTTCCTCCTTTCATGCCCTTTTGTGGGTTGCTTCTCTGCTGACACGCTGTTAAACGGTGTAACTTTTTTTAACTTCTTTAATTTGATACATTTGCCTTAATCAAATTTTTAAAAAGCATGCGAAAAGTGTTTATTATTACCGCTTTGATCTGTATGCTGGTAACAGGTTATTTATCTTATGCGGTAAGTCAGTGGTGGCTGATTATTTTTGTTATGGTGGTTTTGCTTATTGTAATGGGTATTTATGATATGGTGCAGATCAAACATTCTATTATGCGTAACTATCCCGTTGTAGGGCGGCTGCGCTACTGGATGGAGGATATACGGCCTAAAATGTATCAATATTTTATTGAGTCGGATATTGACGGACGTCCTATTAACCGAATTGACCGTTCAACTATATACCAGCGTGCCAAACAGCAAATGGACACCATGCCTTTTGGTACCCAACTCAATGTGTATGAAGAAGGATATGAATGGCTGAGTCATTCTATTGCACCAAAAGATTTTAATACATTGAATCATGACCCACGAATAGTAGTTGGCAACAAAGATTGCCGGCAGCCTTATTCATGCAGCATATTAAATGTGTCGGCTATGAGTTTTGGATCACTTAGTCCCAATGCTATTGAAGCTTTGAATGCCGGGGCTAAAATTGGAGGATTTGCGCATAATACAGGTGAAGGAGGCATTAGCTCCTATCATCTCAAACACGGGGGTGATATTATATGGCAGATAGGAACAGGATATTTTGGTTGCAGGGATGAAGATGGCCGTTTTTCGGCAGAAATATTTAAAAAAAATGTTGAGAGGCCGCAAATTAAAATGGTTGAACTCAAGCTTTCGCAGGGTGCAAAACCAGGGCATGGCGGCATTTTGCCGGCAAAAAAGAATACCCTTGAAATCGCAGCCATTCGTCATGTACAGCCTGGCACAACGGTTTATTCACCACCTTACCATAGTGCGTTTGATTCACCAAAAGAGCTTATACTATTTATACAGCAACTCAGGGAACTCTCAGGTGGCAAACCCACAGGCTTCAAATTGTGCATTGGAAAAAAAAGTGAATTTGCAGGGATCTGTAAAGCAATGGTTGAATTGGATATGTATCCTGATTTTATTACTGTAGATGGTGGCGAAGGCGGCACCGGCGCTGCGCCCCAGGAATTCTCCAATTATGTAGGGGCGCCCTTAATGGACAGCCTTGCTTTTGTACACAATATGCTGGTAGGTTTTGGAATAAGGCAACATATTAAAATAATCGCTTCTGGAAAAATTTTGTCGGGATTCCATATATTAAGAGCTATAGCTCTTGGAGCGGATGGTTGTAACAGTGCAAGGGCTATGATGATGGCATTGGGTTGTATACAAGCCCTGGTATGTAATACAAACAAATGCCCCACAGGGGTTGCCACACAGGATCCGCAGTTAACAGTTGGATTGGTAGTAGATGATAAAAAACACAGGGTAGCCAACTATCATGAAGATACCATCAATTCTTTTATAGAACTTACCGGGGCTGCAGGATTGGACGATTACAAACAACTGACCCGCTCACATATTTACCGCCGTGTATTTATGAATGAAGTAAGAACGTTTGAGGATATTTTTCCATCGCTGCAACCCGGTTGCCTGCCGAATGGCAATGTGCCTGAAAAGTATAAGCAGGACATAGAAGCGGCAAGTGCAGACAGGTGGTGAGGAGTGAGATGTTGGGGGTTACAGGTTTCAGAGGACAGGTTGCAGCCATTCGCCATTGCCTGTTCACCATTCACTATTCACTATGGGGCTTCCCCTCATTTTAACCGCTTTATTTTCACCATCTCAATACGGGTGTCGCTTACATTAATGATATCAAATTCGTAACTGTCAATGATAATTCTTTCCTTAATCTTGGGTATCATTTCGTGATGATGAATGATATAGCCCGAAAGGGTTTCTGATTCTGTTTCGCCAAAGTAGAGATGATATTTTTTATTTAAATAATCCAACTCAAGTCTTCCTGAAAAAATAAATTCATTTTCAGCTATTTGTTTTTCAACAAATTTGTCTGTGTCATATTCGTCACGTATTTCACCAAAAATCTCTTCCAGCAAATCTTCCATGGTAATAATGCCTGCGGTACCTCCAAATTCATCCACTACCCACGCAATACTTTTTTGCTCTTTGGTGAATTTGCTGATCAGATCCATGGCGCTCATGCTTTCGGGAACAGCCGGAATGGGCAATAAAATAGATTGTATACCGGAAGGATTTTTAAAAAGTTCAATCTGGTGAATATATCCCCGGATATTATCAATATTATTTTCATATACTACCAGCCTGCTTAATTTGGTGTCAATGAATTTTTCCCTTACGTTATTAATTGATGTATTTATCTCAACAGATTCAATCTCTTTCCGGGGTATCAGGCACTGGCGTATTTTAACGGAAGGAAGCTGTAGTGCATTCTCAAAAAGCTGGGTATTCATGTCATGAGTACCATCCGACTGATCTTTGTGCTGCTGAATAAAATATTCAAGATCAACGGGCGAAATAGCGGCTTTTTTTTGATCCGATATCCTGATATTAAATAAATAGGTGAGGATCCATTCGGAGATGCTGATAAAAAAAGATGCAACCGGATAGAGAATGCTATGAAAAAAATCAAGTATACCTAACTGTGCAAAAATAGATAATACAGAATCATTCTTGGCCCTGAATAAAGCTTTAAAAGAAAATTGAACAACAAGTAAAATCAATGTAGAAATTAAAGTTTCAAAAATCAATCTCAGGTATTTTACATATGCAGAAAACGATGCGGCAAGATGCATTTCGATCCAGTCCCACAACGGCGAAAGAAATTCTCCTACAAGCAATCCATAAATCACTACTGCCAGGCTAAATCCTACTAAAGTAGTTCCAATAAATTTTACCGGCTGCTCCAGTAATTGCGATAATATTCTGCCACTGCGCAACCCTTGTTTTCTTTTGAGTTCAAAAGAAAATTTATTGGCGGACACAAATGCCACTTCAATACCGGCAAAAAAACCAACCAGTAGTAAGGTTAAAATAATACCCACTAATTTTAATATATCAACATCAGCCATACATCTTCAAATATAATAAATTGATTAATAATTGTTTAATAAGAAGAAATGTAAATCTTGCTATTATTACATTTAAGATTATTACAATGTATTGTCTTCATAATATAAATACAACGGAGCCAGGAGGTATATAGTGTTCGGGGAAAAGCCAGCATTATTTATTGAATATTATTATACAAACATTTATTATTATAGGTATAGGTGAATTGTTTGTTATAGGATAGCTGTGACTATCTTTTCTGCCTCCCGGCAAGCCTGTTCCAGGCGGTTATTTATGATAATATAATTAAAATGATCTTTGAACGATAGCTCGTAAGAGGCTTTGTTTACTCTTGCTTTAAGTGATTCGTTTGTTTCCGTTCCTCTGTGCTCGAGCCTGTTCTTTAATTCTTTTACAGAGGGGGGTTGAATGAAAATAGAAAAAGAAGATTCAGGATAACGGCGTTGTATGTGTAATGCGCCTTTTACATCAATATCCAGTACTGGTATTTTTCCTGTTTTCCAAATGCGTTCCAGCTCAGCTTGTAAAGTGCCATAATATTTTCCTTCGTATACCATTTCCCATTCAACAAATTCGTTAAATTGGATTTTTTGCTGGAATATTTCCTTACTCAGAAAATAATAATCTTTACCGTTTTGTTCATTCTCTCTTGGCGCCCGGGTAGTGGCAGATACAGAAAATGAAAGTTGATGAGGATATTTTTCCAGCAGGTAATGTACAATGGTGGTTTTACCTGCACCTGAAGGGGCTGTAATAATAATGATCTTATTTTGATTCATATTTTTTGAAAACGGGTTATACCAGGGAAATTCCAGTATATAAAATTTACCATTGATTTTAAATGCGTTTTATTTGCGCACCCAACTTTTCTAGTCGTTTATCAATATATTGATATCCTCTGTCTATTTGTTCAATATTCTGGATGATGCTTTTGCCTTCAGCGCTTAGCGCTGCAATGAGTAATGCAACGCCGGCACGAATGTCGGGACTACTCATGGTGATGCCACGAAGATGGTGTTCCCTTCCCAATCCTATTACCGCTGCCCTGTGCGGATCGCAAAGAATGATTTGCGCACCCATGTCTATAAGTTTGTCAACAAAGAACAAACGGCTCTCGAACATCTTCTGATGAACAAGTACTGAACCTTTAGCCTGTGTAGCCACCACTAATATTATGCTTAGTAAATCGGGTGTAAATCCAGGCCAGGGATGATCATAAATGGTCATTACCGAACCATCCAGAAATGTTTGGATTTCATAAATTTCCTGTTCAGGAATATGAATATCATCACCATTGCATTCTATTTCAATACCCAATTGCCGGAATTTTTCGGGTATTTGCCCTAAATGCGCTATACCTGCATTTTTTATGGTAATGTCGCTTCGGGTCATAGCTGCCATTCCTATAAAGGAACCCACTTCAATCATATCAGGTAACATGGTATGCGTTGTTCCACTTAATTGATCCACGCCTTCAATAGTAAGCAAATTGGAGCTTACACCTGTAATGCGGGCTCCCATCCGGTTCAACATCCTGCACAATTGCTGTACATAAGGTTCGCATGCAGCATTGTAAATAGTAGTAGTTCCTTCTGCCAAAACGGCGGCCATCACAATATTGGCTGTTCCTGTTACAGAAGGTTCATCAAGCAACATATCCGCGCCTCTCAAAGAAGGCGCGTTGAGGTGAAAGAATCCATCCTGGTGATGATAATCGAATTGTACGCCTAATTTTTCAAAACCAATAATATGGGTGTCCAAACGTCTTCTTCCAATTTTATCGCCTCCCGGCTTTGGAATAAACGCTTTTTTAAATCTGGCGAGCAGGGGACCAGCCAGCATGACAGAGCCACGCAACCTACCGCTTTTTTTACGGTAGGTTTCGCTATGCAGGTAATCAATATTTATGTTATCCGCCCTAAAAGAACAGGAATGCCGGTTATGACGTTCGATTTTTACATTCATTTCACCCAGCAACTCTATCAGCAGGTTCACATCCAGTATGTCAGGTATGTTGTGTACGGTTATCTTTTCAGAGGTGAGTAATACGGCACTAATAATTTGCAGCGCCTCATTTTTAGCGCCCTGTGGCATTATTTCACCTTTAAGTTTTTTTCCGCCTGTTACTTCAAATGAATGCATATTTCATACAATGAGTGCAAATATAAAACCCCGGCAGTTTGTTCACATAGCCGGGGTTCTTTATTTTTAGGATTACCAGTTTATTTAAATCTTTTTTTATAATGTTTCCCGCTCTTACCATTGCGGTCGTTACGTTCGTTTCGACCTCCGCCCCCATTATTGCGTTGCTGGTAACCACCCTTACCTCCTCCACGCTGAAAACGATTGCCATCCCTGTTGTCTCTTTCCCGGTAAGCTTTTACAAATGGAGTATTGGTAAATTCAAGCTTTCCATCGGTAATCGCGTTTAATTCGCTACGGATAGCATCATCATGCACCAGTTCCTTATGCCATGTGTTGTAAGCCAGTTTCATATAATAGGCGATGGAATTCGCAAAGCCCGATCGCTTTTCCGGGTTTTCTTCCTTCAGCGCCTTATTGATGACCAACTCAAGATTTTTTCCGAGATGGGAATACTTTGGATATTTTTTAGGGTAAGCTAATACCTGGGGCCTGGTTTTCAAAGTTTCCCTGGTGGGAATAGGGTATGGACTATCAACATCAAGTTTAAAGTCGGATATTAAAAAAAGATGATCCCATAACTTATGCCGGAAATCTTCTACATTTTTAAGATGTGGATTCAGAAAACCCATCAGCTCAATCAGCGCATGAGCATTTTTTTGCCTTTTATCCCTGTCCTCAATCGTTATTACGTAGTCAATCATCTTCTGAATATGGCGTCCATATTCCTTCATGATAAGATGATTCCTTGTTGTATTGTATTCCATATGTAAATTCAATGTTGACAAAAATACGAAAGAGTTGGCAACTTTTGGGGTATACCAACTCTTTTATGAGGATTATGCGATTGTACCGGTACAAGCCCTACCTGATGAGCAAACGGCTTATATGCTGACTTCTTGTAGCAGTATTGGTTACAAGTACGAAATATAGCCCGGGCTGGTACCTTTTTATAAAGGTGAGCTTATATTGCCGTCCACCGTTTGGAGATATATTGCTTCTTTCCATTACCTGACCCATACTGTTTACGAGGTTAACCTGCAGGTTATGTTTTTGTATACTGCTGAACTGCAGGGTAATTTCTTTTTCTGCAGGGTTAGGAAAGATGCTGAATTCAGATTGTTGCAAAGATTCTATATTAACCGAGGTGAGCGCAGAATACTGCACTTTTCCCCCGGCATCCGTTTGCTTTAAACGGAAATAAATTTTGCCGTTAACTGATGCCGGAACAGCATAATCAAACTCATATTTCACAACAGTGCTGCTGGTGGCCGGCATTTGGCTTTGCATGGTGCCAATACTGCTAAAATCGGAACCATTAATGCTTACTTCCGGCGTATATACGATATTGTTCTCTTCCCTTTCTTTTATCCAGGTTAATTCAATATTGCTGTTATTGGTTTTACGCGCCGAAAATGTAAGCTTTCCTTCAGCCAGAACACTCATAGGGCAATAGGTATAGGTGGTGCCAATCGTTACCTGTGTATTGAGGGTAACAATTCTTTGCGTGTATCTTCCTCCAAAGCCTTGTGCTAAAAGAGATGCCAGTACATCGTATTTGAATTTGATTGATCCTGTGCCAGTAAATTCTCCAAAATCCGAGGGAGCAATGGATTGAGTAAAAACACGAGGCGTAGAGGGGCTGGATAAAGGTTCAGTTGGCGCTGCCTGTATTTTCCCCCAGGCGTTAGAATAATCATCGTTTGGTCCGTTACTGGCCCATGGTGGCGTACTGGTTTCTACAGCAGGATTATCGCTGGCGCCAATGGTGATATTGTTATATACTATGGTTGTATCCAGCATAATTCCCGACCCTAATCCCGGACCTCTTATATAATCAGTTCTGTAGTAAGTAATTTTATATGTTATTATCGCACCTACATCATTCACTACTTCAAGTATAGCATTTCCTAAGGTTGATATAGTGAGATCCGCACTCATAAGGGTACCCAGTGAGGGATCGAATTTGTAGGGATAATAAAGGGAATCCGATAAACTGGCAAGATTGGTAGTATAAGAATAAGTTACGGATTGCAGTGGCCCCCCATTGGGGCATTGTGCCTGGGATACCTTATTCAAGTTCAGCAAAGCATATACTACAACTAAGCAAATGCGTAGAATTCTAAGCCTCATAGGTATGAATTTAAGTTTACAAAAGGTTTGGATATAAAGGAAATCATTTTGAATATTGCCGGTATCACATCTCCATCAACGATATTTTACCAGAAATAAGCAAGCAGATTACCTTTGCAATAATACACTAATAATAACGCCAGGCATGCCTGATAATTACTTTGTAAAGTCATCTGGAATAACATTTAAAAATGTGTTTATTTTAATCAATTGAAAATCATGAAAGTGATCATATACGGGGGTGTTGACTTTTTACCAAAGGAGAAAAGTTTTGAGAGGTTTGTTCATCATATTCTTTACCGGCTTTGCATACAGTACAATTCTGATTCCTTCATTTTTTTATCCTGTGGTAAAAATTCTCCTTTGCATTACAATAATTTGTCTGTTTCTGTGGCTGTTCCGTTTTTTGCAAGGCCTGTAAGCAAGGTATGGTGCAATAATAAAGTGGTATCGGCAATTAAAAAAAGCGGAGCAGATATATTGATTTCGCTCAACGATCGTCTGGTGCCAACGCTTATACATCAAATCCTTATCATATCCGGCACTACTGATATCAAAACAATAAAAGCTGCCGCCAGGTATTTGAATAGCGGTAAACGATGCAGTATCATTATTTCATCGGCTTTAATGAAAGAAAAGCTGGTTAAAAAAATCTTACCGGAATCCGCCGTGTTTGTATTGCCACAGGCTCCTGGTTTAATGTATCAACCTGTTGACTGGGAGAAAAGAGAAACGGTAAAAAGTAAATACACAACCGGCAGGGAATATTTTTTGATCCCAGTATCATCCATGCCCTATCATCATATCATCAATACATTAAAGGCCTTCTCCCAATTCAAAAAATGGCAACAAACTAATATGCAGCTCATTTTATGGGGAAGCCTTTTGTATGATAAAAGAGTAAAGGATTTGCTGCAAACATACAAATACCGGGATGATGTAAAGGTCATAGGAAATACGGATAATGAGGCCGGTTATGCAGCCGCGGTGGCATCGTGTATGGCGATGATTTATTTGCCTGCCGCTGATGAAACAGCCATTGTACTGGCGGAGGCGATGCAATGCGGGACACCTGTTATTACTGCCAAAACGGGCGCCCTTTCCGAAACAGGTGGTGATGCCGTGTTGTATTGCAACCCCGCGGATATTAAAGACCTTGCCGGCAGCATGATGAAACTGTATAAAGATGAAAAATTGAGACGTTCACTGATCAGCAAGGGGCTGGAGCGGGTTTCGCCGCTTAATGAAACAACTGCAATGGAGATGCTTTCGCATTATATTCGTCAGGTAGTTACCACATAAATCCACTTACCTTTGCATAATTTTATACATCATCAACCATGGAACAATCCAAAATTACTATTGACGTTACACTTGATCCGGAAAAAATTCCACAACAAATTTCATGGAATGCCAGTAGCAGCAGCGCTAAAGATATACAGCATGCAAAAGCTATGATACTGGCTTTTTGGGACGGGCAGGAGAAATCGGCCTTACGAATTGATTTGTGGACCAAAGAAATGATGGTAGATGAGATGGGCGACTTTTTCTACCAAACGCTCATAACGATGGCAGACACCTACCGGAGGGCTACGGGTCAAACTGAACTGGTGGAAGCGATTAAATTATTCGCGAAGGATTTTTATAATAAATCGCGTGAGCTTTTGGAAAAAAGCTGAACGATATAAAATGCATGTTTACATTTTACTTAAAACAACTTGTTTAATATAAACACATATCAATATGGCACTGGAACAGACTGTAAATGACCAGATCAAAGCGGCTATGCTTGCAAAAGACGCGAATAGATTGCGTGGACTGAGGGCCATAAAAGCCGCTATTATTATTGCAAAAACAGCTGAAGGCGCAGGAGGACAATTAGCTGAAGCCGATGAAACGAAATTATTACAGAAACTGGTAAAGCAACGCAAAGATTCTTTAGAAATTTATCAGCAGCAGAATCGTGCAGATCTTGCTCAAACAGAACAGGAAGAAATTGATGTAATAGAGGCCTTTCTTCCAAAACAATTGAGTGAAGAAGCGCTGAAGGAAGTGCTGATTAAAATTATTGCCGAAACGGGCGCAGCCTCCCCTGCGGATATGGGTAAAGTGATGGCGGCGGCAACCAAACAGCTCGCGGGGCAGGCAGATGGTAAAACCATTAATGCCGCAGTAAAAAGTTTATTGGTAAAATGATATTGTTATGAATAATATGCCAATACATGTGGATTGATATTGTATTCCTGGTTGCATTAATAGTAGCAATAGTTAAAGGAGCTATGCGGGGTATTGTTATGGCATTGTTTTCATTTGCCGGGTGGTTCATCGGACTGGCTGCAGCGCTAAAATTATCGGCAGTAGTTGCTGTATACATGCAGGAACATACGGGCATCAGCGCCAAATGGCTGCCGCTGATTTCTTTTTTACTTGTTTTTGTAATAGTAGTACTGCTGGTACAGTGGGCGGGCAAAGCGATAGAAAATCTATTTGATTTTACTTTATTAGGCTGGGTGAATCGTTTAGGCGGAGCGCTATTGTATACAGGTATGTATATACTGCTGGGTAGCATACTTTTATTTTATGCAGACAAAATGCATTTAATCAATCCCGAAACATTATCAAACAGCCGGGCTTATGCGCTTACTGCAGGAATAGCTCCGGCTTTAATAGAAGGGTTAGGAGCAATAATACCTTCATTTAAAAATACTTTTCACGAGTTACAAACCTTTTTTGATAAGATTGGGAAAGAGTTTTCAGGCAATAAATAAAGTGAGGGACTCTTGATTAAGGCCGTCTTTTTGCCGTATCTGTAACTGGCCTTACGCTATCTCGTGCAAAAGCATTATCGGGTACAATGTTGGTGTCGCCTGCAGCAGCGCCTGTGAACTCCGACTCCGGAACAGGGAGGATGCCCTGTGAAGGATTGATTATTTTTATATTTCTGAAATCCTGTGAAGCTTCTAATCCTTTACCCGGAAGAACAGTACCATCTTTTTTTGTGATCTTTACAGGTTTATCGGTATAAAATATTTCTTTATTCTGATCCCACCACAATTCCTGGCAGCGCAGGGTGTCCTGGTTAAATTTTTGAATCACCACTACACTATCTTTAAGGTACATTTTCTTTTGTCCTTCGATATAGCGGCCATATAAAGCATCCAGCACGCTTTCTACCTGCAGTGAATCATTATAAAAATCAACGTGTAACGCATTGGGAAACTCCACTCTGGGCAAAGTATCCTGGTAACGGTACATTAAAGGAGCCGTAAGTTTGGCCCGCATTTTACCTGCCTGGCTAAAATAAGTTTCAATTGTTCGCGCCTCGTCTACTCCAATTTTTTTTTCAGTAAGTTCTCTTATTTCCTGCTCACTGTTTTCACAACCAGCCAAAAAAAAGAGCAGTATATAGCACACGCAGGTGTAAAAATTTTTACGCCTGATTGCGATACGCTTTATTGGTATGTGCGTTTGATAAACCATATATCGCTCAGAGATAACCCGATGGAAATTCTGTAAAAGTTTTCGCGAAGTGAGTTGCTTTTATTACCGCGGGCGCCGATTTCAAAAGCGGTATTGATGCTTGTATACTGACCAGAGTATAAACTATAGCCATACTTGCGTACGGGAAAGGAAGCGCCAAATGTTACGGCATATACAGGCAGGTTCTTATCTACTGCAATATAGTCCGGCCCCATATAAAAGCCCGCACGGTATTGAACCTGCGCCCAATAACTGGTGCTTTTATAATTCGGTATCACCGATCCGCCCAGCCTGAACAGCCAGCTATTTTTTACCTGGTCTTTTTGATCATAATACCTGTAATCCGACCACTGAGACAAACTATATTCAGCACTTACAGACCAGGTAAGATCTTTTTCAATAGTGATGCCTGCCCCGTAAGTGGCGGGTACAATAATTTTGCCTTTGTTATCGTCTGAAATATATATACTGTCTTTTTGTATTTCACCGGAGGAAGCGGTATACTCGAAGGTTTGGCGGATGATCTTCCTTGAGGCGTTCAAAGAATTTTTAAACTGCGCAAATGCCCCCAGTTTGAGGCTTAAATTCTTGCCAATACGGGTTGAATACTGCGCTCCCCCATGTACAAAAAAACCGCCCATGTAAGTGCTGTCAGCCCATTTTCCTTTTTCATACAAAACACTGTCGTTTATTAATATACGTTCTGTAACATAGTTTTTGCTGCCAAAAGCATAGCCTGCGTTTACGCCAACAGTAAAATGTTTACTGCCAATACCTGTTCCCACATAAGCCTGGTAAGAACCACCCTGGCCGCTAAATGATGTAAGTACACTGTCTACACCCGGCAGGCGGGTAGTTTGCTGTAACTCGTAATTTATGCGGGTTAGCGGGCGTAATCCAATGTTCATTCCCCAATTGTTCTTTTTCGAAAGGGGAAAACCCACCTGGAGATAAGAAGGTATAAGATAACCCGAGTTGAGTGTACGAACCGGGTTGGTAGCTTTAAGGGTTCGACCGGTATAATCAAGACCCACATCAAATGTGGTATATTTTAAGCGGGCATAAGATGCCGGATTAACAAAGTTTACGGTTACCGGGTCGTAATAGGAAGCAGCAACGCCGCCCATTGCGCGGTTTACAATATTTTGGCCGGGCACTATATCCCCCAACCCAAACCGAGAATAGGGTGAATTTTCCTGTGCGGAAACAGCACCGTATTTTAGAAGAAAAATTGAACTGAACAAAAATAGTTTTCTGCAGTTAGTTATACTCACTGATCGCATACAAGCCTTTATAAATTAAATGAGGGTCTGCAAATATCTTATTTTTCAGCACTTGAGCAAAATAGGGTGAATCGCCACCGGTTAAAAGCACGTTAAAGTTGCTATATCGCTCTGAATATGCGTCAATTATACCATCAATTTCTTTTGCCATCCCCAGTATTACACCACTGGTTATATTGGTTTTTGTATCATATCCCACCAAAGGAAAATTCCAATCTGCCTTTACCAAGGGCAATTTGGCCGTATAATCCCTAAGCGATTTAAGCCTCATTTCCATACCCGGGGAGATACCTCCTCCCAGGAACTGGTTGTATTTACTGATAAAATTATAGGTGATACAAGTGCCCAAACCTATTACAAGATTATGTTTTCCGGGGAAAAAGGAAACCGCTCCAGCAGATAAAGCCAATCGGTCTGCACCAATGGTTTCAGGTTTTGTAACCGGCGCTGTAAAGGGTAGTCGTGTAAAGCTTGAAAGCAAATGAAACCGGGAATGTTCAGATAAAATATTCTCTATCTCAGTATTGTGATTGATTACAGAAGATAAAATGCTTTTATGAGGTCGAATTTGCTGTAGCAACCGGGCAATAGTATCGGGTTCCGCATCATCCAAAACTTCTACAAATTGCAATTCGTGTTCTTTGAATACAGCGTACTTAAGCCTTGTATTACCAAAATCAAAACAAACTGTTATCATTCGCATTCTAAGTATTAACAGGTTAGGGAAGTAAGGACAGCACCAAAAGTCTGACAAAATACTTTAAAATAATAAATTGATTTGGAGACGTTATTTTGAAGTTTTTCACTGATGCATCTCCTTATCCGGCATAACCATTAATTTTGAGCGCTGAATTATCTTTTAAAATGTTTTCCGGTAACTGATTTTAACTGTTTACTACTGCCCTGTATCCGTTAAAACGGCGATGAATCAGGCTGATATCTTATAAAACAGGCTATGACTGCAGAACATCAACGACTTTCCGTTAATGCTAAAAAACCCGTTCCACTCGAACAATGGGGTCCTTATTTGAGCGAACGTCAATGGGGAACAGTACGCGAAGATTATAGTACTACCGGCGATGCCTGGAATTATTTTCCTTTTAATCATTCGCACAGCCGTGCTTACCGGTGGGGAGAAGACGGGCTGGCAGGCATTTGCGATTTTTTTGGTAACCTTTGTTTTGGCATTGCTTTATGGAATGGCAAGGATAAGATTTTAAAAGAAAGACTCTTTGGTTTGGGTAATAAGGAGGGCAATCATGGCGAAGATGTAAAAGAACTGTACTATTATTTAGACAATATTCCTACCCATTATTATATGGAATATTTATACAAGTATCCCCAGCAGGCTTTTCCCTATGACGATTTATTAGAACAAAATGCCAGACGATCAAAGCAGGAACCGGAATATGAAATTTTAGATACCGGTGTGTTTGATAACAATGAATATTTTGATGTACAGGTTACTTATGCAAAACAAAACTCCTGCGACATTTTTATTAAAATTGAAGTATCGAACCGTGCTGATAAACCTGCCGCTATAACCGTATTGCCAACGCTTTGGTTTTATAATCGTTGGGCCTATGCTGGTGCAGATGTAAAACCAGTGATAAAATATTTGAATAAAAATGCGGTGCAGTCCTCCCATTATAAACTGGGGAACTATTACCTGTATTTTCAAAATCCGCAGGATTACCTGTTTACTGAAAATGAAACCAATACAGAGAAAGTTAATGGAACACCTAATGCAACGGTTTTTGTAAAAGATGCATTTCATGATGCCATTATTGACGGGAAAAATATTCAGGCATTACGTAACAAAAAATCAGGAACTAAATTTTCTCCTGTATATAAATTAAAAATCCCCGAGGGGGCAACAAAAACCATTTATTGCAGATTCACCAACCAACTGCTTGACAATGCTTTTGCCAGGGGTTTTGAAAAAGTATTTTCAATGCGTAAAAATGAAGCCAATGATTTTTATGCAGCCATATTGCCTGCAGAGATGGATGAAGATATGGCCAAAATACAGCGGCAGGCACTGGCGGGTTTGTTGTGGAGCAAGCAGTATTATCATTTCGATGTGGAGCGATGGCTTACTACAAGTGACGGTATAACCCCTGTAAGTGCCGGCAAGCAAAACGGTCGCAATCACGATTGGAAGCATCTTAAAAACCAGGATGTAATATCTATGCCCGATAAATGGGAATATCCGTGGTATGCGGCATGGGATCTGGCTTTTCATTGTATTTCGATGGCAGTAGCTGATCCATGCTTCGCTAAAAACCAGTTATTGCTGATCATGCGGGAATGGTATATGAAGCCAGACGGCCAATTGCCTGCCTATGAATGGAATTTTAGTGACGTTAACCCTCCCGTACAGGGATGGGCCGCCATGCAGGTCTATTATATTGAAAAGAAAAATAATGGTAAAGGAGATATTGATTTTTTAAAGAAAGTCTTTCAAAAACTGCTGATCAACTTTACCTGGTGGATGAACCGGAAAGACCTGAGTGGTAATAATCTTTTTGAAGGTGGCTTTTTGGGACTGGATAATATTGGCGTATTCAACCGTAGCTCGCAACTGGGCAGCAACATGCAGTTGGAGCAGGCCGATGGCACGAGCTGGATGGGCATGTATGCGCTGAACATGCTGGATATGGCCCTGGAGATTGCTGTGCATGATATTGCTTTTGAAGATACCGCCACTAAGTTTTTTGAACAGTTTGTGCTGATTGCGGAAGCCATCAATGAACATGGATTGTGGAATGAGGAAGACAAGTTTTTTTATGATATATTATCCGTAGCCGGTTCCGAGCCGCTGCAGTTGCGTATACAGTCTATCGTGGGGCTTACTACGTTGTTCGCAGTGTCTACCATAGAAAAAAAGGTATTTGATAAATTAAAGGATTTCAAAAAGCGGATCACCTGGTTTGAAAATTACCGTAGAAAAAACAATAAATTTTGGCCCAATGAGGAAAGAAGTGACGGGGAAGCTATGCTGTTGTCATTGGTACCCAGGGAACGACTTGTGTATTTGCTGCAACATTTGCTGAATGAAGATGAATTTCTTTCTGAAGGTGGAATCCGGGCATTGTCGAAGCATCACGAAAAGGATCCGTACAGTATTACGATCAATGGCATTAATTATACTGCACAATACGATCCAGGTGATTCTACTTCCGATTTTTACGGCGGCAATTCCAACTGGCGCGGACCAGTGTGGATGCCTATTAATTATTTAATCATACAATCTATTCGCAAATACGGTGCTTTTTATGGCAGCGAATTAAAAGTAGAATGCCCGGTAGGATCTGGTTCGCAGTTATCGCTGAGTGAGGTAGCGGATGAGCTTACAAAAAGAGTAATAAGTATTTTTAAAAAGGATGATGCCGGGAGAAGGAAATTATTCGGAAAGCACAACTGGTTTTATCAAAAGCCAGGTAATAAACACCTGGTACTCTTTTACGAATATTTTCACGGTGATGACGGTAACGGACTGGGCGCCTCCCACCAAACCGGGTGGACTTCGCTGGTAGCCGAACTGATCAATGAACTCCATCACAGCAGTGGAAAACATAAAACCGATCTTGCGTCTGAAGCCGCTACCGCGGAAGAACAATCAAAGCCTTAAAGCCACTGATGAAATGCGACAAAGGATCGTTTATTTTTTATTTTATTAATAGAAGCACATTATGCAAACTATTTTAGGTGCAGGAGGTTCCGTAGGCGTTGAACTCGCAAAGGCCCTTCCTGCTTATACGGATGCCATACGGCTGGTAAGCCGCACACCTCAAAAAGTTAATTCCGGTGATGAGTTATTCGCGGCCGATATTACGGATCCGGCCCAGGTAGATAAAGCGGTAAAAGGTTCCGAAGTGGTTTATCTTACTGTAGGGTTTCCCTACCGGTTGAAAATATGGCAGGAACGCTGGCCTGCAACCATGCGCAATGCAATTGATTCCTGTAAGAAATATAATGCCAGGCTCGTTTTCTTTGACAATGTATATATGTACGACAGGGATTATTTGCAGCACATGACGGAAGAAACGCCAGTTCGTCCCACCAGTAAAAAAGGAGCGATCCGTCAACAGATTGCAGATATACTGATGAACGAGGTAAAGCGCGGAAATCTTACAGCGCTTATTGCCCGGTCGGCAGATTTCACCAACGGGAAATCCAGCGTATTGCATCAGTTGGTTACAGACAACCTGCTAAAAGGGAAGAAAGCAAACTGGCTGGTAAATGCAGATAAAATACACAATTTCACTTTTATATCTGATGCCGCAAAAGGTACAGCAATATTGGGTAATACGCCCGATGCCTTTAACCAGGTGTGGCATTTGCCCACAGACGCTACTAAATTAACAGGGCAGCAATGGATTGAATTGCTGGCAGGAGCATTGAATGCAAATCCCCGCTATAGTATTTTATCTGCAACCATGCTTGGGGTGCTGGGGATTTTTATGCCGGTTTTAAAGGAAATCAAGGAAATGGCATACCAGTATGACCGTGATTATTTTTTTGACAGCACTAAGTTCAATCAACGCTTTTCCTATACCCCCGTTACGGCAAAGGATGCAGTGCGTTTGATAATACAGGAAGCTGGATCTTAAAATCTTTGCCGGCTTCTGCCTAACCAGTACCTTTGCTGCACTTTTTGAAAAAGAAAATGCAATGAGTACACAACATTTATCTGAGCAGGAGATCATTAGAAGGGAAAAGCGGCTGGAACTGGAAAAGCTGGGTATTGATCCTTATCCTGCAGAAGCTTTTCCCGTTACCCATACGGCAACAGATATAAAAAATAATTTTTCCGGGGAAAGCAGGGAAAGATTTACTGATATTAGTTTCGCCGGCCGCATTATGAGTATACGCGATATGGGCAAAGCTTCTTTTGCCGTATTACAGGATCATTCGGGCAGGATACAGATTTATGTAAAGCGCGATGATATATGCACCGATGAAGACAAAACACTGTATAATACGGTATGGAAAAAATTGTTGGACATAGGTGATATTATCGGTGTAAAGGGCTATGGTTTTATTACCAAAACCGGCGAAACGTCCATTCATGTTACGGCTTTCACTATCCTTTCCAAATCGCTCAAACCTTTGCCGGTAGTAAAGGAAGCAGAAGGACAAAGTTTTGACGCGGTTACCGATCCGGAATTCATGTATCGCCAGCGCTATGCACACCTGATCATTAACCCGCAATTGAAAGATACTTTCATTAAGCGCACTACAATGATCAATACCATTCGTGATTTTTTGAATGAGCATGGGGCGCTTGAAGTAGATACACCCGTATTGCAAAGCATTCCCGGGGGCGCCGCCGCACGTCCTTTTATTACACATCACAATGCGCTGGATATTCCATTATACCTCCGTATTGCCAATGAACTGTATTTAAAAAGACTTATCGTAGGTGGGTTTGATTGGGTATACGAATTCAGCCGTAATTTTCGTAATGAAGGAATGGACCGTACGCATAACCCTGAGTTTACCATCCTCGAATTTTATGTGGCATACAAGGATTATTTCTGGATGATGAATACCACGGAAAACCTGCTGGAGCAGGTAGCAATTGCGCTGCACAATACAACTGATGTGCCCGTAGGTGATAAACTGCTAAATTTTAAAGCACCTTTTAAGAGGGTTTCTATTTACGAAGCGGTAAAAGAACACACCGGCATAGACATTAGCGAAATGGATGAGGCAGCGTTAAGAGATACCTGTAAACAACTGCATATAGAAATTACACCAGGCATGGGACGTGGAAAGCTCATTGACAGCATCTTTGGTGAAAAATGCGAGAAGCATTACATACAGCCCACATTTATTATTGATTATCCGGTGGAGATGAGCCCGCTGACTAAAAAACATCGGAGTAAATCTGGTCTGGTAGAGCGTTTTGAACTGATGATTAATGGAAAGGAAATAGCCAATGCCTATAGCGAACTGAACGATCCTGTTGATCAGCGCGAACGGTTTGAAGAGCAGGTAAAACTAATGGAACGCGGTGATGAGGAAGCCATGTTTATTGATCACGACTTTTTGAGAGCACTGGAATATGGCATGCCCCCCACTGCGGGTATAGGAATTGGCATAGATCGTTTGTGCATGCTGTTAACCAACCAGCCTTCTATACAGGATGTACTTTTCTTCCCGCAGATGCGGCCGGAGAAAAGAGAAGGAGAAGATTTGAAATTTGAAATTTGAGATTGGTCAGAGCTTGCAGGGGGATAGCCGTTTCAATTTTGAATTTGTCGTTTTTCATTTATTGTGAAATTCCCTTCGAATTTCGAATTTTGGCTTCGGGCCTCCGCAATTGTTATTTGGTTCTTGCCATTTATTTTTTGGTTCTTTGTATTCCTCCCGGCGAAGCGCGCATTTATTGACATGCTTAGCTTAAAATCCCGGCAAAAAGAGCGCTGCATTAAAAACTTGTTTCTTCAATATGGTCTTATTGAAAGTATCCGGAATCCACAGGCAGAAAGGAAACGATGTTGTATTGTATGATGTTGGTTTTACACAGCAACATTTACAAAAAATTGCTATTGCGGGTGCATCCGGTTCAGGCAAAAGCACTTTGCTTAAAATTATTGCAGGATTGATTCAGCCAGACGCAGGTGAGGTATTGTTTGAAAGCGAAAGGGTGAAGGGCCCTTATGAAAAATTAATACCGGGACATTCAGAAATCGCATACTTATCACAGCAGTTTGAATTGAACAATAACTATAGGGTAGAGGAAATACTGAGTTATGCAAACACATTATTGCCAGGGGAAGCTGAGATTTTATATGAAGTATGCAGGATCAGCCACTTACTAAAAAGAAGAACGGATGAATTATCAGGCGGAGAGAGGCAACGAATTGCACTGTGCAGGTTACTTACCACTTCACCCAAACTTTTGTTGCTGGATGAACCGTTTTCAAATCTTGACCTGATTCATAAAAACATACTAAAGGCTGTTATCCGGGATATTGGTGAAAGATTGAATATTACATGTACGCTGGTTTCACATGATCCTGCCGATACACTTCCCTGGGCAGACGAAATTTTGATAATGAAAGATGGGAAAATTATTCAGAAAGGTTCATGTGCAGAGGTATACAAGAACCCTGTTACTGAATATGCAGCCGCTTTATTTGGGAAATACAACATTATCAGCCAACCCCTTGCAAAAACTCTTTTACAGGTAACCGCTGTAAAAGAAAATGAAAAAAATATATTCGTTCGTCCGGAAAATTTTAAAATAGTTGCAGACGGAGAACAGTCACTCAAAGGAAAGGTAAATGCTGTATATTTTTTCGGCAGTTATTATGAAATAGAAGTAATCCTTTCAGCAAATAAAATTATCGCAAGAGCCAGCGCCAGTCCTCCTTCTATTGGTGATTCGGTATATGTTTCTTTGAATAATAAAACAATTTGGTATGTATGATCTTGTTGACGGCTTTCGCCAAAGTTTTACATTACTTAAGTTGATAGGTTGAAGGAAATACGCCGTTCTTAAAAAGATTGTAGCCAAACATTGTTGGATTATAATCTCCAATTACATCCACATCGGCTTTTTCAGGTATTTTGCTTTCCAACCCAACACACCATAAAGAAGCATTGATGAGGAGCCTGCGCAGGTCTTCACTTTTAAGATCAATGGAAGCGCCCATGGTGGTTGCGAAAACCCGTCCTGTTGTTCCGTTTTCCCCCTTATAGCTTTTAGTCCAGGCAACCGGCATAACGGACTTTTTTAAATTCACACTGCTGTCGGGCGATAATCCGTGTGTTGACTGGCCATAAACAAGCACCTGTGCGTCTCCTGAAAGCTGCCTTACTGTATATACATCCGTAGGTCCCCATATATCAGCAACGCCATTGAGAATGGGATTTTTTTTATCTTGTATTATGCCGTTGATCAGCCCCCGTGTTCCTTCGCTTCCATGCTTGCCGTGGTGATTGATCCAGGTTTCTCCCAAAATCTTTCTGCCAAAGCCATCTTCCCAACCTTTTATCTTACTATTAAAGGAATACTTTGCATATTGATTATTGGGATTCTTTTTATAGAAAAATGCATGCGTTGCGGTACGCAGTCCAATCACCGGTTTGCCTTTGCGGATGTATTCGTCAATATATTTCATTTGCTCGTCCGGCAGTTCCCTGAACCTGGTGAAGATCACCATCAGGTCGGCGGTTTGCAAATTTTCGAGTCCTGGGATATTGTCAAGTGTCTCCACATTAATATGTCCTGTTTTTGGATCAACTGCAAACAATACCGTGCAGTTAAATCCATACTTCCGGGCAAGAATTTTCCCCAGCATGGGCAGTGCTTCTTCGGAGCGGTATTCTTCATCCCCGCTTATCAGTACAATATGTTTTCCTTTACCCGGACCTTCACCGCCGGCATAACTTACCCATTGTTTTTGTTGTTGTGCCAGTGTGCAGGAAGTGCAGAAAATAATTACTGCGAATATGCGGGAAATGCAGGAACTTAAAGAGAAGATATATTTCATGCTATGAATTTATAATGCTCCGCCAAATTACGGGTTTTTAATCAAATCATGCTGGTAGTTGTACCGGTGTTTTTAATGGCAAAAAAAGTAAGAATATTGGAAATAAAATTCAACCGAAAATTAGGACTAATGATCATTGCCAACAAAGCCTGAAGGATGTAAGTACTTCAGGCTTTATTATATTTTCACATTGGCAATTCTTATTTACACTCCTTTGCCGGATGACCGGCTTTTATATTCCAAAAAGAGAAGCAGCATACTGTAGCTGCATAAATAATGAATAGCAATGTGTTAAAACTGAATTGCCAAACCAATATTCACCAGGTAATCCGCAAATGCGGCATCTCCTATGGCATAGGTTCCGGTTACTGCCGTGCGGATCTTATCCGGTACGCTTTGCGTGCGGTTGCGTACAACAGCAACAGGAGCAAAAGCATACAGCATACCCCCTTTAATGTGATATTGTAAGCCGGGTTCCAGGGAAATAATATATCCCGGTCTGCGAAAACCGTTGCTGCCACCAATAGCATCTCGTACAGGAACACATTCATCACGAACACCGGCAGATAAGGTGAGCCTGTTGAAGTTAACGTTAATGCCTGCCCTAAGCATGTACTGATCGGGGACACTCATTACATCGCTCCGGTATAATATACTGCTCGCCGAGGTAGCTCCGCCCCGTGAAGTAGAAACACCATTCTGCTCCCGCGGATTAAAAAGATAATATACGTTTCCGTACAACCCGATTCTGTGATTGATATTATAATAGGCATTTAATTCTGTTGTAAATCCGGTTCCCCCATCACCCAATTGTATTGATTGATCTACCGGGCCCAGCAACCTGGTACTATCGTTCTTAATGAAATAGTCCTGGTATTTATAATCGCCGGTTGGTAATTTAATGCCAAGCCCAACCTGCACATTGGCTTTGGCAACAGCAGGATTCAGCAACCATTTATAAACGGTTAGCCGGATATCTCCAATACCAAAAGAATGGGTTTTGTGTCTTCCATCGGCGCCTCCACCATTACCGCCATGTTCATACATGGATGAGCGGGCATTAGCGTTAACGGGAAGATTGAAACCCACTGACCACCCATTGTGCAATTTCCTGATGAGTGTGAGATCAAGACTATAGCTGTGGTTGATTACTTCCGTACCCTCTTTCACACGGTTCTCTTCTTCTTCGGATCCGCGGAAATGCCTGAAGGATTTGAAATACCGGTTATTGGCGTATAATTCCCAATTGGTTCTAACCGTATCGTGAGATCCATCCAACATACAAACGCCGCCTGTGCTGCGGACAGCTACGCAGCCCTGCGAATGAACTTTCAATGAAACAAAAAATATAAAGGATGCCGCCAGTGCAACTATTTTTTTCATACAAATAATTTAAGACGAATAAACAAAATGATGTTTAAAGAAACAGTAAACGGATGAGAACAAGACCTATTTGTTTTTTTCATCATCAGCACTCTGGAGGCTGTTCGGGTTGAAGTATGTTGCCCGTGGAAAGGAAATAATATTTTGTATCACTACATTCAGCAGTAGGCGTCTCCAGCAATTTAATTGTCCAGTTGTTTTTTTCCTGTTGGTAATCGCTGAAGAAATTTTTATGGACTGATGATTTACCCGGGTTGGTTGCTTTACCCGTTGGCGCCTGCTGCAAATCGTTTACGAGTGTAAAAAATTCTTCTTTTGCAGACTGTATGCGTTGTTTTGCATTATCCGGAAGGCACAGTAACACCAGATCACCTTTTTCTATCTTTCTTTTTACATACTTATAATGGCTACCTCTGAACTCTATTTCACCATCGTATCGTTCATAATAATTCCAGTCATTATGGTAAGGAAGATTCAGTGGTATTCTCAATTCTATAAGTTGCGACTGGTCGTAATCATTGTTATCCAGCCTTACTTCTAATTGCAGGTCGGACTGGTATTGCAGGTAACCTGTTACCAACTGGTAACCATACCAATTGAAGCATAATAAAGCAGAGAGCAGTATAGCAGCAGCTTTTTTCAATTTTACAGTAAAGCTTTGGTGCTACAAAATAAGGAAAATGGCAGGAATGATTCACTATTTCTATACTTTATTTTGCAGAAACAAAGTATACCTTCAGCAATTTCTTTTCAAAAGCGATTTTTTCCCCGGTAGTTTAATGGATTAAAGCAAAAAGCCATCCTTATGAGAGATGGCTTTTTAAAAACTGTAATAAATTATTACTTGGATTCAAGCAGTTTAAAGAACTGATCTAATTGCGGAAGTACAACGATCCTTGTTCTGCGGTTGGCTGCTCTTCCTTCTGCTGTATTGTTATCAGCAACAGGAACATATTCACTGCGTCCGGCTGCAGTTAACTGGGCAGGAGCAATGCCATATTGTTTTTGGAGCACCCTTACTACTGAAGTAGCGCGTTTAACACTCAGATCCCAGTTGTCTAACAATACGCCCTTGCTGTATGAAAGATCATCGGTGTGACCTTCAACCATATATTCAAGATCCGGCTGGTTTTTCAGCACCTGGGCCACTTTTCCCAGTACTTCTTTCGCCTTCTCAGTGATGACATAGCTGCCGCTTCTGAATAGTAATTTGTCGGAAATATCAATAAACACAACTCCTTTATCTACCTTAACATTGATATCCTGGTCGTCCAGGTTACCAATGGCGCCTTTCAGGTTCATTACCAGAGCCATATTCAGCGAATCTTTACGGGCCATAGCCGATTGCAGATCCTGAATATAAGCATCTTTTGCACCGATGTTATCGAGCGATTTCTTTATGCTTTCGGCCTGGGCACTGGAGATTACAGAAAGATCTTCCAGTTGCTTTAACGTAGTAGTGTTGTTTTCTTTAAGGAATGCGAGTTGCTTGTTCAACGCCTCGATTTCGCTTTGGTAAGCTGCATTTTTGCGGGCATTCTCTGCTTTATCGTCCTCGCAAATTTTAAAATCACCTTGTAGTTTGGTGTGGGCCTGATTCAGGGAATCTAATTGAGCCTGTGCCGCTTTAAATTTTTTACTGCTTACACAGGAAAATAGAAAAGCCGGAGCAAGGGCCAAGAGTAAAAAATACTTCAATTTCATTTTGAATTGTTTTTTGAGATGTTATTGGTAAAGATATGTTATCAAAATGATTAAAATCGTTTCAAGGGTTGAAAATATCGCACAAAGCTATCATTTTTAATAAAAAAGAGAAAGAATGTGCTAATATTCTTTCTCTTTTTTGCTTTATCGCTTATATATTAAAGTAATTATCCCCTTCTTGCCCTTGGCTCATTACTGCCAGATGATCTGCTGCTGCGATTACCCTCGCTTCGTGGAAAAGAGTTATTATTAAAAGATCTTTCTACTCTTTGCGGTGCTGAAGAACGTGGCGCCGGGCTAACATTTCTGCGAACAGGCTGAGATCTTTCACTGATTGTATTGGGTGCTCTTCTTTGTGAAGAACGTACGGCGGGTTGTTGCTGCGTTTGCGAACGAATTGTTCGCTGCCTGTTAACAGAAGAAGACGGCGACGTACTTGTATTGTCAATTCGTTCGGCCAGTTGCCTGTTAACGTTATCATTATAGGCATTGGTTCTGGCTGACGGACGTTGTGTGTTAACGCGGTCATTGTTGCCCGAAGCAGAACGTTCGGTAAAAGTTCTGGAAGGCCTTACTGCAGCCCTGTTGTTATCAACATTATTTCCCGAAATACGGCCGGATGCATTACGAGGTGACGTATAACCGGAGTTGTTATCTCTTATTACTGAAGGGCGCGAAGATGTATTTGCATTCCCGGATACATTCCTTTCGGAAGGTCTTGCATTGTTAAAACTTCTTACCGGTGCAGACTGCCCGTTTTCATTGTATGACACGGCTCTGCGGTTATCTCTCGTAACCACATCTCTTCTATGATTATAAATATTGTTGTTGTGATAAACATTTATGTTATTTACAATAACGGTATTTCTGCTCCAGTAATAGCTATCGCCGTAATACCCATGCCTGTATCCACCATAGTAAGGTGTCCAGCAATAAGAAGGACGGTATATGGATGGTCCCCACCATCCGCCCCAACCCCACGGGCTATAATTGCCTGCACTCATGTGAAACCATCCCATATTATAATTAAATCCAAAACCCCACCCTGTCCACGGGTTGTAGTGCATATTGAAGCCCCATGTGTACGGACGGGCATAATAATAACTGCCGTACCATGGACGATAATGATATCCTGTTCCATATACAACAGTAGGTCCGTAAATAAAGGTATTGAGGTAGCCGGGGGTATAACCCATATAAATATAATCCGGTGTTACATCATATATATATACATACTTCATGGCGTATACGGGGTAACGTGGCGGGATAAGCGAAACCGCATAAGGGCGGTCGGCACTTACTACCCATGGCCCGTTTGCACTGTAAGACTGGAACCATACGCCATTATCCACTGCATAATAAGTACCTCTCCATCGAATCACATAATCCGGCGTATTCACGGCATAAGCCATATCCGTGCCATCAATATCATCAAATTGAGGGTTGCCATCATACCGTATATCGGCATTTGTATTTTTGCGGTCAACTTTAGCTGTTTGGGGTACTTGCGCATTCATTACTGCGTCTTTGGCCGCGAGCGTACCCGCCACGCTTGCCAGCACATTATCTTTTGGAGATCCTTCAGGTATTCTTGCAAAATCGGCAGGTAATTTATCTGAAGCAACGTAATTCCATTTACCGCTTAACGTTTGCGACTTGTACCACCTGCCCGAAAGCAGTACATAATATTGCTGACTGCTGACATCCATGAAAATATCGTTGTTGGAATTTTTTACATACAACAGGTTGGTTTGTTGTACCGGGGTAAAATTGGGCTCGCCATTAGATTGTAATAATTCAGCCGGCTCCGTACTTACTATAATGTTTGAAATAGTGTAGTCGTTTTCTTCCTGCTGTACTTTATTGTCCTTATTAGCCTGTATGATTTCGGATTGAATCTTTTCGAGATTAGCCGGAACATTTGTTGTTATAGCATAAGGTCCTGTAGCCGATGGAGCGGCATACCAATGCTTACCACCGTACAGGTAAAATTTTTTATTGTTGTTTTTCACGATGATAAACGGTGTATTGACTACCGTTTCTACTCCCCATTTGCTGTTTTGCTGTAACCTGGGTGCTCCATCTATTACAACAAGCAGTGAAGGTTTATCGGAGTACATAATTTTTGGAGGATTATTATTCAGGTTGCCTGAAATTTTTTCCTGCTCTTTGTTGGTTTGCAAAGCATTATCTATATCACTTGCCGGAATGGAAAAATTTCGGTTTGACATTCCATTGGCAATGGATGTTTGCAGGGCTGCCAATTTATTTTCATCGGTTTCGTTAGGAAGTTTTATAGCATTCACCTCAACCGAGCGGATAACTACCTGTTGGCCATTATCATTTGTTGAAGCCGTTAGCCAGATCATTCCGAATGCCGGTTCATCTTTTCCGTTTTCGGCAACGGAGATGGCTGCATTGGCTTCCAGTATTCCGTTTGAAAAGGATTCGGGCTGCCATTGATAAACCTTAATGAGGCTGCCCTCCGACCCGGTAATGGTTTTGGGCCACTCATTTTGAGCGATAGTGGCAACTGGTAATGCCAGTCCAAAAAGCAGGGCGGTTATCAGGGTGTAAAATGTTTTCATATTGCGAACATTTAATTGTGTGTAATTACGACTAAACTTATAACTGTTAGTTTAATTTAAAATTAGCGAATAGACTATTGCTTTTATAGTGTGTTTTGTTAATGTTTTGCCATACTGTAACGGCAGTATGCAGCTAACAGACAGCAATACTGCATAACGCGTTGCACGGGAAAATGTTACGTTTTAAGAGCCGGTTCGCATCACCGGCCGATCCATTCCTTAAAATCGCCCACATTTTCCTGCGCTACTATAATATCTTCATCAACTCATAGCGCTACCTTTAGTTTTAATTTGCCTTTGGGATATGTTTTCGGAAGAACAGATGAAAAGGGGTAACAAAGGAAAAGTTTTGGCTGAACGGTCATCTTTTCCCTGCTGATGGGCGCCAATCCCGGTATGTTTCTTGCCGATACACCCGGTGACTGCCCGGCCGATTGTGCCCAAAAAGCATATCTTGCATGGGCTGCAACTGCAGGCATTTTAGCAGGGATATGGACTTTCTGCGCCATTGCTATCCATAGCCTGTTTGAGCTCAAAAGCTGGCGGTTGATACTCATCAACGGATTTTACAGCGTGGTGGCGCTTACTTTAATGGGGGCGATAATTGGTGCATGGAGATGAAGCGGCGGGCGGTGAGAGGAGAAAGAAGAGAAAAGTGAATTGTGAATAGTGAGTGGTGAGTGGTGAGTATTCCTTCGGATTCACGGCTTCGGGTTTAACACTGTGAATGTTTGCATCCATGGGTTATCTGCCTATCGTTAGTGTGTTTTAGCTGAAAGCTGAAGGCTGATAGCCCAGAGCTACAGAAGTGAAATCTCCCGTGAATTACAACAATATATAAACTACTAAAACATTTTATCATGACATTTACAAACGCAATTAGCTGGTTTGAAATTCCGGCAACCGACTTAAACCGGGCAACAAAGTTTTATGAAACGATATTCGATACGAAGCTTATCCCTATGGATATGCCTGAAATAAAAATGCGCATGTTTGCATTAACGGATATGATGTCGGGAGTTGGTGGCGCCCTTGTAGATAGTGGCGGCTCTCATAAGCCCTCCGCTACAGACGGACCGTTGATTTATTTGAATGGAAGCCCCGATCTGCAGATCGTTTTGGATCGCATAGATGCAGCAGGAGGTAAAGTGCTGATGCCTAAAACCGAAATTACTCCCGAATATGGCTATATGGCTTTATTTCTGGATACGGAAGGAAATCGCATAGGGCTGCATTCCGGACCACAATAAGGAGGTGAACAGTGAGGTGAGACGCGAAAGGTGAAAACTGAATGATGAATAGCTTGCCGTTAACACAATTTAGCCAATTGCTCCTGTGTGTTTGCGGTTGCTGATGGCTCACTGCTAATGGCTAAGGTGAGAAGCAGATGATGAAAAACGTGTCAATATATTTTCAGAAGCCAATAGCAAAAGGCAGAATGCTTCGCTTTTGTTTGATTGCAGTGTGCATTATTACTGGTTCGGTTGCAGATGCCCAACCGGGCACAGAAAAATTTGCAGCTATTATGTACCATCAGTAACAGATCAAAACAAGGCAAAGAAATAAATAATGGCAGACTAGTATTTTATTAACTTTAAGCATCCCATGCGAAAATTAAAATAGCAGTGAGATGTAACCAATATATTTTTTTTAAAAGGATTGCCTGCACTGAATCTGTAAGGGTTTCATTTTTGAAAATGAATATTTTGCTATTCTTAATTGTAGTCCTTACTCAATGCAACAGCAGGTCTGTTTATGAAAAGCAACAAGTTTCCAAGGCCTCTTTTAATGTAAAAGTAAAAGGGCTTTCAAAAGACTTTCGTTCATATTATACGTACAGGTATTATAATATAAAATTATCCAGGGACTTTATTGGGTTAGATAGTTCTTTTACAGCTATAGACAAAGACTCATTTTTGCGTTTGTTAGTAACAGGAGAATTTATGCCTGTGAAGATTGATACTGTGCCGACTTACATGCTTTTAAAAATGCCCGATGATACCAACCCGGATATCATCAGGGATATTAAAAATTATGCGGAGAAAACATCATTTTATATGGGAATGGAAGGCAGGCCAATGCCGGCATTTAATTTCAAAGACATCAATGGAGATGCATACAACAATGCTTTTTTTGAAGGAAAAATAGTTGTGGTCAAGTGCTGGTTTATAAGTTGTGTTGCCTGTGTTAAAGAATTTCGGGAATTGAACAAGCTTGTTGAACGAAATAAACCATATGAAGATGAAATTGTTTTTATAAGCTTTGCGCTTGATTCGAAAGAGAGACTTAAATCTTTTCTTTCAGAAAAAAGGTTGGATTATTTAGTGGTACCCGATGCAGAAGATTTTATATCAGACACTTTGCACGTGGATACTTATCCTACCCATATCCTGTTCGATAAAAAGGGTAAAGTAGTAACCTATGTTAACGATGTTCATGATTTAATACCGGCGTTGGAGAAGCTTAAAAATGGAGTGAATTGATTTTTTAGTTTCCCATGGTTCAGTGCCCGGGTTTCATCGCTGTTCACAGGGCTTTACATGAAAACCTGGCACGACACTACGACACACTTTCTTTTGCCTCTGTCTTCTCATCTTTCACAACATTAATTCGTAAACTTATACCCCACTCCCCGTATAGAATGAAAATAGCGCGGGTTACGGCTGTCTTCCTCGAAATATTTCCGGAAGCTAAGTATAAAATTATCAACCGTGCGGGTGGTGGGATATACATTGTAGCCCCAAACAGCCTGTAGTATTTTTTCGCGGGGTACCACATCGTTTTTGTTTTCCAGCAACAGCTTCAGCAACATGGCTTCCTTACGGCTAAGCTCAATAATTTTGCCCTGGTAATTGGTGGCCGATTGCGCCTTAAAGTCTATCGTATTTTTTCCGAACTGGTAGTGATCTCCTATTGTTTCTTTGTCCTGTAACCGTTTGTTTTTATTGATCAGTTTTTTTACCCGCAGCAAAAGCTCTTCCAGGTTAAAGGGTTTGGTGATATAATCGTCTGCTCCTTTTTTTAAGCCCAGCACTTTCTCGGCGCTGCTGCCTTTGGCGCTTACCATTAATATGGGAACATCGTTATTATTGAGGCGTACATTTTCGGTAACTGCAATGCCGTCTATCTCCGGCAGCATTACATCCATAATGATCAGATCAAAATATTCCTCTGCGATCCTTTTTAAAGCTTCGGTCCCATCACCGGCACAGGTAACTTCATATCCTTCCAGTTCAAGGTTAAGTTTTAATGCTTCCTGCAAATTTTCTTCGTCTTCTACCAGCAAAATATATCCTTCTTCAGTAGTTGTACCCATGATGCATCAGACTATTGTGTGTAATGATACTGCAAAAATACAGCCGGAAGGCGTATTATCCTGCAGCGTTATATTTCCGTTGTGATCTTTGACGATTTTCTTAGTAAGATACAATCCCAGTCCCGTGCCTTTGGTATTCCTGGTGTTTTCATCACCGGCACGGTAAAATTTCTCAAATATTTTTTTCTTTTCATGGCTGGCGATGCCTTTGCCCAGGTCTTTTACCAGCAATTGTGTTTCCGCATCATTTTTTTGCAGAAGAATGGTTACCGGTTTTTGTTTTTCTGAATACTTAATGGCATTTTCAATTAAATTATTCACTGCTAACTGAAGCAACAAGCGATCCCCTTTTACATATATGTTCTCTCCGATGGTTTCTTCAATCAACTGGTACGGGAACCGGGTTTTAAAATAAGCTGTACTTTCCTCCACCAGTTCACCAAGGTTTATTGTTTCTTTATCCGGCAGGTAATCGCCGGCGTCTATCTGAGAAGCGAGTAAGATGTTATCGCACAAATCGTTAAGCCGGTTAGATTCCTGCAGCGCGTTGTTTAAAAGCTTTTCCTGCTGTGGTTCTTCTAATTTTCGTTTGAGCAGTGTTTCGATATTGAGCTTTGTTATGGCAATAGGCGTTTTTAGTTCATGGGTGATTGCCATCATGAAGTTTTGTTGTTGGGTGGTCAGCAATATCTGCCTTCGCGTGGCCTGGTAAACAAAAACCGCTCCCACCAGTATCAGCAATAAAAAAGTGGAGCCCTCGCCAATGTATTGCGCTATTTTCCTTCTTTCTTCATCCTCAATTTCGTTTACCCTGGTGCTGTAGTCGGGGGCATCCTTTTTTAGCTGCAGCAGTTTGTATTCCGACATCTGCGTGCTTTGCCTTACGAGCGACAGAAACCAGAATATGAGTGCGGTAACAATATAGGTGAGCAGGAACCAGTATACAATGGTAATAACCGTCAGTTTTTTTCTTTTGTATAAGCTTGCCATTACTGGTTTACTTTTTCAACGCGTATCCCCGCATTCATAACATGCTTTAAGGGGTTTTCGCGCATGATCTGTTCAAGTGTGAAGGTACATTTGCCGGAGTTTTTAAACCGGTAAGGTTGCGGGGTGATCAGTCTCCTCACTTCATAAATATCATCCATACCTGTGCCCAGCCATCCTTTATTGTTATCGGCAAGTGGTATATCAACTCTTTGTTGCTTTAGGCTATCGCCCGGAAGCTGGTAGTTAACGTTTAACCAGATATTGTTATAATTATAGGCGTGTGTATGGCGTAAGGTTACATATATATTGTACAGTGCGGCTGTATCGGTGATGTTAAATACAATGGCGGGTTGAAAGGAACGCTCCCACTGATGGTTAGGGATATTCACATTCTTTTCGAAAACATCAATGGTTTTGCATGCTGTACCGCACAAAATCAAACCTGAAACAATTGCCGCGGATAAAACTGCTGAAACAAACCTGTTTTTCAAGCACATATTTTTTTACTTACAAAACATTTAAAACCTGCTCCTTGGCCTTTTCCAGTTCATCTTTCATAAGCACCACGCATTTTTGAATAGTAGCGTCGTACGCTTTGGCCCCTGTTGTATTTATTTCTCTGCCTATCTCCTGTAAAATAAAAGAAAGCTTTTTTCCCTTGGCTTCGCCATTTTCCTTAAGCAGTGATTGAAAATAGTCGCAATGATTCTGTAGTCTCACCTGTTCCTCACTGATGTCAATCTTTTCAATATAGTATATCATTTCCTGCTCCAGGCGGTTGCTGTCAAAATTATCTTTTCCCACGTTTTCTTCCAATAACTTTTTCAAACCCTCACGTATCTTTTGCTGGCGTAGGGGTTCTAATTCAATCACTTTTTTCTGCTGCTCCCGGATATTGCCAATGCGCTGCGTGAGATCTCTTTCCAGAACAGCCCCCTCGTTTGTTCTGTGATCATTAATGTTTTTTATTGCGCTGAGCATAACCTGCTGAAACCCCTTCCAGTCTTCTTCATCCAATACCTCGGTAGAAGGTACTACCACTTCGGGTAATTTGAGGAGCGAGCTTAAAATGGAGCCTGTATCTAAGTTAAGGTTTTGGGCCAGCTCCGCTAATGACTGATAGTAGGATTTTGCCAGTTCGGTGTTGATCACAACAGGTTTGGCTGCTCCATTTTGCTTAAGCGTAATCAAACAATCAATACTGCCCCTTAGCAAATTTTCCGAAAGCAGGTTGCGAATATCAAATTCATAGGGTCTCAGTAAAGACGGTAGTTTCAGAGAAATCTCAAATTGTTTTCCGTTCAGCGATTTGATCTCTACTAAAAATGTTTTTTTCCCAATGGTTTGTTCCGCACGGCCAAAACCCGTCATTGACTTTAGCATATCTGCAATATGTTTAGGTGGCAAGGTAATTTATTTTCCGAAGAGTTGACGATAGATTGTGCGTTGCGGCAAGGATTTCATATCACCGGGCTGCATACCCATTAACAGGATATTTTCAATACGGCAACGAACGAGCCGGAGCACAGGGAAGCCCGTGTGTGCCATCATTTTCCTTACCTGCCTGTTTTTCCCTTCTGTAAGGGTAAGCCGTATCCATGACGTTGGAATATTTTTACGAATGCGAATGGGAGGATTACGATCTGGTAGCTGTGGCGCTTCCTTTAACAGCATTGCCCTGCATGGTTTGGTATGATGGACGACGCCATTGATGGTAACAGGTACACCTGTAATTAATTGTTGAACTGCTTCGGTTGTTATCAGCCCTTCGCACTGGGCCAGGTATTCTCTTTCGTGCGCAAACTGCGGATGCAGCAAACGGTGATTTAAAGAAGGATCATTGGTTAAAATCAATAAGCCTTCACTATCATAATCCAATCTTCCCACCGGGTATACATCTTTCTCTGCCTGGAAAAAATCTTTCAAACATTGTTTACCACCGGAAGAAGTAAACTGCGATAATACCAGGTAAGGTTTATAAATAATGTAGTATTTGTATTGCATAGTAAATAAAAAAGCCTCCCGTTTGGGGGAGACTTCATTATATGGATGGGTTAGTAAGTACCGGGAAATAAATTTCCCTACACAATATTAAAAATAATTTTTTCTAACAAGAAAAATTTTCGATTAATTTTTATACACATTTTTATTCGCCGGCTTGTGGATATCACCGGAGTTTAAAAAAAGAGGTCAATAGAAAATCCTGTTTTTAAATTTTTAGCTGTTATAATTTTCAAGGTATCATGTTGCGGTCCATTAAAAGATTTTCATCTTCTTTATAAAATCATATTCTGAATGAGCAGGTCAATTCTTTTGTAAACTGTTGGTATCACTGCATCAACAGCGATTCATTTATGTTGTTACGCGTTTAAAGAAGCAAAAGATACTTTTTAATTTACTTTACTGAAGTTGTTTAAGCTGCTTTACTTTTGCTAAAACTTCCCGCATGAAATTTCCATCTCCGGTTTCCGTTCAGTGGATTGCAGCATTAATAAACGCCAGGCCCGAAGGTAATATTAACGGTTCCGTAACGGGCATTAATGAAATTCACAGGGTAGAACCCGGCGACATTGTATTTGTAGATCATCCAAAGTATTACGATAAGTGCATCAACTCACCTGCAACCTGCATTATTATTAATGGTGTAACCAACTTCCCGGAACACAAAACATTGCTGGTTACCGAGCAGCCCTTTGAAGCATATCTTACAATCGTTCGCCATTTCAGGCCATACACGCCTGCGGTAAAAGCAATAAGCGAATCGGCGATCATTGGTGAAAGAACGGTTATTGCGCCAGGCGCGGTTGTTGGTAACCATGTAACCATTGGCAGCGATTGCATTATTCATTCCAACGTTACCATTCTGGATCATTGTGTAATCGGCAATAACGTAATTATACAACCTGGTACGGTAATTGGCTCTGACGCCTTTTATTATAACACCAAAAAGAGCCGGGAGGTATGGTATAAAAAAATGGAGAGTTGCGGACGTGTGGTAATAGAAGATGATGTGGAAATTGGAGCGGGCTGTACCATTGATCGCGGCGTAACAAATGACACTATAATTGACCGCGGCACAAAAATAGACAATATGGTGCATATAGGTCACGATACCATTATCGGTAAAAATTGTTTGCTGGCAGCGCAGGTAGGTATCGCGGGCGGTGTTGAAATTGGAAATGGCGTAACATTATGGGGGCAGGTGGGCGTAAGCAAAACATTAACTATAGAAGATGATGTAACAGTGCTTGCGCAAAGCGGTGTTGGAGGATTGTTAGAAAAAGGGAAAACCTATTTTGGAACCCCAGCCGACGATGCGGGAATAAAAAAACGCGAACTGGTTTGGATAAAACGCATACCGGAACTATGGAAGAGGGTGATGAATAATGGCGAATAGGCAGTAGTGAGTAGGCAATGGTGAATTCTCCCTATTCACGGCTCACTATTCACTTTGTGAAACGATGATGTAAGACGATAAACTATTCATTTTTCACCTTTCTCCTCTCACCTCTTACTCAGTATTAGTTGTTGTGTTTGCAGGAGTATTTTCTTCAACCGAATCTACTTTTTCTTTTTCGGATTCACTGTTCATCTTAGCCCTCATCTCCTCCTCAATCCTTGCTCTTTTCTCCTCAATTCTTGTTTTCATCTCCTCAATGGTATTTCTTTCGGGGTAATAATCATAGGGAAGGAAATCCGCCATTTTTTCCCAGGCCCAGTAACCCAGCGTAAGCACATCTTTCTGATCAAAGAAATACCCGTTTTCTTCAATAACAATTCCATTGGCCAAATCCAGTATGGATATCTGAATGGGTGTGCTCATCGGCAATTTATTTACTGCCAGGTAAGCAGGATCGGGTTTTTCTCTTGAATATACTACCCTCAGTTTCCCTGGAAAATAGAGCCCCACTCTTTTAAAATCCAATGTATCGTAGTAAACAGTATCATAAGGATTGTATATAGGAGACGGCTGACTGGTTCCATCGTTAATGAGTTCAACCTTATAACCATCGCCGTTCAATGTGCTGTCGTGGTATGCACGAAGAAACTGGAGGAGTGAACCATTGTATGCCATCTTTCTTTTTTCCTGCCATAGCAGCATTTCCTCTTCGCTGCCTTCCATTTGCTCGTAAAAGGGATAGCCTGCATATAGTGTTTTTCCATCGTTGTACTCATGCACAAAGGAATCCAGTTGGTATTTAATGGTATAGCCGAGCGCTTTATTGTTGATGACAAGAACAGAATCGCCGGTAACCTTCAGCCGTTTTCTTTTTCTGCTATAGAAGAAACGCAACACTTCCGGGTTTTCAATTTCACATTCCTTGCTATTGCCTGTTTTGCCTATGAAATTGTCTGTAAGGAACTGTCCATATTTTTCCCAACCGTTGGCTACTTCATTGGTTGCCACAATGGCAACTTCTTCGAGGCTCTTTTCTTTTTGTTTTAGTGCTATGATAAGCTCAGCAGCTTCAGGCATTGTATTGCTGATGCGCATTGATTGTGTTTCCAGTCCCATAAAGGAAACCACCAGGTCGTAACCACCATTGCTTAAGGTGAGTTGAAATTCTCCGTTCGCATTGGTCACCGTTCCTATGGTGGTATTCTGGCAAAATACCGAAGCGCCCTGCAAAGGTTGTTGGGTAGCGGAGTCTATTACTTTTCCTGCAACCCGAAAGTTGTTTTGCGCAAAAACAATAATGGGAAAAAACAGTGCGGGCAATAATTTTGCAATTCTTATCATTGGGTAATCATTATAATTATAAGTGCTTATACATGCATGACGAAAGCGGTTTGTTGAATTTCGTTTATCTCCAGCAGTGAAATGACAAATGCCTTGCCATTTTATGGCTTACATAAAATATATAATAACATTAACGAGGTATAATTATTGCATTGTTTTATATGCATTACAGTATTCTTCAATGGTTTGCTGCAATGGTTTGTATGTAAAATGGGGCAGTGCGCCTAAAAGTTTGCTGCTGTCAAAGTAAACTTTTCGCCGCGCAGTATCTGCGGCCGCTTTGGTAAGCAGGGGTTCACTTCCGGTAAAAAGGCTGCGTATTTTTTCTATACGCCATAATAAACCAGCGATGTAAGGAGCCGCTTTTTTATGGGGTGGATTTTTGCCAAAGGCGATGGCCATTTCTGTAAATACTTTTTTAAAAGGCCAGTTTTCCGCGCTTACAATAAATCTTTCATTGGTAATATCACTTTCCATGAGCATTATCATGGCTTTGGCAACATCGGCGGCATCTACAAAACCGCTGATTCCTTCGGTGTACCAGGGAAATTGTTTCCATGCTTTTTTAAAAATGCCCGATGACCCTGTTTCCCAGTTTCCTGCACCCAGGATGAAAGTGGGGTTTACAATCACCGCATTCAACCCTTCACTTATACCCCGCCAAACTTCCAGTTCTGCAAAATATTTACTGCGCCCATAATTGGAATTATTGCTTTCTTCCTCCCATTTGGTTTCTTCGGTTACCTGCATGCCATCGCGTTTGCGCCCCATTACCGATACGGAACTTACATGTACCATTTTTTGTATATCCGCCTTAAGCGCTGCATTTACAATATTGGCGGTACCTTCTGCATTTACTTTAAGCAGCTCGTATTTTTTTTTAGGATTAAAAGATACCGTAGCCGCACAATGATATACCTGTTTTACCTGCCGCATTATTTCCTCCAGCAATACGATATCATGAATATCGCCCTGTATCCATTGCACCTGATTTGAATAACTGGCTTGGGGGACTTCTTTCCTGTACAATGCGCTTACTTTTTGTCCACGGGCCACCAGTTCGCGCAGAAGATAACTACCCAATAATCCTGTGCCACCCGTAACAAAAATCATTTGGATTCGAGATTTAAAAGTTGTATTCTATCAGGCACGGCGGGCAGATTTGATTTTTCAAACTTTGTATTTGTTCCCTTGCAACCTGTAACCCCCGATTTCAAATTTTCAAATTTCCCACACTTCCACATTCCTCCAGTCCTACACCACTCCTGTAAACTGTTTCAAAAAACGCACATCATTTTCACTGAACAGCCTGATATCGTTAATGCCATATTTTAAAAGAGCAGGGCGTTCTACACCCATTCCAAATGCAAAGCCTGTATATTTAGCGGGGTCAATATTGCAGTGTTCCAGCACTTTAGGATGTACCATGCCACAGCCCAGTATTTCCAGCCAGCCGGTATATTTGCATACATTACAGCCTTTGCCCTTACACAACTGGCAGCTAATATCCATTTCGGCACTCGGCTCGGTAAAGGGAAAATAGCTGGGTCGGAAGCGTACACTCACATCATTGCCGTACATTTCTTTTACAAAAAAGTAAAGTGTTTGCTTGAGGTCGGCAAAGGAAACATTTTCATCAATGTATAGGCCTTCTACCTGGTGGAAAAAGCAATGGCTGCGGGCGCTGATGGTTTCATTGCGGTATACTCTTCCGGGACAAACGATGCGCAAAGGTAAAACCCCCTTTTCCATTTCCCTGATCTGGATATTGCTGGTATGTGTGCGCAACAGCCATGCAGGATCGGTTGAAATGTAAAATGTATCCTGCATATCCCGGGCCGGATGGTATTCGGGTAAATTGAGTGCGGTAAAATTGTGCCAGTCGTCTTCAATTTCGGGGCCTTCGGCAACTGAAAATCCCAGTCGCTGGAAAATAGAGACGATGCGGTTGCGCATCATACTAATAGGATGGCGGCTACCTACGGCAATAACATCACCTGGTAAACTCAGGTCAATATCGGCAACAACTGACTGCTGCCCGTTTGATACGCCCTCTTTAAGCGCATTATACCTGGCTTCTGTAAATTGTTTGAAATCGTTTAATATCTGGCCAAATTCCTTTTTCCGGTCCCCGGGTACATTTTTCATCTCAGCCATGAGGGCTTTTACCAGACCTTTGGTTCCCAGATAGGTAATGCGAAACTGTTCTGCAGCTTCGGCGCCTGTGCCGGTATATTCATTTATTTCCCTGCGGTATGTCTCAATTTTTTGTAACAACGCTTCCATTGCGCGAAGATAAGAAAAGGAAAATCTTTAATACAGATCATCCAGCTTCATCTTCAGGTATTTGGTTACGCTGCGGTGGGTGCTGATAAATGTAATAACGATCCCTATAACAATGAGCCCCAGGAACAAAATGGCCAGCAGGGTATAATCACGCAGTGCCTTAATTTCGGGAAGCCATTTTTCAACACTAAAAATAAAAATAAGCACAACCCCTATTGCAATGAGGGCGCTTACAAAGCCGTTCACTACTGCTTTTAAATCAAACGGTTTGGAAATAAACCAGCGTGTTGCCCCTACCATTTGCATGGTTTTAATTAAAAAACGGTTGCTGAACATAGCCAGTTTAATGGTATTGTCGATCAAAACAAGTACCAGTATGCCGAGCAATGTTACGGCGCCTATTAAAACCCAGCCTACCTTCCGCACTACATTGTTAAGGTTGCTCACCACTTCATTGGGATACCTGATCTCGCTTACGATAAGGTTTTGGGAAAGATCTGCCGTAATATTGGTAAGTGTGTCTTTATTTACGTACTCCGACTTAAGGTTGAAGTCAATGCTAGCCGGTAACGGGTTATAATCCAGCACTTTATTCCAGTCCTCATTACCCTCTTTTATAAATTTATCCCTGGCCATTTCTTTGGTAACATGCTCGGTTGCTGATGCATAAGGTTTTGACCTGATGTAAGAGATTAAACTGTCGATGTCGGCCTGGGGAGCATTTTCACGCAGGTATACCTGTACCTGAACACTACCGCGGAAATAACGTTCGAGTTTACTTCCATTAATAACAAACCACCCTAAGATGCCCACAAGGATGAGCAGAGATGCTACACCGAGAATACTAAAGAAATAAGAAGGTTTACTCCTTCTCATGGAAGTTTTACTGATTTCAATCATTGAAACAGGATTAAATAAGTTCTGTAAACGATAGCATTTTGTCTGACAAGAGAAAGAGCAACTTCGCCTGTTATCTTTCAAACACAATGCAACTTTCCATTTTTATTACTACAAACGTAGTTAAGGTACGGTAAGGGTTGGGCAAAAATAACGGTTTTATAGCTGCATTCCGTAAATTTGCCCCCCACTTAACGGCTGAGTGAATTGAATATTTTTTTCAGCAGCCTTTTACTTTGAATGATAAGGGATTTTTAACATTATGGAATACAATTTCAGGGCAATAGAACAACATTGGCAGCAGGAATGGAAAGCGAAAGAAATATATAAAGTGAGCAATGATGCTTCCAAACCCAAATATTATGTATTGGATATGTTTCCTTATCCCAGTGGGGCGGGCCTGCATGTGGGGCATCCTTTGGGCTATATTGCCAGTGACATTTTTGCGCGGTACAAGCGGCTGAAAGGCTTTAACGTATTGCATCCCATGGGGTATGATGCATTTGGACTGCCTGCCGAGCAATACGCGATTGATCATGGCATTCATCCCGCTGTATCTACCGAAAATAATATCAATACATTCAGAAAGCAGTTAGACAATATTGGATTTTGTTACGACTGGAGCCGTGAGATCCGTACCAGCGACCCCTCATATTACAAATGGACACAATGGATTTTTTTGCAATTGTTTAAGAGCTGGTACAACAGGGACACTAAAAAAGCCGAAAGCATAGATGGATTGATTAAGATCTTTGAAACAGAAGGAAATATCAATCATCCCATACCTGACCAGAAATCGCAAACCCGCCTGCCGGACGGGCAGGTCAGAAATCACAAATCAGAAATTTTTTCATCTTCCGACTGGAAGGGGTTTGATGAGGCCACACAACAGTTTATCCTGATGGAATACCGCCTGGCTTACTGCGGCTATGGAGAAGTGAACTGGTGCGAAGCGCTGGGCACTGTGTTGGCCAATGATGAAGTAATAAATGGCGTAAGTGAACGCGGAGGTTACCCGGTAGTGAAGAAAAAATTGCGGCAATGGTATTTGCGGATAACGGAATATGCCGACCGCCTGCAGGGTGATTTGAACACATTGGAGTGGAGCGATGCCATGAAAGAAATGCAGACCAACTGGATTGGCAAAAGCAGCGGGGCAGAGATTGAATTTTCCCTTGCCTCACCCCCATCCCCTCTCCTCCCGGAGAGGGGTGACGCGAAGGTTGCTGAATCGGGCCGGCTTTTTAAAACTGCGGATGCAAACTGGCATATTTTGAAAGAATACGGAAGACTGAACCGGAAAAATCCGACAGCAGCCGAAGATGTACTGTGGCAAAATATACGAAACAATAAATTGGGTGTAAAAGTCAGGAGGCAGCATGCTATTCAGGGTTATATTGTTGACTTTGCTTTGCTGGAAGTAAAACTGGTTATTGAGGTAGATGGCGAATACCATAACGAAGAGCAACAAAAAATATATGATGAAGCAAGAACAGGTTATTTAAAGGAATTTGGTTTAAATCTCATAAGATTTAGTAATGATGACGTGTTGAACAATACCAAAACGGTGATTGAAAAAATAAAAGAAGAAATACAAGTTCAAAAGAAAAATAGCCGTACTTCTGAAGGGCTTCCCCTTCCCGAAGAGGAGAAGGGGTTAGGGGATGAGGCAAAAGCGGGGGTGAGGGTATACACCACTCGTCCCGATACCATATTCGGCGTGGATTTTATGGTGCTGGCGCCGGAGCATGAACTGGTGGGTCAAATAACTACAGCAGAACAAAAAGCAGCAGTAGATGAATATGTAGCTTATGTAAAAAGTCGCAGCGAACGGGAACGCATGGCCGAAAAGAAGATTAGCGGATGTTTTACAGGAGCGTATGCCATTAACCCGTTGAGCGGAAAACATATTCCGGTGTGGATCAGTGAATATGTATTGGCTGGCTATGGTACCGGCGCTATTATGGCCGTGCCCTGCGGCGATGAACGCGATCATAAATTCGCGAAGCATTTTAATATACCCGTTACCAATATTATAGGTGATTATTATAATGGAGAAGAAGCCAATCCTACCAAAGAAGCGGTATTGCAAAACAGTGGCTTTTTGGATGGAATGGTAATGAAGGATGCCGCTGAAGTAGTGATACAGTGGTTAGAAGACAATGAAGAGGGGGTAAGAAAGGTGAATTATAAAATGCGCGATGCTGCATTCAGCCGCCAGCGTTATTGGGGTGAGCCTTTCCCTATAATTTGGAAGGATGGTATAGCTTACCCCCTGGATGAAAAAGATCTGCCCCTTGAACTGCCCCATGTGGAATCGTATAAGCCCGGGCCTGAAGGCGAAGGACCTTTGGCCAATATTGAAGCCTGGACAGCGCGACACCTGGAAACCAACACCATGCCCGGTTATGCCGGCAGTAGCTGGTATTTTTTACGGTATATGGATCCGCACAATGATACAGTGTTTTGTGACAGAAAAGGTTCTGACTACTGGAACCAGGTTGACCTGTACATTGGCGGCACCGAACATGCTGTGGGGCATTTGCTTTACAGCCGTATGTGGACGAAAGCTTTATACGACCTGGGTCATATCGGCTTTAACGAGCCGTTTAAAAAATTGCTGAACCAGGGAATGATACAGGGCAGCAGCAGGTTTGTGTACAGGGTTAGGGGGAAGAATGGGTTTGTATCGGTTGGATTAAAAGATCAGTATGTAACAGATCAAATACATGTAGATGTAAACATTGTTGACGGTGTTGAATTGGATATTGAAGCATTTAAAAATTGGCGCAATGGCGAATATGCCAATGCCGAATTTATTTTGGAAGATGGTAAATATATCTGCGGAACGGAAGTGGAAAAAATGTCCAAATCCAAGTTCAATACGGTGAATCCCGATGAACTGGTTTTGAAATACGGCGCCGATACCTTCCGCATGTACGAAATGTTCCTTGGACCGGTGGAGCAAAGCAAACCCTGGGATACCAAGGGTATTGAAGGCGTGCATCGCTTCCTGAAAAAATTGTGGCGTTTGTTTTATGATGAGCAGAAAGGGAAAATTTGGACAGACCAACAACCCACCGCTGAAGAATTGAAAGTATTGCACCGCACCATTAAAAAAGTGGAAGAAGATACCGAACGTTTTTCTTTTAACACGGCCGTGAGTGCCTTTATGATCGCTGTGAATGAGCTGTCTGATCTGCAGTGTCACAAAAAAACGATACTGGAAAGTATACTGGTGCTGTTAACACCTTATGCACCGCATATCGCGGAAGAGCTGTGGCAGCGGTTGGGCAACAGCGGCAGCGTGCTGGATGCGACTTACCCCATATTTGAAGAAAAATATGTAATAGAATCTTCCAAGTCGTACCCGGTAGCCATTAATGGCAAAACCCGTACAGATATTACTATAGCGCTGGATGCCACCCAGCAGCAGGTAGAAGCACTGGTGCTTGCCAATGCTGTGGTTCAGAAATGGCTGGAAGGCAAATCGCCTAAAAAAATTATTTATGTAAAAAATCGAATGATTAACGTAGTGGTGTAAGTGGGTTACAGGTTACAGGTTTCAGGTTACAGGTTTCAGGTTACAAGTTCCAGGGTTTGGGTATTTCTGATTTCTGGATTGATGATTTCTGATTTTTTTAGTTCATCCTGTATTCCTTCGGATTTCGAATTTTTAACTTCGGATTTTGTTTGGTTCTTGTCATTTGACTTCAGGGTGCTTTCGTCAATGCACGAGCAGGCCTGTACCTTGTAACCTGTACCTTGCACCCTTCTGGCAACTCACCGCTCACTCTCCTTTACAAACCGTATCATAGCGCTGCTGCCTTCATTGCTTTCGAGCCTGGCCTCATAGCGTTTTTCACCTATATAGGCAACCATAAAAGAAGTATTAGGCGGTATAGAGCCGAGGTTTTCGGCCACCATCACCAGTTCATTGCTTTGTTGTAATTCGCTCACAGGCAATTTTACGGTAAATGGTTTATCGGTAAGATAAATATGTTTAAAAATGAGCTTCTCGTTTAAAAAAAGCGTGATTGAATCTCCGTCAATTTCAGCATTGTCATAAAAATTCAATTCAATGGAATCGCCAGCCACAGGTATTTCCAGTACAGGTATTTTCTGCCGCTGCGCAAACTTCTGTTCAATGGTGAGCGGCGCTGCAATGCTCACCGGCGGCGCCTTTGCCTGCGCAGCAACTACCGGTGGCTTTGCTTTTTCTTTTATAACAGGTGGCACGGCAGCTACAGGTTTTTCTGCGATTACAGGAACGGGATGTCTTGCAATCAACCCAACACTGTCAATGATATACGGATCATTAGCGCCGGCTGTAAAATTTTCAATTACAAAATCCCATTCATCATAAAAAGAAGGGTTATTTGCCTTATCTAAATGCACTTCACCTTTTGGCCGGTTTTCATCTTCTTTCAGGTTGGCTTCACCTTCTAATTTCATAATGCCTTCACCAGGGCAATTAAAATCGGCCTGCGCGAGCAGTGCTTCTTTGCCCGGGGAACCCATGCCCGTTCTTCCAGTTTTTTCTTCCAGTAATTCATCATCCCACCATATAGCAAGATTGTTGGGCTCATCAAAAAATCCTTTTATACTGTAACGGCGGTAATTGTTGGACGATTGATAATAATAAGAAGTACCCCTGAGGCTGTCGCCTTTTTGTATGATCTTCAGTTCCACTTTCTGCCGGTTTATTTTTCCACGCCATACACCTGTGATCATTTGAGCAGTAACCTGCTGCGCAAACAAACAAATAAAAATAATAAGGATAGTATTATTCAGTGCGCTCCGTTTCAAAGTTCGAATTTTGGATGTAACGGATACCAATGGCGATTATTTTGCCAAAATATTTTTAGGAAAACCTTTTAACTAAATATTGTTTTAAAATTAACCGCCAAACAAACTAAATTAAGCGCTTATCTTTGCAGTTCTTTACCAATGCCCATAGGGTAATTATTATAACGTGTGGGCGGCCCTGATATAAGATGAATTTGAATGTGTTGCTCGATGAATACTTAAAAGATACCCGCATTTTTCAGATTGCGGACAGGATTGTATTGTCTAATCCCCAGCGTCTTTTTCTAAAAAACCTTTATGGCAGTGCTTCACAGTTTGTTTTTGGAGCCATTTTCCGGCACGATCTCGCTTCGCAGTTAAATCACCTGGTTGTATTAAACGATGCGGAGGAAGCCGCTTATTTTCACAATACTTTAGAGAATCTTACTTCGGCGCTCAATGTATTTTATTTTCCCTCTTCTTTCAAAAACAGGAAAAATTATAGGCAGCTTAACGCTTCGCATGTAATGCTCCGTACGGAAATGCTCACCCGTTTTTCTACTGCCACCGGCAACAGGGTAGGCGCTATTGTTACGCATCCTGAAGCATTGTTTGAAAAAGTAGTACTACCCAAAACCCTTTCCGGCAATATCATTCGCATTAAAGCCGGCGACAGCATCAACGTAAATGAATTGTTGTCGCAGTTTGTAGATTACGGTTTTGAAAGAACTGATTTTGTATACGAGCCCGGTCAATTTGCCCTTCGGGGAGGTATATTGGATATTTATTCTTTTGGCAATGAAAAGCCCTACCGTGTTGAACTGTTTGGTAATGATGTGGATTCTATACGGATATTTGATCCCGAAACACAGTTGAGCGAAAGAAAGCTGTTGCAGGTAACGATCATTCCCAATGTGGAAACACAGTTTGATTCAGGAGAAAAGGTTTCTCTGTTGGAATTCCTCCCTGAAAACACGGTAATTTGGGTGCAGGACTGGGATGTGGTAAAGGAAAAGTTGAATGTGCAGGAAGAAGACCTGGAAATATTTTTCAGGGTACAGGAAACAGCAAGTAAACCACAGAACGATGATGATGACAATTTAGAAAAGAAGGACGTAACCACCGGCGATTTTGTGCCTGTAACAGCGATTGAAGAACAATTGCAGTTGCGCCATATTGTTGAATTTGGCCACACCCCTCATTTTGGTGGTATAGAAATAGCGTTTGACACCAAAGAACAGCCATCCTTTAACCGCCAGTTTGATTTCCTGATCAAAGATCTTAAAAACTGGGAAGCGAAGAAATACAATATTTATCTTTTTGCCGAAAATCCAAGGCAATTAGAAAGAGTGCACAGTATTTTTGCAGACCTGAAAGCGGAAATACAATTTACTCCTGTACCCATTTCCATTCATGGAGGATTTATTGCGCACGATCTTAAAGTGGTTTGCTATACCGATCACCAGATATTTCAGCGCTACCACAAATACAGGATAAAGCAGGCCTATAATAAAAATAAGGCGCTTACCCTTCGCTCCCTTCGTGAATTGCAACCGGGAGATTATGTTACGCACATTGATCATGGGGTAGGCATATACAGCGGATTGCAAAAGATTGAAGTAAATGGTAAACTGCAGGAAGCGGTTAGAATCATATACAAGGATACGGATATCCTGTACGTCAATATTAACTCACTTCATAAAATAGCCAAGTATACTGGTAAGGAAGGTTCAGTACCCAAAGTGAATAAGCTGGGCAGCGATGCATGGCATAAACTAAAGGAAAAAACAAAAGCAAAAGTTAAGGAAATCGCTTTTGACCTTATTCAATTATACGCGCAGCGCAAGGCGCAGGTTGGTTTCGCACATAGTCCGGATAATTATATGCAAACGGAGTTGGAAGCTTCTTTTATTTATGAAGACACACCCGATCAAAGCAAATCTGCGGCAGATGTAAAAAAAGATATGGAAGCGCCACATCCTATGGACAGGCTGGTTTGCGGAGATGTGGGTTTTGGTAAAACAGAAATAGCTGTTCGCGCTGCTTTTAAAACCTGCTGCGATAATAAACAGGCCGCCATCCTGGTACCTACCACCATTCTCGCTTTCCAGCATTATAAAACATTTAAAGACCGGCTTAAGGATTTTCCTGTAACGGTAGATTATATCAATCGCTTTAAATCGTCCAAAGAAAAAAAGGAAACGCTCAAAAAGTTGCAGGAAGGTAAAATCGATATTATTATTGGAACACATGCACTGGTGGGAAAAGAAGTTAAATTCAAAGACCTGGGCTTATTGGTGATTGATGAGGAACAAAAGTTTGGTGTTGGGCACAAAGAGAAGATCAAAACACTTAAAACCAATGTGGATTGTCTTACACTAACGGCAACGCCTATTCCAAGAACATTACAGTTCAGCCTGATGGGCGCGAGAGATTTAAGTATTATCAATACCCCTCCGCCCAACCGGCAGCCCATACAAACAGAAGTACAGGTATTTAATGAAGACAATATCCGTGACGCGATATATTACGAAACGGAAAGGGGCGGGCAGGTTTTTTTCATTCATAACCGTGTGCTGGGATTAAATGAAATGGCCAACATCATACAGGGCTTATGTCCCGATTTAAGTATAGGTGTGGCGCACGGGCAATTGGAAGGGCATGTACTGGAGGAGCGGATACTGGATTTTATTGAGCATAAGTATGATGTGCTGGTGTCTACCAATATTGTGGAAAGCGGGGTGGATATTCCAAACGTAAATACCATCATTGTTAACAATGCGCACCAGTTCGGTTTAAGCGATCTGCACCAGTTACGTGGGCGCGTGGGCAGAAGCAATAAAAAAGCTTTTTGTTACCTGCTGGCGCCGCCGGTAAGCACCTTGCCGGATGATTCGCGCAAACGCCTGCAAACGCTGGAGCAGCATAGCGAACTGGGCAGCGGTTTTCAGATCGCCATGCGCGACCTCGATATTCGCGGCGCCGGTAATTTACTGGGTGGCGAACAAAGTGGATTTATGGCAGAGATAGGATTTGAAATGTACCAGAAAATATTAGATGAAGCCATAAGGGAATTAAAACGCACTTCATTCAGGGAAGTATTTAAGGAAGAGATCCAGAAACAGGAAGATTTTGTGCAGGATTGCACGATAGACACCGATCTTGAAATACTGATTCCTGATGCCTACGTGGAAAGCATCAATGAAAGATTATCGTTGTATACCCGGTTAGACAATTGTGATACGGAAGAAGACCTGCAGCAGTTTCATGCAGAAATGGGAGACCGCTTCGGACCCGTACCATCCCAGGTGGAAGATCTTTTTACTACCGTACGTTGCCGGAGACTGGCGGTAGAACTCGGGTTTGAAAAAATGGTGCTGAAAGAGGAAACCTTAAGGTGCTATTTTATCAATAACCCCGACTCGCCCTATTTTGAATCGGACACATTCAATAACATGCTCCGGTTTGTGCAAACCCTTACCCACAAAGCAAGGCTAAAGCAAACGGGAAGAAATTTCCTGCTCATTCACGAAGACATAAAAGGCATGGAGCAGTTGTATCATTTCCTCTTTAAAATGCATCAGTATACGAGAGAACATATTGATGTTGCATGACCCATTGCATCGCTGGGTGAATAGATTTTGTTCCTGCCGGGGGGCTGGCCAGCCCTCAAAGGCTTTTGATGAAGACCCCGGCGCGACTTTAATTATGAAATTTCTGCGAATTGAATTATATTTCCGTACAAAATAAAATGTATGGAGCAACAAAACACGTTCCTGGGAACAGATGAACAACCCATTGTAACGCCTACCAGCGATGAAAAAACATTGGCCATCCTTTCACATATACTCACTATAGTGGTTTGGTTATTTGCACCGCTGGTTATTTACCTGATAAAAAAAGATGAGTCTAAATTTGTTGCGGAGCATGCAAAGGAATCCCTGAACTTCCAGATAACAGTTGCCCTGGTCTGTATTGTATTATTTATCACCATTATTGGTATTTTTTTATTGTGGATCGTAGGTATCATCGCACTGATACTGGTAATTGTAGCTACCATTAAAGCCAACGACGGGAAGTTATACCGTTATCCGTTTACATTAAGGCTGATCAAGTAATATCATACCTGGGTGGCGGCAAGAGAGCAAAGGTGGTGGGGTGTAATAATTAACCGCCATCAATTTTATCAAAAAAGGAATACCCATTTGCCAACTGC
>CALKHN010000123.1 GCA_937991535.1 uncultured Sphingobacteriales bacterium
AAAATATTCAACCGGGCGTGCAGCCTTTTCTCATCATTGAAGGTGAGAGGTGAAACGTGAGAGGTGAGACCCTGATAGCTGATAGCCCACGGCTCATAGCTTATACCTTACCCCTCATACCTCAAACCCGATGGCTCACGCCTTTAACAGCGGGTTATGAGCTGATGAATTTCAGATTCCTCTTAATGCCATTGAATTTGGCTCTTTTCAGCGGTGAGTTTTTAAAAATCTTCTTAAAGCTTTCTTCTGTTAATTCCTCCCAATCCTGCGTTGTAAAATTGAGTATTTCCGGAATGGGTTCAAAAGCCATCTCATTTGTGGCGGTGCTAAAGCGATTCCATGGGCAAACTTCCTGGCAGATGTCGCAGCCAAACATCCAGTTGTTGAATTTGCCTTTCATTTCATCCGGTATCAGCATATCTTTCAGTTCTATGGTAAAGTACGAAATACATTTGCTGCCATCCACTACACGGTTTTCATGTATTGCGCCGGTAGGGCAGGCATCTATGCATTTCCTGCACGAGCCGCAATAATCTTTAGCTACCGGATCATCATATTCCAGTTCGGTATCAACAATAAGTGAAGCAATAAAAAAGAAAGAGCCTGATCGCTTATTGATAAGATTTCCATTTTTACCAACCCATCCAAGTCCGCTGCGCTGTGCCCATGCACGTTCCAGCACTGGCGCCGAATCTACAAAGCCTCTTCCGCTTACCTCCCCGATTTGAAGTTTCATTTCCTGCAAAAACCATTTTAGTTTGGCTTTTATCACCTCATGATAATCATTGCCCCAGGCATAACGGGATATCCTTGGCGTATCCGGGCTGGGTGATGCAGATGGAAAATAGTTAAATAAAAGTGTAATAACCGATTTGGCTCCTGGTACCAATTTAACGGGATTCACTCTCAGGTCGAAATAATTTTCCATGTATTGCATAGATCCGTTCATCCCTTTGCTCAGCCAGGTTTCCAGTCTGCGGGCATCATCATCAAGCGCAGCCGCGCGGGCAATTCCACAATAATCAAATCCGCATAGCGTTGCTATATGTTTAACAATGGCAGTATGATGGCTGATATTCAATTTGATAATTTATAAATTGTTAATGGCTCCGGTATACAAAAAAATAATATATTCGTACCATCACCGCTAAACCCCGGTTAATAATGAAAAACAAAACCCTTCTCCTTGCGATAGCTTTTTTTAGTCTTTCGCAAAATTATCTCTTTGCGCAGGAAAAGCTGAATATTAAATACGGAAAGATAACGCCCTCCGATTTTGATCTCTCCAAAAGTAAATTCGATACCAGCGTTAGTGCGGTTGTTATTGCCGATGTAGGCCGATCCGACTTTGACGGGAACAACAAAGGCTGGTTTTCGTTATCATTTAAAAAGCATACCCGTATAAAGATCCTGAATCAAAACGGGATGGATGCCGCCAATGTGGAAATACCACTTTATGTTAGTGGTAATGCAGAAGAAAAGGTGATTAACCTCAAAGCATCAACGTATAATCTTGAAAACGGCAAAGTAGTGGAAACGGAATTAGACAAGAAGTCTGTCTTTAAGGATAAGTACGATAAGAACCACATAAGGGTAAAGTTTACGCTCCCGGCTGTAAAAGAAGGATCTCTGATTGAATATGTATATACTGTTCAATCAGATTTTTTGCGCAATTTGCAGCCCTGGGAATTTCAGGGCGATTATCCGGTTTTATGGAGTCAGTATGAAGTAAAAATGCCCGACTTCTTTAATTACGTGTTCCTTTCGCAGGGCAGTTTTCCGCTGGAGCACAGTTCCCAAACAACCCGTGATAATTTTAGCATGGTGAACCCTGGTGGTGTATCAAGTTCTTCTTACTACAGTTTTACCGCAAACGCTGTTGAGCACAAATGGATAGCTAAAGATGTGCCCGCATTAAAAACGGAAAGTTTTACCTCTACTATCCGGAATCATATAGCCAAGATAGAATTCCAGTTATCGCAATACCGGTTTCCCAATACCCCGGTAAAAGATATTATGGGCAACTGGGCAAGTCTTGCAACTGAGCTAATGAAAGATGAGGATTTCGGTGCGGGTCTTTTAAAAAATAACAACTGGCTGGATGATAAACTTAAACCTGTAACCCAGGGGGCGGCAGATAAATTAGAAAAGGCTAAAAAAATATATGCCTATGTGCGCGACAGGTTTACTTCTACCGGTAAAAGAGGTATCGGACTTTCTGCACCGCTCAGAACGATCAATAAAAATAAAAACGGTTATGTTGCCGATATCAATTTACTGCTTACGGCAATGATGAAGCAGCAGGACATTGAGGCATATCCTATTATATTAAGTACCCGCGGACACGGATATACACACGAGTTTTACCCGTTGTTAGACAGGTTTAATTATGTGATCTGCGGAGTAAATATAAATGACAAGCTATATTATCTTGATGCCAGCACCCCATTATTAGGGTTTAATCATTTAACAGACGAATGCTATAACGGCCACGCAAGGCTGATTGCTGAAAATCTGGCAACGGCGGTTTACCTGAGTGCTGATTCAGTAACGGAGAAGAAACTTACTTCTGTTTTTATTCGCAGTGAAAAGCCTGGTGAATGGACGGGTCATAGCAGCACCAATGCCGGTTATTACGAATCTGTAAATGTGCGGGAAAGAATAAAAGACAAAGGTGAAGAACCCTTTTTCAAAAATATACAAACTGCCTATACAGGAGATATGACGCTGAGCGGACAAAAAATAGAACGATTGAAGGACCTGGATATGCCCGTTAAAGTAGAGTACGATTTTGTAATGAATCAGGAAGATGATATGATCTATTTTAACCCGATGATGTGGGAAGGCTATAAGGACAATTATTTTAAAGCTGCTGAAAGATCATATCCGGTTGAAATGCCTTATTTGTTTGATGAAACCTATCTTTTGAACCTATCTGTACCAGCCGGTTATACGATAGAGGAGATTCCCAAATCGGCCAAAGTGCAATTTGGGGAAGCCGACGGATTTTTTGAATACATGATAGATCAATCCGGCGAAACCATCAGGCTACGCTCGCGACTTAAACTGAACCGGGCCACCTATGCACCCGAAGAATACAATGACTTGCGTGAATTTTTCAGCTATGTGGTGAAAAAGCATGCCGAACCCATTGTATTGAAAAAGAAAAACTAAAGAGCATGCGGTATAAAAAAATCATTATCACAGCAATAACGTTGGTTATTGGATTGGTTGGTTTTGCAGGTGATGGAGACTATGCGGTGAGTAAAATACCTGAAGCATTGTTGAAAGATGCGAATGTGGTAAAGCGGATGGAAGATATCCGGTTTGAAGTGCTGGACCTTGGGAAATCACGTTTGTATCATAAATATGCCCTCACCGTTCTTAATGAAAACGGCGATAAATACGCTGTAGAAGTTGTGGGCTATGATAAGCTGAGGGAGTTTAAAAGCATGGAAGCTAATTTGTATGATGCCGACGGGAAGAAGATAAAAAGTCTTAAGAAAAGCGAGATCAAAGATTTAAGCGCTACGGATGATATTAGCCTTATGGATGATAACCGCATCAAAATGCATGGCTTTTTTCACCGGCTTTATCCTTATACCGTTGAATATGAAACTGTAGTACAGTATAATTACAATATGTTTTTTCCTGCATGGTCTCCACTCAACGGTGAAAATCTGTCGGTAATGCAAAGCGCCATGACCCTGGTTGTTCCGGCAAATTTTGCCATCCGGTATAAAGCGTTTAATTACCAGGCGGCACCTGATAAAAAAACAGAAAAAGGCCGGGATATTTACCGCTGGGAACTGAATAACCTGGAAGCTATACAGTTGGAATACGCTTCGCCCAACTGGAGCGATATCATGCCTGTAGTGTATTTGGGTCCTGTTAAGTTTGAGTTCGAAAAATATACAGGAGACATGTCTTCCTGGGAGGGGCTGGGGAAATTCATTTATAGTTTAAATCAGGGCCGGGATAAGCTTCCGGATAATATAAAGCAAACGGTTCACCAGCTTACCGGTGGCATGAGCAATGATAAAGACAAAGTACTGAAGTTGTACAATTACCTGCAGCAAAATACCCGCTATATCAGCGTGCAGCTTGGCATTGGCGGCTGGCAAACTTTTGATGCTTCCTATGTGGCACAAAGAAAATACGGCGACTGCAAAGCATTGTCTAATTACATGTTTTCATTGCTTAAAGAAGCGGGTATCAAATCGCATTACACGCTTATTAAAAATGGTAGCGGACAACCACATTTCCTGGAAGATTTTCCGAGCAGCCAGTTCAATCATATTATTTTATGTGTACCGCTGAAAGCCGATACCATGTGGCTGGAATGTACGAGCCAAACAGTAGCTCCCGGCTATTTGGGCGGAAGCAATGCCAACCGCCCGGTGCTGCTGATAGATGAAAACGGAGGTAAACTGGTAAAAACACCCCGGTATGGGATAGCGCAAAATCTTCAGATCAGAAAGGCATCCGGTAAACTTTCTGAAAACGGAGAATTGAACGTAACGATCAATACGCATTATACGGCAGTACAGCAGGATTACCTGCATGGCATGATCCACCAGTTGTCGAAAGACAAGCAGTTGGAATATCTTAAAAAAAACATAGACCTGCCACACTATGACGTTGAAAAATTTGAATACAAAGAAAGCAAAGCCGCAATTCCTGCGATAGATGAGCATCTCCAACTGAACGCTTTAAACTATGCATCCGTTACCGGCAGGCGGTTATTCATTACGCCCAATATCATAACCCGCTCGCCGGTGAAGCTTAAACCGGATGATACAAGAAAATATCCTGTTTCACTGAATTTTGAATACCGGGATATTGATACTGCTGTTATCGAAATTCCGGCAGGTTATACTGTAGAAAATATGCCTGCTCCCGTAAAAATAGAAAGCAAATTCGGAAGATACAGCGCTTCTGTGGATGTTACAGCCGATAAGATCATCTATTACAGGAGTATTGAAAAGTTCAGCGGCCGGTTTCCCCCATCTGATTATAACGCGTTGGTGAAGTTTTATGACCAACTGTACAAAGCCGACAGGGGCAGGGTAGTGCTGGTAAAGAAAGAAGGGTAGGCATCACCAACAACAGAAAGCGAGGGGTCAGTTTAGCGGGCGAATAGTGATTGTTGTAATGAGAAAGCATATTGAGATGGTCAATACTTTTGCTATAGGCAAACTTTAGTTGTTGTACAGTAAATTTCATAAAGCTCAGTTGAATTAATATAGGAAAATTTAGCAGCTAATGCTGATTATCCTGCTGCTGACAACACCAGGCAAGGGCTGAAATATTGCTTTCTGTTCAATCCGGTAACATTCAAAAATTACTTTATTCAATTGCCACTGCCTGCCTGAATGCCTCATGTTCCGGATCGCCTCCGGACCGAAGGTAAGCGATCAGGCTTCTCAACTCGTCGGCACTTTCTGTCGTTGTGACGTTAACGCTAAGATCGTGTTTTGGTATAACGCTTCATAATGGCTGGTCTTTTAATTTTCCGGTTCAATGCGTTGAAATGCAGTTAAAAATCTTTTTAAAAAAATCAGTTTATTTTTTGCATATTCATGTATCTTTTCCTGCTGCCTCATTTACTGACTTAAAAACACTCCGCTGAATTTTTAATCATGAACAGGTTTGTAACTACTATGCTAAGATCGCTGATCGTTTTTTTTATTGCGCTTCAAAATTGCTTCGTGCTGTTGGCCCAGGAACAGCGTTATTCATTGCTTTCTTCGAACGCAGTAAACGACATTGAACTGAGAAAAGAATTTATAAACCCACCGGCTGAATCGCGCTTAAGATGTTATTGGTGGTGGCTCAACAGCATGGCAACCAAAGCATCCATAACCCGTGATCTTGAAGAAATGAAGGCAAAAGGATATGGCGGAGCTTCTATTGTGGATGCAGGCAGTTCAAACTATACCGTTGCCAAAAAAACAAAGGCAGGGCCGGTGTTTATGAGTGATGACTGGATGGCGTTGTACAAACATGCCGTAAAAGAAGCGGACCGGGTGGGAATTGAACTGAGCGTTAACGTTCAGAGTGGATGGAATCCGGGCGGGCCCTCCATTACGCCTGAACTGGCTTTAAAAAAAATAGTGTATAGCGAAACCTATATCAGCGGAGGGAAGCAGGTTAAAGTGGTGCTTCCCCAACCCGAAAAAAAATTATTCTATGAAGACATTATTGTACAGGCGTTCAGGCAACCTGAAAATAATTTTCCTTTAAAAGACAAAGCGATCAAAAACTGGGGCTTAAAATCATTTAATGAAGATTTTGGATTTAAGGGCGCTTATCCTTTATATAAACTACGCGAAGATTATACGACTTATACTTCCGCTCAGGCTATCAAAAAAACAGATATCGTTGACCTTGCCAATCAGTTCAGCAACGGCATGGTAACATGGGATGCCCCGGAAGGAAACTGGGTGATTATTCGATACGGCTATACCTGTACCGGCGCAGTTACATCAACCAACAGTGATGGCTGGCATGGACTTTCACTGGATCATCTCAATCCCGGGGCCTTTAATAAATTCAGCAACGATGTAATACTTCCTCTTATCAACGCTGCACAGTCAGCAGGCAACAGCCTGCACTTTCTTCAAACAGATAGCTGGGAAATGGGAAGACTGGGATGGAGTAATCATTTTGCGAGCGAATTTAAAAAATTCAGAGGCTACGATTTAACGCCTTACCTGCCGGTACTGGCAGGCAGAATAGTAGAAAGTACAGAACAGTCGAACCGCTTTTTGCACGACTACCGCAAAGCAATCGGAGATTGCATTGCCGAAAATCATTACCAGCTATTCAGCGATCTCGCGCATCAGTATGGATTGGGCATTCATCCCGAATCTGGCGGGCCCCATTCTGCTCCGGTGGATGCCCTGAAAGTAATGGCCATCAGCGATTTTCCCCAGGGCGAATTTTGGGCCACTGCCAATACGCACAGGATAAAGGATGATGAAAGGCTTGCGGTTAAGCAAAGCGCCTGTGTTGCACATACCAATGGAAAAAGATTTGTTGCGGCAGAAGGACCTACATCTATCGGGCCGCAATGGGAACGGTCTCCCAAAGATTTAAAAGGCAATATTGACCGTGTATTCTGCTCAGGTGTAAATAGAATTGTGTGGCATACCTTTACCTCTTCTCCCCCGGAATTTGGAATGCCGGGTAATGAATATTTTGCAGGTACACACATGAATCCCAACGTTACATGGTGGGAGCAGTCCCCGGACTTTATCAGCTATCTGAACAGGTGCTCCTATATGCTTTCGAAGGGACTGTATGTAGCCGATGTGCTGTATTATTACGGTGATGATGTGCCCAATTTTGTTTTTCTTAAAGAAGAAGTAAAAGACCTCCAATTCGGATACGACTGGGATAAATGTTCGAAAGATGTGATCCTGAACAGGCTTTCTGTAAAAGATAAGGCACTTGTATTGCCCGATGGCATGCGCTACCGCGTGTTGGTTCTGCCAGAACAAAATGCTATTGACCCTGATGTGCTGCGTAAAGTGGAATCCCTGGTCAGGGAAGGGCTCACGGTTGTGGGCCCCCGCCCCGTTAAAGCTACCGGGCTAACCGGTTACCCCGAAAGTGATAAGCAGGTAAAAGCTATTGCATCGAAAATGTGGGGTTCCATAGATGGTGTGCACTCAACAGAAAACAGCTATGGCGAGGGAAGAGTGATATGGGGCAGGAATATCAATACCATTCTGGCAGAGATGAAAGTACAACCCGATTTTGCGTATACAAGTACGCAGGCAAATACGGGTATTGATTACATACACCGGACCAGTGATAATGCAGAGATCTATTTTGTGGCGAATAAATTTGCATATAAGGGAGTGAATGACTATAAATACCGCTACCAGACTTCCCTGCCCAACCGGTATGAACAGGTGGAATGCAGGTTCAGGGTTACCGGTATGAAGCCGGAGCTGTGGGATCCAATGACGGGAGAAATCAAAGAACTGCTGATCTATAAAGAAGTGAACGGGCAAACGATCGTTCCATTGAACCTGGAACCCGAAGGGTCGCGGTTTATAGTATTCAGAAGGTCTAAGCAATCACCTCATATTGTTCAAATTGAAAAAGACGGAAAATTATATTTCCCCGGAAATGAATGGAATGTCATAAATAAGTCACTTGTTGATGTAACCCGATCCGGGAACAATATAACAACAACATTGTATCAACCAGGTAACTACAACTTTACATGGAGTGACGGACGAATTAAAAAGCACAACTTCAGGCATGGCAATACTGCCCAATTGATTTCAGGGAAGTGGGATATTGATTTTGATATGCATTGGGGCGCTCCGGCCCATGTGCAAACAGATACCTTGCGGTCGTGGACGCTTTTTAAAGAGGAAGGCGTGAAATATTATTCAGGAAAAGCGGTATACAAAAAGAACTTTTCCGTGAAGCGGGCTAACCTCACGAATACCCGGGTGATACTTGATTTAGGCAATGTTTTGGAAATGGCATCCATAGTAATTAACGGAAAAAAAATACCGGTTAAATGGAGCGCTCCCTTTCAGTTTGACATCACAAACCATGTTCAGCCAGGAAACAACCAGCTTGAAGTGGAAGTAGTGAACCTGTGGCCCAACCGGCTGATTGGCGATGGCAAACTCCCGCCTGAAAAAAGGCTTACAAAAACAAACGTCACGAAATTTGACGGAGCTGATGCTGAAGGATTATTACGCCCGTCGGGGTTATTGGGCCCCGTTAGCATACATTATATATATGAACGGAAGGATAAACTGCCGCAATAAAAATGTAAACACTGCCATAAGTTGTGCCCGGCATTTAATATGAGGATGGTTCCTGTAAAAAACTACGCAATCGTATATATGAATGGAGCCTGCAGAAAGGCGTACCCGAGATCTGATCAGCCACGGCAGATACCGGCCGCTTCATTTCCACCCGCCTATGCAGCCGGGCAGGCATTTCCCACATTTCCACATTTCCACATTTTCATATTTCTCACATTTCCACATTCTGTATTTGCCTTATCTTTAGCACCCTTAATTTTTTGTATAAACGAATAACAACAAAATCATGAGCGTTACTTTAGGCAACCGCGAATATTTTCCCGGTATAAGCAAAATCAAATTTGAAGGCCCCCAATCGGATAATCCGCTGTCGTATAAGTGGTACGACGAAAACAGGGTGGTTGCAGGCAAAAGCATGAAAGATCATTTTCGTTTCGCTGTTGCTTACTGGCATACTTTCTGCGGAACCGGCGCCGATCCTTTTGGCCCGGGAACCAAACGTTTCCCCTGGGATGCGAATCAGGATGCAGTTCAGCGTGCAAAAGATAAAATGGATGCCGCTTTTGAATTCATCACCAAATTAGGCGTTCCCTATTATTGTTTTCATGATATAGACCTGGTAGATGAAGGAAGTTCTCTTTCCGAATACGAAAGCCGCCTGCAGGCGATTGTAGATTATGCAAAGGTCAAGCAGCAAGCCAGCGGCGTAAAGCTTTTATGGGGCACCGCCAACGTGTTTTCCAATCCGCGCTATATGAACGGTGCTTCTACCAACCCGGATTTTAATGCGGTAGCCTACGCCGGTGCACAGGTTAAGAATGCACTGGATGCTACTATTGCCTTAAACGGTGAGAACTATGTATTCTGGGGTGGGAGAGAAGGCTACATGACCCTGTTGAATACCAATATGAAACGGGAGTTGGATCACCTGGCTACTTTTTTAACGATGTCCCGTGATTATGCCCGCAGCAACGGATTCAAAGGTACTTTTTTCATTGAGCCCAAACCCTGCGAGCCTACCAAGCACCAATACGATTATGACAGCGCAACAGTAATTGGGTTTCTGCGGCATTATGGTTTAGACAAAGATTTTAAATTGAATATTGAAGTAAACCATGCCACATTAGCCGGACATACTTTTCAACACGAGTTGCAGGTAGCAGCCGACAATGGTATGCTGGGCAGTATGGATGCCAACCGGGGCGATTACCAGAACGGATGGGATACCGATCAGTTTCCTACCAATCTCAATGAGCTGGCTGAAACTTTGCTAATCGTGCTTGAAGCCGGAGGCTTTGCCGGTGGTGGAATAAATTTCGATGCTAAAACGCGCAGGAACTCAACCGACCTGGAAGATATTTTTCATGCCCATATTGGTGGTATGGACGCGTTTGCCAGGGCGCTGGTTATTGCAGACAACGTATTGCAAAAATCGCCCTACCAGAAATTCCGTAAAGAGCGCTATGCTTCATTTGACAATGGGACCGGTCAAAGCTTTGAACAGAGAAAACTGAAATTGGAAGACCTGCGGAACTTTGCGGCAGAAAACGGGGAACCAGAACAATTGAGCGGCAAGCAGGAATGGCTCGAAAATATCATCAATCAGTATATCTGAAATAACTGCGCTTAGAATCATCATTTTGATGTAGGTTTGCTGGCTTTTTTAAAAATCAGTGGTATAACATTTTGAATATATCTAAACAAACATGAAACTTTCTTCGAGATTACAGAAATTCAATGAGCCGGAAACTTTAAAGATGGCAAAATTAGGTCGTGAGTTGAGAGCCAAAGGTGTAGACGTGATTGATCTTAGCCTGGGCGAGCCCGATTTTGACACACCCGATCATGTAAAACAATATGCCAAAAAAGCAATTGACGATAACTATAGTCATTATACGCCTGTAGCAGGCTACGCCGATCTGCGCGAAGCCGTATGTACCAAATTAAAACGTGATAATAATTTGGACTACAAGCCCGAAAATATTCTGGCATCAACCGGCGCCAAGCAAAGTCTGGCTAATGTAATACTTGCTATTGTAGATATTGGGGATGAAGTGATCATTCCTACACCTTACTGGGTTACCTATTCGGAACTGGTGCGTCTGGCAGACGGTAAACCGGTGTTCGTGCAGTCGTCTATTGAAAGCAATTACAAAATTACGCCGGAGCAGCTAGAAGCGGCCATTACGCCCAAAACAAAATTGTTTATGTTTTCTTCACCCTGTAATCCTTCCGGCTCCGTATACAGCAGGGACGAATTAAAAGGGCTTGCAGCTGTATTCAGCAAACATCCTGATGTGCTTATCATTTCGGATGAAATATACGAGTACATTAATTATAAAGGCAAGCATGAAAGCATTGCGCAGTTTGCTGATATTAAAGACCGCGTTATTATCGTAAACGGGTTGAGTAAAGGATTTGCTATGACCGGCTGGCGGCTTGGTTATATAGCTGCCGATCCTGTTATTGTAAAAGGCTGTGAAAAATTACAGGGTCAAATCACCAGCGCTACCTGTTCCATTACACAAAGGGCGGCCATTGAAGCGCTTACAGGCGACTTAACCGCATCTCATGATATGCTGAAAGCGTTTACCGACCGGCGTAAGCGTATGCTGGAATTGCTTAAAGAAATTCCCGGCATTGAGTGTGCAGTGCCAGATGGTGCTTTTTACGTATTTCCGAAAGTTGATGCTTATTTTGGAAAAAAACACGGAGATACTGTTATTGCCAATGCCGACGACCTGTGCATGTACTTATTGAATACGGCGCATGTATCTACAGTAACCGGAACCGCCTTCGGCGAACCTACCTGCATCCGCATTTCTTTTGCCAATAGCATGACCAACATTGAAAAAGCAGTGGAGCGCATTAAAAAAGCCCTTGCTGCTTTACAATAAATAGTTAATCGTTTTTGCTTAAATCCATTGATGTGTACAACCACATAATAAGGCCCTGGTTACAGGGCTTTTTTGATGTTATACTTTGTATGCAAAACACATTCAGTTAACTTTGATTCTTGTCTAAATTTTCAAGTATGAAGAAGCCGTATGTCTTTCTGTTTCTGTTTTTTACAGTTCCCGTTTTGTTTGTTACTGCGCAGGATACCGTTTATTTTAAAAACGGGCTGATGGCTAACGGATTGCATCATTATGGACGTGAAGCATTGTATACCGACCTGATGGCACATCAGCTATACAACAATATGATGCAGCAACCCCGTGAAAACGGTATTGCAGGTGTTAATGATGAACAGCAGGAAATAAAATGGGTAGCCGTTCATACAGACAGTATCAACAGTTTCAGAATGTCCAGGCAAAATGGCATGAGAAGACGAGGTTTTTTTAATAGCGGGTACCTCTATGTTACCTATACTTCTCCTAAAGAAAAAACAGTATTACTCAATACAAGAGGTAGCAGTAGTGTATATGTAAATGGCGAACCTCATACAGGCGATCCGTACAGCTCGGGCTGGTTGTATATTCCAGTAAAATTAAAAAAAGGATTGAATGAATTTTATATCAGATCTGGCTTTCAAACATCGGCCAGCCTGATCTTTCCCGTTAAACCAGTTAGCTTGAATACGGAAGATCCAACTTTACCTGTTGTTGTTTTACAAAACAACAAAGCATTGTTGCAGGGTGCAGTAGTTGTAATTAACAGTTCTTCAAAACCTATCCGGAATTTAAAAATAAAAAGTAGTATTGCAGGCAATGAAATGATTACCGCTTTACCTGTTGTACCGGCAATGAGCACACGCAAAGTTCCCTTTTCGTTTAATGCGGCCGGGGCTGCACAAAAAGGAAAACAGGAAATGACGCTGGTACTCGCAAGCGGAAATAAAACGCTGGATGAAAAGAATATATCCGTAGAGGTTGTGGAACAGGGTGAACCGCACGCTAATACTTTTATAAGTGCTATAGATGGAAGTCTTCAATATTATGCAGTAACACCACAGTCGGGTTCAGATACAACAAACGCGGCATTGTTTCTTTCTGTGCATGGCGCAGGTGTGGAGGCTATCGGGCAGGCCCGGGCCTATAAGCCGAAAGATTGGGGTACGCTTGTAGCTGCCACCAACCGCAGGCCGCGCGGATTCAACTGGGAAGACTGGGGACGTTTAGACGCGATAGAAGTGTTGAATATTGCTAAGAAGAAATTTAACCCCGATCCCCAACGCATATACCTTACAGGTCATTCAATGGGCGGGCATGGCACCTGGTTCCTGGGGGCAACATACCCCGAATTGTGGGCGGCTATAGCGCCTTGTGCAGGATACCCTACCCTTAAAGAATATGGCTCACATGATGGTAAGATCCCCGATAGTACCAGCTCTCTTACAGAAAAAATATTATTGCAGGCCGGTAACCAGAGCGATGTGATAAAACTGGCAGAAAATTACAGGCCGTTGGGTATTTATATTTTTCATGGCGACTCCGACCGGGTAGTTTCGGTAAACTATGCACGACAGATGAAAAAAATGCTGGCTGATTTTCACCCTGATTTTGCTTATAAAGAATATCCGGGGGGTAGCCATTGGTTCAGTAATGAGAGCGTGGATTGGCCACCGTTGTTCAACTTCTTTAAATCGCACACCATATTACCCGACAGTGCTGTAAATACGATTGACTTCAAAACTTCAAGTCCAGGTATATCTTCTTCCTATCGCTGGGCAACAATACAACAGCAAATCGCTGCTTTGCAATTCAGCCGTATACAACTGAGCCGTAACATCGCTGCCAAAACGATAACCGGTTCAACCCAAAATGTTCAGACGCTGAAACTGGCGGTGGGTCAATTTGGAAAGGAGTCATCCATCACCATAATATTGGATAGTTTAGCTCCCCTGCGTTATACCACCAACGATGCCGAAGACAGCATCTGGCTTCAAAAGCAAAACAATCAATGGCAAATTGCCGCGGCCCCCGGTATTGATCAAAAAGGACCACAGCGCTATGGCACGTTCAAGGAAGCGTTTAATCATAACATGGTTTTAGTGTATGGCACAAAAGGTAATAAAACAGAAAACGAATGGGCGTTTAACAAGGCGCGTTATGATGCGGAAACCTGGTATTACCGGGGTAACGGCGCGGTAGATATTATTCCCGATAAAGAATACAATGCCGGCGAATATATGGGCCGGAATGTGATCATATATGGCAATGCCAGTACCAATTCGGCCTGGAGCCTGTTGCTGAACGATTCACCTTTGCAGGTAAGTCGTAACCATGTGAGCGCCGGACCCAACGCATGGAGTGGCGATGACCTGGCTGTATATTTTACATGGCCCATTAAAAATTCACCGCTAACTTCTGTAGGGGTTGTTGCCGGTACCGGCATGAAAGGCATGAATGCGGCCAATGCCAACCAATATTTTGCGGGTGGCAGCGGTTTTCCTGACTACATGATCTTTCGCTTAGACATGCTGCGCGATGGCAGCCAGGCTATTGAACTGGCTGGCTTTTTTGACAACAACTGGCAAATGGATGTGAAGAACCAGGCGGGCGGAAAACAGCGAGATGAAAGTAAGTGAATAGACAATTGGCAATGGTGAATTTCACCTCTCACTATTCACAACCTTTCACTTCTCACGTTTCATGTTTGGTATAGCATTAATCTTTAACAGCTTCTCCAGCACTTAAATAAGTAATAACCGCCCTTATCTCTCCGTGCGAAAAAGCATCTCCCAGCTTTTCTTTAACAGGTGATGTAGCAAAGCCGGCGCCAAGTTCTTCAATGGCTTTACGGATGGTTTGTATCTTTTGTTCGGGAACAATATCCGTTATTTTAATTTCACCTGTCGGAATAAATCTCGCTAAATGTCCTTCAATAGTGCCTGCGGTCAGCTCCCTGAGCTTTGCAATTTCGGCTATGCTTTTCCCTTCCCTGAACAGTTCAAGGCTCATACGGTGGGTATCGCCCTTTTTGGGTTTTCCGGTAACAATGGTTTCTGTGGCGGTCATTGTTTCATCAGCGGTTGTCTGGTTCTTTTGCGATTCTGTTAATTTCAGCAAATCAGATAACTGCGTTCCCTTCATCAAACCTTCCGATAGCTGAACAGCCTGTGCGATCTGCTGTTTTTTCCTGGTAATATCCAGTTCCAGGTTGCGCAACTCCTTCATGTATTTTTTTACTTTCTTTTTTACCTTCATCTCATTGGCATGCTGTTTCAGGGAAGCCAGCATTTTTTCCAGTGATTGGGTGAAGTAGGCAGATGCAGCGGTAATGCGTTCATGCAGCCGGGCAAATCCATCTTGTTCGGCTTCGGCTGTCATCACCGTTAGTTGCTTGCTGAACTTGTCGCTTATTTCCTGCAGCGATTTCGCCAGTGTAAATAAATCTTGCGCCCATTGAATCGCGCTGTTTTTATCGGGTACCTGGCGGTGAGCATATCCTTCGTAGTGTATATTGATATTTTGGGTGAGCTTTACAAAATTAAAGGCATGGGCCAATGAAAAGGTAACGAAGCGCCTTTGTTCCTGCTGTAACTGCTCTTCTGCTTCATCATCATCCATTTCAGTTTGAGCAAAGGCCAATACGCGTGGGTCGGTATTGATACATTGGGGATGTATTCTTGAATAGAGCACCAGTCCGTCGAGGGAAGTTAGCCTGCTCAATGCAACGTACACCTGTCCCGGTGCAAATGAAGCGCCTGCATCAATGATCGCTTTTGTAAATGTAAGTCCCTGGCTTTTGTGAATGGTAATGGCCCATGCCAAACGGATAGGATATTGAATAAAAGCACCCAGTTCTTCCTCTTCAATATTGTCTTTTTCTTTGTTGTAATTATAGCGGATACTTTTCCATGTTTCTTTTTCGAGCAATAGTTCAGTATCGTCATCCGGAAATTTTACATAAATCTTGTCCTTGCTGATACGGCTTATCATACCAATCTTTCCATTGTAAAACCGCCTGATTTCACCTTTGTCGTTTTTGGTGAACATGATTTGCGCTCCGGGTTTGAGCTTCAGTGTTTTTTCTGCAGGAAGTGCCCTTTCATTGAAGTCGCCTGTTAGTACACCTTCAAAAGCAGACGGTTTTCCCGGAAGCTTTTCCAACTCCTGCCTGTTGATCTGGTCGGCACGCACATTGTGTGTGGTAAGAACGATAAAATTTTCTTCTTTGGACGGTTCAAAGCCTGGTTTGTAATATTGATGCAAGCGTTCGAGGTCGGCAGGGGTAGTATCGTTGTTCCGCACGTTGTTTAATATCTGTATAAAGCCGGCTTCGTTCTGACGGTAGATTTTTTTGAGCTCCAGGTATACCGGAGTGCTTTGCTGTAAAGCCAGTGCGTCAAAAAAGAAAGGACTTCTATAAACAGATTTTAGTATTTCCCATTCGGCATTATTGATTACAGGCGGTAATTGAAACAGGTCGCCGATATACAATATCTGTACCCCGCCAAAGGGCGCCAAAAGCTGGCGGCGAAAATGCCGGAGTATGGTGTCTACAGCATCTAAGGTATCGGCCCGCATCATGCTTACTTCATCTATCACCAGCAGCTCCAGTTGCTGCAACAATTCACGTTTACTGCTGTTGAGTTTTAAATTTCTAAGCAGCGTATGCTCGTTGGTAACCTGTGTTTCGTTTACAGAAGAATGACGTGTGGGCAAATAAGGTCCGAAAGGCAGTTGAAAGAACGAATGAAGTGTAGTGCCACCCGCGTTAATGGCGGCAACACCTGTTGGCGCCACCACAGCCATTTTCTTAAAACAGTTTTCCCGAATATAGCGCAGGAAAGTGGTTTTGCCGGTACCCGCTTTACCAGTTAAAAAAATATGCCTGTTGGTTTGATTTACAAACTGCAGCGCCCGCTGAAAATGTACATTAGATGTATCGAAGGAAGTCATGTTTTCCAAAGGTAAAAGCTATTGTTGTAAGAATTGGTGTTAGCAAACAAAGATTTAATATACTCATATCCTGTAATAAATACAAGTAAAATATTTTCATTTCGATAATGATCATAAAAGAAATGTTGTAACACTATAGTAAATGCAGTATAATTTGTAGTACAAGACCTACAGGTAGTTTAATATAAATTAGTACGCAATAAACATAGAAAGTACTATTTTTTCCCGCCCTGTTATGTATTTTCTTTGTGCTATCATTGATCAGTAAGAACCTAATACATAAGCCTCCGAACTTCTCTTTCCTTGTTTAGATATAAAGCTGTTGCAACCGAAAGAAAAAGCATTAATCCTGAAACCACAACCTGAGAAACAATGCTGAACCCTCACCAGAAAATGGAAATTTTAACCTTGTGCAGGAGATCCCTAAACCCCATCCTGCCTCTGGAAATAATTTCCGTTTTCTGTTTTTTTGTCTCCTTCCGGCTGTCGGCAAGGAGCTACCAGGTTCAGCCCTGCTTTCGAAACAGAGGCTCAATTGGACTGATAGCAACGCCTGGACTGGTGTCGCGTGCATTTTACCTCACCGATTTTTGCTTACCAAAAATATAGGGGGAGGGCATACTTTTCTTTTCTTCTGTATTATGAAGGGTGAAAAGTGAAGCCTACGGCCCTTCACCCTGTGCCTTTACCCTCAAACTTCATACTATATGTAAATATTAAACGTTTTAATATGGAATAAAGCTCATTATCCATAAATCCAGTAGTATGAAAAATAGGTTTTTGTATATTTTAGTTGCTCTTGGTTTATCTTCCTGTGCATCAACAGAATTGGTGCGCTTAAGCGTGCTGGAGCCGGCTCCTGTTACACTTCCCGGCCATATAAAAAATATTGGTGTCATAAACAGGAGCGAGGTAGCCGAAAAAAACAAAGCGGTTGATGTGGTGGACAAGCTGTTTTCCCTGGAAGGTCGTGACCTGGATAAAGAAGGTGCACAGGCAAGTATAGCTGGTTTGGAAAATGAACTGATAAAAAACAACAGGTTTGCCGGGGTAACAACAATTAATGACGTCAGGCTTAAAAGTACGGTTCCGGGGGTTTTTCCATCTCCGCTTACCTGGGATATTGTAGAAAAGATATGCCGCGAAAATAATACGGATGCTCTTTTTGCACTTGAATTGTTTGATACCGATTCTAAAATAAGTTATGCGGCGAATCCTGTTACCATAAACACTCCATTGGGTAAAGTGCCTGGCGTTGAGCACAGGGCCACAATGCTCACTACTGTAAAAGCGGGCTGGCGCATATATGATCCTGTTGAAAGAAATATTTTGGATGAATTTCCGGTGGCGGGTGAAATGCTATTTACCGGCAAAGGAATTAACCCGGTGAAAGCAGCCGGTGCATTAATTGGCCGAAAAGAAGCGTTAAAGCAGGTAAGCAATAAAGCCGGGCAGGACTATGCTTTCCGGATTACTCCTTACTGGTTGCGGGTATCAAGAGATTATTATGTAAGAGGAACGGATAATTTCAGAATGGCACGGCGCAAGGCGCAAACGGGCAACTGGGATGATGCCGCGGCGATATGGGAAAAAGAAACCACCAGCGATAAAAGCAAGGTAGCGGGAAGAGCCTGCTATAATATGGCTATTATTAATGAAATCAATGGCAACCTTGACGGAGCCATACAATGGGCGCAAAAGGCCTATGAGAATTATAATAACAAACTGGCATTGCGGTATGTAAAAATTCTGGAAAACAGGATGGTAAATAATGCCATTCTGGAAGACCAGGAGGCGATAAGCGCCAGGTAAATTTCAATAGCGTTTCGATATTATTTCACACCACTTATTATCAAACCACTTAATTAATTAAATTGGTATTGTAATTTCACAATACTGCCTGGCAGTGGTATTATGGCCGCATGTTAAAGGTTTATTTATTAGTACTTACCTTCGCCCCTGTAAAATTATAACGCTGGGTTTTTCAGCTATTTTGATGCGATCCGTGTTCCTCTACGACGGATTGCAAAAGAAAATATTAAATGATCAAAAGTAAAATTTTAAGCAAAGGTATACCTGTTTCCATTTCATTAACGCCAACTATAGAAGCAGAGATTAATCAGCCGCTGGTAGCCCGGGATAAAAAAAGATTATTAACCATTTCTGCATTGGCTGTTGTGGTGGCTGTTTGCATCAGCATTATTGCTAAATTACTTATTCATCTTATTGATTTAATTACAAATTTGTCGTTTTACGGAAGCTTTTCTGTAACCCATGCTACACCTGTTAACAACCCGCTTGGCCTATTTGTAATTGCAGTTCCGGTAATAGGCGGAGTAATAGTGGGGTTAATGGCCCTGTATGGTTCAAAAGCAATACGGGGGCATGGCATTCCCGAGGCCATGGAACAAATATTAACCAATCAAAGTAAAATAAAACCAACCATTACCTATTTAAAACCGTTGTCATCGGCAGTATCTATCGGAACAGGTGGTCCATTTGGAGCAGAAGGTCCGATTATAGCTACCGGTGGCGCCCTGGGTTCTACCCTCGGGCAACTGATGAGGATTACCCACAATGAAAGAAAAATATTACTGGCGGCGGGAGCCACAGCAGGCATGTCGGCTATTTTTGGAAGTCCTATTGCCGCCATTTTCCTGGCCGTAGAATTGTTGTTGTTTGAGTTTTCGCCACGCTCCATTATTCCCGTAGCACTGGCATGTATTACAGGTGCCGCAGGGCATCACCTTTTATTTGGACCTGAACCGGTATTTGCTATTAAGCACGTTATCCCAACACCTTCCAATACTGCACTGGCGGCCTATAGCGGCATGGGCATTGTTATTGGTGTGTTATCGGTTTTGGTTACCAGGATCGTTTATTACATAGAGGATGGTTTTGAAAAATTACCGGTTCACTGGATGTGGTGGCCCGCCATAGGGGGATTGGCTGTTGGCATTATAGGCTACTTTTTACCGGAAACACTGGGTGTAGGATATGAAAATATAACAAATATCCTATCTGGTGAGCTTACCATTCAATTTATATTGTCGTTGTGTCTCCTCAAATTTTTATCATGGGCAATCGCTTTGGGCAGTGGTACATCGGGCGGTACATTGGCGCCATTGCTTACCATAGGAGGTGCTACAGGTGTTTTACTGGGAAGCGTTATCATTTATTTTTTTCCCCAAAGTGGCGTTACTGTTCCACTGGCGGCGTTAGTGGGCATGTCGGCTATGTTTGCCGGCGCATCCAGGGCTTTGCTCACTTCCATTATTTTTGCGTTGGAAACCACCGGTCAATCCAATGCCTTGTTACCACTTCTGGCAGCCTGCGCAGCCTCGTATTTTGTTTCTTTCTTTATAATGGAGAATACGATCATGACAGAAAAGATTGCACGCAGAGGCGTTAAAACCCCGCATTCGTATGAACCCGATATCCTGGAAAAAATTTCCGTGGAGCAGGTTATCAAAGAAAACGGCTTAGTACTGAGTGAAGACAACACGGTTAAAGAAGTGAAGGAATGGCTCAACAAAGAGCCGGATTACAATAGCAACTATTTCATTATTTCCAGTAATAAAGGTGAATATAAAGGGATACTGAGCTCATCTACCATATTCAGTAATCTTCAAAGCGACGACAGCAGGGTGGGCTCGCTTATTAAACGAAAAAATATTTCTGTTGGGATTGGCAGCAGCCTGCGTGTGGCAGTGGAGATCATGGCAAAAGAAAATACAGACGTATTGCCGGTAGTGTCAAAAGAAAACAACAATAGTATTATCGGTATCCTCTCTTACAGGGAAATCATTGCTTCATACAAAAAAAATATGGAAGAGCATGTAAAAAAAAGTCCCGATATTTCATTGAAAAGAAGGGGCTTGAAAATATTGCTGCGCGGACAAAAGCTGATGACTTCGATCAAAATTAAAGACAGATAGCATTTCACGTATGCCTCAAAGTATAAACAGCTCCCGCGGTTTTTGGTTTCCGGGGCCATGGGTTGGTGGAATTGCCATGATTCTTGCACCCCTGTTGCTGCTTACCGGTGTGCTCCTCCTGTGCATGCCTAAAATAGGTTGACAAAAAACAGTCACTTATTATGAGGCAAATTAAAGAAAAGTTAGAGATCCGGGAACGTCGGATTTTTTCGGAGCCATTAAAAAAACAGATAGTAAAAGACCTGGTTAATAAACGCAATAGCATAAATGAGGTGATGTCAGAACATCAGGTAAGCCGCAATACTGTTTACCGGTGGTTGTACCAGTATTCTGGTAGGCATGAGCAAAAATGTACCTTAGTGGTACAAATGCAAAGCGAAGAACAAAGAAAGCGGGAGCTTCAGCAAAGAGTAGCTGATCTGGAGCGTATTGTTGGTCAAAAACAATTAGAGATTGATTTTTTAAACAAATTGCTGGAAGTGGGCAGCAATGAGTTGGGTTTTGATCTAAAAAAAAGTTTCAGTTCTCCACCATCGAATGGTAGCGCTACAACAAGTACCGGCACCCCTACCGTTTAGGGGAGGTATTGAGATTATGCGGCATTAGCCGCCAGGCGCACTTTAAAGCCTTGCAAAGGCAAATAGCGCAGGGCAGCAAATCAGTTCTTTACATAGGGATGATGGAAGAGGTAAGGGGGATACACCCGGGCATGGGGCTAAGGACAATGTATGAGATGCTACGACCGGATGGCATAGGCAGAGATGGATTTATAGCATTAGGGTTACAGCAGGGTTTTAGATTGAAGAGCATAGAGAAGCAAACCCGAACCACCTATAGCGTGAAATCCAACCGGTATAAGAACTTGCTGGGAGAAGAAGAATTTGATGGCATCAACCAGTTGTGGAGCAGTGATATTACATACTTTCATTTATCGGATAAGTTCTTTTACATTGTGTTCATTATGGATGTGTATTCCCGCAGGATAGTTGGCTATAGCCTGGCTGATAATATGCGGGCAGAAAACAACCTGGCGGCTTTACAGCAAGCTTTAAAGCTAAGGGGCATTAAGGATTATGAGAAAACCCTCATTCATCATTCAGATAAGGGATCTCAGTATGTTAGTGATGACTATACTGCTTTATTGGATCAGTATGGTATCGGTATCAGCATGTGCAATGAGGTGTATGAAAACACGCATATAGAACGGGTAAACGACACCATCAAAAACCAGTATCTCAAAAGATGGAGTGTCAGCGATGTTAAAGAACTGGCGCGCAAACTCTCAGATGCAATAAAAGCATACAACGAGCAAAGACCCCATCAAAGCCTAAATGGCATGAGTCCTGTAGAATATGAAAGACATTTGGAAGCAATAGAAAACCACAAAAGAAAAAAGATGACCATTTACACCGTAAAACTTAACAATGAAAATAGACTGGATACCCAGCTTGATCTTTTTGAACAATTATAAAAAATGTCAACCTATTTTAGGCACGCACAAATAAATGGGTGAATGTTTCACGCAAAGCCCGGGAAGGAGCGAAGTGCAAGGAAAGCATTTTATGGTTTTGTATACTTCAGGTTTTAAAATTTATTATTTATCCGCTACTGCGGACAGGCCTGCCTGCCGGTAGGCAAGCTTGGATTTTGTTATTTGCTTTTTCGGTGCTTTGTGGATATCAGACATCTGTTAACTGCTCATAGCTCATAGCTCATAGCTGATCGCTGACCGCTAACCGCTGTTCGTATTTTAAAAAAAATCCGTAATTTCATCATTCCAACTCACCAAACAAAAGGAGGTATTCATGAAATCTGCAGAATATTCATGGAAGCCTTCGGTTAGTATCGCCTAACCGGGCTATTCCATAAAAATATCTGAGGCGAAAGCCGGAAGCCACCGTTAAAATCGGTGGCTTTTTTAATGAAATATTTTTTCGAATGGCAATTTTAAAGCAATAATGATATCCGTATATCAGCAATGTTCAGTAATATTATGAATTGAATATCCGGAACGCTGAACCTGGTCCATTGTATAGAAAATTGTAAACATTATGGAACCGAAATACATTTTTGCTGTAAAAAAAAGAAATTTATTCTTATTGTTTTCCTCCCTGCAAATGATTGTATGGGTTTTGTTTTGTAGTTCCGGCTTACGTGCACAGGAATCATCTGTCAAAGCTGTTTCTCTTTTTGACGGCAAAACCCTGAAGGGCTGGAAAACGGTTGATCCGGCTCATCAGCAACTTTGGTACGTTAAAGACAGTGTGATGATGTGCGGCAATGGCATCAATAAAATACCTGCTAACATCTACCTGCACACCGAAAAGGAATATGGTGATTTTGAATTCCGTTGTCTCTTTCGTTTATCGGGCGATGAAAAAACGGGCATGATCAACAGTGGCATTCAATACCGTTCAAAAATAATTAATGGAGAAATCGTGGGTTACCAGGCAGACATTGGCAATGGTTACTGGGGAGATATTTATGATGAACATCGCCGGGGCAAGCTGGTTGGGGGAGATCTCAGCATTTTGCGGCGCCTGTTAAAGCCCGATGGATGGAACAGTTATATCATAAGGGTTAAAGGCAATAACCATGAGCTATACATTAATGGCGTTAAAACCTGCGAATACACCGAAAAGGATCCTACAATTCCGGCCAAAGGCGTGATCGCGGTGCAAATACACAGCGGGGGCGCCGGCATTGTTGAGTTCCGCGATCTTACAATTACTGAGTTGTAGGTAGGGTGGAAAGATGTGAATAGGCAATAGTGAATAGTGAATTCACTATTACCATTGACGCCTCTTAGTTATCTCTTTTCACATTTCACGTTTAACGCAGCAACGGCTCCTATAAGTGAAGAGCACCATATACCCTGATCTATAATTTTTTTACAATTTTCAACACATGAAATTTCCGGGACTCCTCCTTGTATTCACAAGCCTGTTTTTTATTTCGGCGCCACCAGCAGAACGCACTCAAAACATTCCGCCCGACCGTGTCAATACGCCCGAAGAAGAACTGGCAGGCTTCAGTGTACCTGAAGGTTTTGTGGTAGAACTGGTAGCCAGTGAAAGAGATGGTATTGTGAACCCGGTTGACCTCACATTTGATGACGCCGGAAGATTGTGGACACAAACAGCACGAATGTACCCGCTCGATCCGGTTGCAGACATTCAGTGGAATGATTTACTGAATCTGATGAACGACCCTGAGGCTCAGCGAAATCATCCAAATTTCAAACGTATCCTTGATTTGTACCAGGGCAAAACAAAAGGCACAGACCAGGTGCTTGTGCTCTCCGGGTTATACGGTAATGGCCCCGTTAAAACGGAGGTTTGGGCCGAAGGACTTACCATACCCATGAGTATACTCCCTTATAAAGACGGCGCTTATGTAGCCCAGGGATCCGAACTTTTTTTTCTGCGTGACAGTGATAACGATGGCAAAGCGGATGAGCGCATTCCATTGCTCACGGGGTTTGGCTTTACCGATACCCATACAATGGCGCACGTGCTGATGCGGGCGCCCGGCAACTGGATCAATTTCAGCCATGGAGCGCTCAATAAAGGAGAGGTGTCTTCCCTGGCAAGCGATGTAAAAATGAGAATGGACTACTGTAAGATCGCCCGGTTTTCGATGGATGCCAAAAAGCTGGAACTGGTAAATGCCGGTTTAAACAATATCTGGGGCTACCAGCTCAGGAACAACGGGCAGTGGTATGGCTGCGAAGCCAACGATCTTGGCTATTCTGTTGTTCCTATGGAACCGGGCACAGGATTTCCCGGCATTGGAAACGAACGCCTGCGTACGTACCAGCCATGGATGCCCGAACTGCATGAATTTAGGGTAGGCGGCACCGGTATATCCGGGCTCGCATTCCCAGATGATCTTTCAGGATCGTTCCCGGCAGAATGGAAGAACGTGGCTTTTTTGGCCAACCCTATTACCAGCACGGTTAACGCGGTGCAAATTAACCGCAACGCGGATGGAACCGTTAATGCAAAGCATTTACCCGATCTGCTTACGTCTAAAGACAAATGGTTTCGCCCGGTAAATATGGAATTTGGCCCTGATGGTTGTTTGTATATAGCCGACTGGTACAATAAGATCATCTCTCACAATGAAATTCCAACTACTCATCCCGACAGGGACAAATCACATGGCCGCATCTGGCGCATCCGCCATAAAAGCCAGCAGCCCCGGAATGTGCTCAATTATTATACTGCGGAAACTGAAGAACTGGTCAAAGGGTTACAATCACCATCTCTTTGGGAAAAGCGCGCAGCATGGCACCAGATTACAGATCGTCCGCCGGCAGAAACTGAAAAATTAATACAGCCTCTGGTGCAACTGGCTGCCAATGTTGAGCAGGATGAAGTTGCCCGTATCCATGCCCTGTGGTCGCTGGAAGGGATCAAACATTATGACGCTGCATTGTTGCAGGCGTTGCTGCAAAGCCCACTGGATGATTTGCGCCGGGAAGCAGTGCGTTCTTTGAGCAGCTTTTCACCAGGCACAGCAGCGGTAGCCGCACATTTGAAAAATACAGTTGAAGATCAAAATCCCATGGTGCGTGCACAGGTGCTTCGCACGCTCGATGAACTGGGCGCGGCAAACGAGGCTGCCATTGATATGCTGGTTCGCGCTTCAAAACCGGCTATTGATGGCAATGCCTTGGGTGGCGCTTATGAAAGAAGCTTTGAACGTTTTCTTGCCCGTAAAGCATTAGAGCAATATCCAAACGAATTACAGAGTTATCTTAACAGCCCTGCTGCTGAAAAAATGAGCGGCGATCATTTGCTTTGGGCCATCCAGGCATTGCCTGCCGGGCACAAAGAAACCGCCTTTTTGAAACTATGGCCCCGCCTCGGTATCAGCAAGCTGGATGAGCCCGGTTTTGTATTTGTGGCAGGCATGCTGAGTAACCCAACCATTTTTAAAACGGTGCAACCGGTTATTCATAATGAAAACAATGCAGCTTTATATACCGGTTTTGCATTGAAGAACCAATCACAGTTGCAATCGCCCGAACTGGCTCTTATGCTCCGGGAACCGGTGGCTAAATTATTGCGCGGCCGTTCAGAAACGGATGTTAACCTGGCGCTGGATGCGATTGGCCGGTTCAATATTGAGCAGGTACGCGATGCCGTTATTGCCCGCATCAACGATCAATCGTCTGAAAAAACAGTACAATCAGCATTGCAGGCATTAGAGAACAATCCAACGCTCAACAAAGATATTTTCGCCCGTGCGGCGAGGAATCAAAAACTCAGTTTTGGCATCAGGGCCGCAGCATTGGGCAGTTTGGCAAAAGCAGACAGGGCATCAGCGCTCAGTGCAGCACAGCAATGGGTTCCCCAACTTAATACAGTACAGAAGCGTGAATTCGTAACAGGTTTATCCGCATCGGAGCAAGGTGCGGCATTGCTGGTGGATATGTATGAAAAGAAAAGGCTGGCTCTGGCATCATTCGATCTGCCTGCGGCCGAACGCATCCGCAACAGCAACAAGGAAGATCCGCGGGCAGTTGCCATTTGGGAGGCCGTGAAAAACAGGTATGAGGCGGAAAGAAAGGCCTTCAGATCAAAGCTCGCTAAATACATGGCTATTGCTGAAAAGAAAGGAGGCGATGCAAAAGCAGGGAAAGTGCTTTTTCAAACCTGTCTCTTGTGTCATAAATTGGGGAGCGAAGGAAAAAATATCGCACCGGCATTAGACGGTTCGGCAAGCCGTGAAAATGAAGCGTTGCTTACCGCTATCCTCGATCCCGATGCCGCGGTGGAATCTAATTATGCCGTTTACCGTGTGACCAGGAAAAATGGCAGCACCGTAGAAGGTTATCTTGTCAACAAAAATGACCGGGGCACAACCATCGCTTTTATGGGCGGTAGCCAGGTTTTTGTTGAGGCGGATGCTATCCAGAGCCAGGGCTTTTTAGGCGGGCGATCCTTTATGGTTAAGGGGCTGATTGATCACTATTCCGATAAACAGGTGGCAGATCTGCTTGCATATATACGCACACTTAAATAAAAATAATGATGGTAAGACATTTCGGGGTTTTTAAATTTAAGCCGGGAATTACTGACGAACAAATAGAGCAGTGCTTTCGGACAATGAAAGACATGGTAGGAAAAATTGCAGGGTTACTGGATATGGAATATGGTCCATACAACAGCACCGAGGGGTTAAACGAGGATTTTACCCACGGGTTTGTAATGACCTTTGATACACTGGAATCGCGTGATGCTTATCTTCCGCACCCGGTTCATGAAACAGCGAAGGAATTTGTTGTGCCGAAATTAGAGCGGGTGATCGTGTTTGATATAAATGTGTCGCAGGCTTAATTGTATTATCATTCAACTCGAAAATAAACCATGCCGGATAAAAGTATTTTAATACTGGGCTGTTTTGATACCAAGGGCGAAGATTTTCTCTTTCTGCGGAATTGTATTGTGTCGCAGGGAGAAAAAGTAATAACGATGAACACCGGGGTTATGGGAACTACAAAAGAGTTCCTGGTTGATATTGAATCAGACCAGGTAGCGCTGGAAGGAGGCTATTCAATAGCAGCACTGAGAGAAGCCCATGACCGCGGACGAGCGGTAGATATTATGGGCAGGGGAGCAGCGAAACTTGCGGCCAAATTGGTGTTACAAAACAAAATTAAAGCCGCAATTGGCATGGGTGGCGGAGGAGGAACATATATCGCGCTATCCGCCATGCAGGAAATTCCTTTGAGTATACCCAAGCTTTGCTTAAGCACACTCGCTGCAAAGGATCTGTCGAGGCAAATGGGAAGCAAGGATATTACTTTAATGCCGTCCATTGTTGATGTGGCAGGATTAAACAGCATCAGTAAACTTTTAATCAGGCGGGCGGCAGCGGCCATTTGTGCCATGTCGGAAATAACCGAAGAAAAAGGAGACACGGTTGCCGGTACCATTGCCATCAGTATGTTTGGCAATACGTCGGCCTGTGTAAACCAGTGCAGCGAACTGTTGCGGCAACAGGGCTATGAGGTACTGGCTTTTCATGCCAATGGTGTTGGTGGTAAAGCAATGGAATCGCTTATCCGGGAAGGTTGTTTTGACGCTGTATTAGACGTTACGACCACTGAACTTGCGGACGATTTGTGTGGCGGCATTTGCAGTGCCGGGCCCGACAGACTGAACGCTGCTTCGGAAATGGGTATTCCGCAGGTGGTGGTACCCGGCTGTTTGGATATGGTGAATTTTGCACAACCCGATACCGTGCCGGCACAATACCAGTCGCGGGAATTATACAACTGGGCGCCGGATGTTACTTTAATGCGAACGAATAAAGAGGAGAATAAAATATTGGGTGAGAGACTGGCCGGCAAAATAAACCGTTCGCCTGCGCCTGTAACGGTGGTATTGCCGGCTAAAGGCATTTCCCAGGTTGATGCGTATGGAGAGGTCTTTTACCGGCCGGAAATTAACCGGGTTTTGTTTGATGCCATAAAAGAAAACACCAAAACAACAATAGAGGTTATTGAAACGGACATGCATATTAATGATCCGGAATTTTCGGCTATGCTGGTGAGGGCATTGTTAGGTATGATGGGGAAGCGGCAGGAGTAGTTTAGTTCTATTTAGACATTCCGTGCGTTCAGAAAAAAATGAGCATATGTAAACAGTAGGAACAGAGGAACGCAATAGGCGTGGTAAAAACGATGTGCCTGTGATCCTATGTTGGCAATTAAGAAGACGAACACACAGACCCGGCCGGAACACATAGAAAGGAAAAAAATAAATAAATAATTATGGCAAATCCATGGACAGGAAAGGGAAATCCTTATACGAAACAGGAAGTAAGGGAGAGGTTACAAAAAACCATTGATCAAAACAAAGCAATTATTGCCGCGGGTGCAGGTACAGGCATCAGTGCGAAATTTATTGAAAAAGGCGGTGCTGACCTGATCATCATATATAATTCGGGACGGTTCCGCATGGCGGGGCATGGTTCTACCGCTGGGTTAATGGCTTATGGCGATGCCAATGCTGAAGCCATGAATATCGGTGAGTTCGAAGTACTGCCGGTGGTCGAAGAAATTCCCGTGATTTGCGGTGTGCATGGTTCAGACCCCCGTCGAAGGATGTGGCATCACTTATTAAAGGTGAAGGAAATGGGTTTTTCAGGAGTCAATAATTTTCCTACCCACTGTATTGTTGATGGGCATTTCAGGCAGGTTCTGGAAGAAACAGGGATGGGCTTTGAGAAGGAAGTGGAAATGGTAAGGCTTGCTACTAAAATGGATTTGTTCTCTATTGTGTACGTAGCAAAGGCAGAAGAAGCTGCGCAAATGGCGGAAGCAGGTGCCGATGCCATTATTTCGCATGTAGGAACTACGGTGGGTGGATCGGTAGGTGTTACAGGCGCTTCCTGTACTATGGACGATGCCATACAGCGAACGCGGGAAATTATGGATGCCGGCAAAAAAGTAAATCCTGATATCTTTTTCCTTGCACATGGCGGACCGATCAATACACCCGAAGATGTGCGTATGGTATTGAATGAAACGGAGGTTCATGGCTTTGTTGGCGCCTCCTCACTGGAACGGATGGGGGTTGAAAAATCTTTAACCGAACTGACACGAAAATTCAAGTCGCTTACTTTAAAATAAAAAACATGGCTTAAAGAACCACAAGGCGGGATAATAACCGTGCTCTATTATTTCAAATCTTTTTCAAGCTGGGTTGCTATAGCCTGCAACACCGCTTTATCAATATTTAGTTTTTTGTGCTCTTCCAACAAAACCGCGCGATAATTGCCCTCTTCATCGGGTTCAAAGCTTATTGCTTCATTTTCTATAAGCACCATAATCCGGTGACTGTACCCATATACCTGCAATTCCGCTTCAAACGCCCTTTCTTCTGCCAATCCGGAAACGGTAAGGACAAATGATTCTCCCATTTTTTAAATTGAAATTAATTTAAATACACACGGCGTTGCCTACTATTTTTTGCCGCTTCCTGCCATCCGGGGCCGCATCACAACATTAAAGAATCGTTACCGTAGTTACCGGATGAGTGGAAAATTATCCTCATTATCTGCTGCTGAACAGCTATTCATCCTTGTAATTTCATGTGGTACAGTTTGTGTGCTACCTGATAAGGCGTCAACATCGCACGTGAAAAAAATATTATCTTAAAAATAGGTTATGAAATCCATTCAATTTAACGATAAAAATACGGGTGAAGAGATACATATTGCTTATTCCTCGTATGGAAGCGGGCAACCGGTAATACTCATTCATGGTTGGCCCCTGAGCCGCGAAATGTGGGAATACCAACTTGCCGATCTTGTAAATGCCGGTCATCGCGTGATAAAGTATGATCGCCGGGGGTTTGGTAAAAGCAGTAAGCCCTGGAAAGGCTATGATTACGACAGCTTAACTGGTGACCTGCATGAACTGATTGTACAATTGGATTTGAAAAATACCATTCTCGTGGGATTTTCTATGGGTGGGGGAGAAGTGGTGAGATACATTAGCAGGTATGGTGAGGAAAGGATTGCAGGTATTGTACTCATCAGCTCTGTTGTTCCTTTTCTTTTAAAAACGGCCGGTAATACGGAAGGGGTTGAGGCAGACGTATTTGATGAAATGATAAAAGGAGTTCAAGCCGACAGGATTGGCTTTCTTGACGAGTTTGGAAAAAAATTCTTTGGCGCCGGTTTTTTAAATAAGCCAGTTAGCACACCGTTGTTAAATTATTACCTGCACATGGGATCCAAAGCCTCACAACAATCAACCATAGAATGTATCAAAAGTTTTTCGGCCACCGATTTCCGGATTGACGTGGATAAGATATCGGTGCCCACGCTTATTATCCATGGCGACAGTGATAAGATTGTTCCAATTGAAGTGAGCAGCAAACGCACGGCAGGGATGATTCCTCATGCAGAACTGGCTGTTTATGATGACGCGCCCCACGGTTTGTTTTACACGCACCGGGAGCTTTTGAACAGAGATCTTCTCAATTTCATTAACGGTAAAAAATATAAACAACCCCGCCCTGAGGACATGCCTGTAACATCTGTATTTTAATTGAACAGACACTCATTTTAATAATTTAAATCTTTGATTATGAAAAATATTGAAGGCAAAAAGATAGCGATTTTAACCGAGCATGGTTTTGAAGAATCGGAATTAACAAGTCCCAAAAAGGTTCTGGAAGAGGCAGGAGCTACAGTGCATATTATTTCCCCCCGGAAAGGAAAAGTAAGGGGATGGAAAGATGATAACTGGAGTATTGATCTTAAGGTGGATCAGGAATTGCAAAATGCGGATGCTGATGATTATGACGCCCTGGTTATTCCCGGCGGTGTTATTAACCCCGACCTTATGCGAAGAGACCGCGACTGCGTGGATTTTGCAAAATCTTTTTTGCAGGCCGGCAAGCCGGTAGCAGCCATTTGCCATGGCCCCCAGTTGTTGATCGAAACGGGCATGCTTGAGGGAAGAAAGATGACCTCTTTTCATTCTATAAGTACCGATCTGAAGAATGCGGGTGTGCATTGGGAGGATAAAGAAGTTGTAGTGGATAACGGTTTGATAACCAGTCGCAGTCCTAAAGACCTGGACGCGTTTAACAGAAAGTTGGTAGAAGAGGTTGCAGAAGGCGTTCACAATGCCGTGTAGGGTTAATGCATGATTTACTGTAACGATACATAGGAAGGCCCATGTTAAATGGGCCTTTTGTCTATTCCCCAATTTTTCAAAAAAAAAAATTTTGCATGATCAGAAGCATTTACTCATCTATATTTGCATTCTAACCCAATAAATATATACTATCATGAACAAAGGAGAATTGATCGAAAAGATCGCCGCTGATGCAGCCATTACCAAAAAGCAGGCTGGTGCTGCATTGGATTCATTTACCGAAGCGGTGGCAAAGACGCTTAAAAAAGGCAATAAAGTAACCCTTGTGGGATTTGGAACTTTTTCTGTGTCCAAGCGCGCTGCCCGCAACGGCCGCAACCCGCAAACAGGCGCTGTTATTAAAATCAAGGCAAAGAAGGTGGCCCGCTTTAAAGCAGGTAAAGAATTGTCGGGGAAAATATAATTACCAGCAATCGATTTTCAAGAGGCTGCCATCCTTGCAGCCTCTTTGCTATTTAAAAATGCAAACGTTTCTTCAGCTTTTCTGCAATATTGGTTGGTATGCCGTCGCTTTCCAAAATCTCAGGAAGGAAGCCTCTGTCATTGTAATCGGCAAAGTATTGAACTTGTCAAGATAAGCTTGTTGGCTCCTTTTTATACGTTCCTGTTAACCATAGTGCGAAAGAAGGAGGCATGCTATGGCGTCTGGCCTTCTTGTGTCAGTATTTACGCAATATTACTGAACCAATTAACTCTTTCTTCTCCAAAAACAATAAGCGCTTCCGATAATACAGGATTTATGTCTATGTACTAACGCCATTGATTTTTATCTAAAATCACACAAATAATTATATTGATCAGTGTTCAGACAAGCCTGCCAAACGATGCTAAACGCCGAAAGGATACGTTTCAGGCATCTGGTGTCCATCGGGCTCTATATGCAAAGGACGCAAGGCAGAGGTCTCATCCAAATACACAAATGCATCGTATCTCAATGGCAGGATACTGGGTACATAATTGCCATATTGCTCGTATCCGGGATTATATACAACCCCTATTGCACGATGCTCAAAGTGATTTTCCATAAATAAGTCTGTCCGGAAATCTTCCAGCAATAAAAGTTTATTTTCCGTTCCGGCGCGATGCAGCAGATCTTCCCAACTATTTGTTCTCGCGCCGGGCACCGGTATCTTTTGCATGGCCGCACCCCACCTGCGGCCGGCCATTACCGTTCCTTTGTAAGACCCAAAGCCTACCAAAACAACCTCTTTATTCCCATAATTTATCCTCGCCAGCTCGCCGATATTAAACATGCCCTTTTCGGCCATATCAGTTGCCCTCGCATCACCTATATGTGTATTGTGCTCCCAGACAACGACCTTGCTCGTTTTGCCGTGCAAATTTAATAAGCGATCCAGGGTCTCAAACATATGCTTATCCCTCACATTCCAGGAATGCGGACCGCCTTTGATCATCGCACGATAATAATTTTCCGCATTAACGGCTATCAGCGCATTTTGTTCGGTATTAAAAACATTTTCGTGATCTGAATTATAAGATGGCATTCTATTCCTGATCTCTTTTAAAAGATGCAATACTTCATTTTGACATAGCTCAGGAACAAATTGGGAAGCCTTTGCATAAGACTGGCCTTCATCTTTACGGAAAGGTTCGAAACAATGATATGCCGCTTCGGCTATTTTTACAGCCTTGGGATCATTTTTTTTAAGGTATTGCATGATGCTCTCCATGCTTTCCCATAAACTGTATACATCAAGGCCGTAAAAACCTACTTTTTTATTTGATTGCAACGGGCGGTTATGCGTTTCCAGCCAGTCTGCCAATGCTACGGTTTCCCAGTTAGCCCACATCCAGGTAGGCCAACGGTTAAAGGCATGAAGTACTTTAAAAGCGCCTTTGCCGCTGTCGGAATAATTCTTAATATAGCGGTTCACCCGATAACAATCCGGCCAATCCCCCTCCACCGCGATAAAATTGAAGCCTTTTTCTTCAACCAATCGCCTGGTAATGTAAGTTCTCCAGACATAATATTCATGTGTTCCATGTGATGCCTCTCCCAGCATCACGATCCTGGCATCGCCGATTCTCTTTAAAAGAGGTTCAATATCTCCTTTATTATTTAAACAATATGACCATTGTTTGATAGCATTAACCGCCTCATTTTCCACGAAGAGCATTTCCCTGGCAGAAGAACGGGTCATATACCTGATTTTTATTAAAAGTACCTATACTTTTAATCGTAATTCGATGAGACCTGTCAGCGATTTTGTTGATTGTAGTCATTGGATTTCGAATATTTTTCGATTTAAATGTTGAAAAAAGCTACCCGCGTAAATGATAATTTGAACGGTTAGCGATGATGGGTTCATGTATTATATGACCAGAATTCTAATAAAGCCTGATTCCGGGCATTGAATGTTTTTGAGTCTGCAAGTAACTTGTCTTTTACAAAACAATACATCATGAAAAAAATATTCTTAGTTCCGCTTATGATGGTAATAATAAGCTGTAACACTTCCCGCATCACCAGTTCATGGAAAGCCCCCAATGCGGAAGCAAGATCATACAATAAAATTCTTGTACTGGCTTTGATTAACGAACCCGACAGAACCACAAGAGAGAAAATGGAAGAACAACTGGTAGAAGATTTAAAGGAGTTGGGCTATAATGCAATCTGTTCCTGCGATGAATTTGGTCCAAAAGCGTTTGAGGATATGAACGAGAAGCAGGCTCTTGACAAACTGGAAAATAGCAGTATTGATGCAATATTAACCATTGTGCTGTTGGATAAAACAAAGGAAAGATATTATGTGCCTGGTCATATTTATTATTCACCATACGTGATTTATCACAGTCGTTTCTGGGGGTATTACCGAACCATGCACGACAGGATATATGTACCCGGCTATTATTCAGTGAACACCAGGTATTTTTGGGAAAGCAACTTTTACTCATTGAATGCGAAGGAACTCTTGTATTCTGCGCAAAGCCAGTCCTTTGACCCCGAATCAAAATCTGGTTTTAGCCATGAATACGGACAAATGATCGTAAAAGATATGATCAGGAATAATATTCTCGCTAAACAGTAGTGCGAAAGCAATCCGGTAAGGAAAGAGAGCAGTACTGGTGGTAATAAAAGCCCTCGCTTTTTATATTAAAAGATTTTTCGTATTTATTTCTCTGCAGGAATAACCAGCAATGGGATCCTTGTATGGTAAGACATTTTTTTGGATAGGCTTGGATAAAACAACCTCTCAAAAAAACTTCGCTGATAAGTTACCATTGCAAGGAGCTTTATTCCGTTTTTATTAATATACTGCTCTATGGTGTTCTCAAAGTCATCTCCCGGCAAATACTCGGTTACGAGGCTTTTATCGTGGTAACTTTTTTGCAGCGCCCGGCCATATTCCGCGAGTTTCTTCGGGCGTTCTTCCACCCCGGCGGCGTTAACTGCATTTTCAGAAGAAAAAAGTGCTACAAACACCTGTGCCATGTTGGTGGCGGCAAGCTCAAACAGGGGATCCAGGATACTGGCTGATCCTTCAAAATGATTGGTGGTAAATAAAATTTTATCGGGCAGAGCGCCATCGTATTCTATCGGCACCGCTACAACGGGGATTTCGCTCACTCCGATTACTGCAGCAGTATGGCTTCCCCACAATCTCTCCTTTATACCTCCATTCCCTAACGTGCCCATTACAATAATGTCGGCGTTAACATCTGCTGCTGATTTTATAATGCTCTCTTTTATCGGGCCCTCATATTGCACAACCGATACTGCAACGCCCTCTGTTTGTTCGATGCTCTGTTGCAACTGCTCTAATTTAAGCAATCTCTCATTCATCATTGCAGCCTTAAACTCCTTGTTTAATCCTACGTAATCCGTGTAGGCTGATCCTGCATGTTCATATACGTTAAGAAGCACGATCTTTGCAGACAAAACTTTAGCTATTCCTGCTGCAAAATTTATTGCATTGCCTGCGCAGGGAGAGAAATCAGTAGGAACCAATAAACACTTCATGGTATTGATTTTATCAGAATATATTGACTGATGCCGGTTTTAATTTATTTTGATCCGCCAAGGCAACCGGCCTTTCCGCCCTTATGTATATTATATGTTTGCCTTATACACAAATCTATTTTAAATACCAGCAGGCGGGAATGATGACCGTCAATTCGGATCTTGATCGTACTCATGTTCAAATCGGCCGGTAGCCGGAAAGATGTGCCATACAGGGGGTAAAAAAGGCATGTAAATCAATCAAAGGTTGTTATGACAGCCATCATAGGCAACGGACTGTACCCGGCATAAATTTGAACTTAAATATTTTTGTTATGAGCACCAAAATAAATCCCGAAATAAAAGATTTGATGAAGGCGGAGCATTATAGACCTTTGGTATCTGTTATCGTACCTTTTGAACCAAAAACAGGCGTAAAAGTGGAAGTGACACAGCATTTAAAATTTGTTGTTGATAAAGTGGAACGGGAGATCAAAGACAATTATCCCGGCGAACCAGGTACCCTTGTGATCCAAAAGTTACGAGGCATCATTGCAGATTTAGATTTAAGCACCGATAAAAAAAGTATTGCTATCTTCGTTTCCCCTCTTTTTCAAAAAATATTATACCTTGATATAGAAGTAAGTGAAAAAATCATCATTGACGAATCGTTTGAGATACGGGATTTGGTATATGCAAAAAGGGAGAGCCATAACTACCTGGTATTTCTCCTGAGCGGCAGCGAATACAAATCATATACATGGAAGAACGATACCTTCGTTAAAGTTAAAACGAGTGGCCCCCATCATATTGCTGCTGTAGTTGGTAACCCATCTGAAAGAGTGTCCAATTTTTCGGATCCTTCCGGCTTGAAAGAAGCAACGCTCAGGAAATTCCTTTATGAGGCAGATAAAGAACTCAGCGATATTCTGAAGATGTACCCGCTTCCTGTGTTTTTGTTAGGAACAGAAAAGGTACTCGGGTATTTTAAAGCTATTTCTGCAAATCAAAAAGCTATTGCCGGCTATATTCACGGAAATTATGAAGATGCAACAGAATATGAATTAAAAGAATTACTTAATCCTTATATACAGGACTGGAAAAAAATAAAAACAATGAGTTTGTTACAGCAAATTGAAAGTGCAGCCGGCGCCGGAAAATTATCAACGGGCATGGAAGATGTATGGAGGCAGGCGTTGCAGAGGATCGGGCGCCTGCTTATTGTTGAAAAGAATTTCGTTTATACCGCAGAACAGGGAAAAGCTGAAGATATTATATACAAAGCAAATGATCCTGACAATAAAGCTTTTTATATAAAAGACGCTGTGGATGACGTTATAGAAAAAGTATTGGAATATGGAGGAGATGTTGAATTTGTAGATGAAGGCACACTTAGCGATTACCAGCATATTGCATTGATACAATATTATTAGTGCCGGATCATTGATGACAAAACACGCTAAAGCAGAACCTGTCAGATAGTTTCAAAAAAGCCTTTCAACATGGTAATAATTGTTTTTGGCTTACCCGGCTCCGGGAAAAGTTATTTTGCGTTAGAACTTGCCGGCATGATATCTGCCGATTACATAAATAGTGATCGTCTGAGAAAGGAAATGTTTCACGAGAGAAGCTACTCCGACGCGGAAAAGGCGATGGTATATAATGCAATGCTTCAAAAGACTCAGGAAGCAATAACACAGAACAGAAACGTGGTACTGGATGGCACATTTTATAAAAGTAAAATAAGAAAATTATTTGTACGGGGGATAGCCGAAAAGACCAGTATATTTTTTATTGAAGTTATTGCAGATGAAAACATAATCAGGCAACGATTGAAGAAGGAAAGACCGGACAGTGAAGCTGACTTCGAAGTGTATAAAAGTATCCGGAGGCATTGGGAACCGCTCAGTATGTCCCATTTAACTTTGGAGTCAACCAATAGTAACGTTGATACGATGCTGCAAAAAGCTGTACAATATTTGAAAAATGACAAAGGACCAGATCAATAAATTAATATATGATGGAAAATTCCCGGATGCAACACATTCCCGGGAATTGATTGAAACGCATATATCATGGGTTATCCTCTGTGATCAATTCGTTTATAAAATCAAAAAACCGGTTCATTATTCATTTCTCGATTTTTCCACGACGGAACAGCGAAAATATTATTGCGAAAAAGAAATAAAGTTAAATAAAAGGCTTACTGAGAATATATACCTGGATGTGCAACCTGTTTATGAATTGAAGGGCTGCTTTATTGTGGGAGGCGATAAAGGGTCTTTGATTGACCATACCGTAAGAATGAACAAAATTGACCGGGATAAGCAAATGGATATTCTTTTGATAAAAAATAAAGTAACAGAAAGCGATATTTGGCGACTGTCAAGGAAAATTGCTTCTTTTCATAAGAATACGGCCGTTATATACAAACAGGATTTTCCTGACATGCGGGGAGTATTCAATGATCTGGCGACGCAAAAAGCATTTCTCGGAAAGAATCTTGGGGTGCAGAGTGAAAACATTATTGATCATGCCCTCAGTACATCCGATGCATTTATCCGGCACAATCAGGCGGTATTCACCCGGAGGCAGAACGCTGGCTTTTACAGGGATTGCCACGGCGACCTGCATTCCAGAAATATCTTTTTATTACCGGACCCGCAACCCTTCGATTGCATTGAATTCAATGATGATTTCCGGCAGATTGATGTGTTAAATGAAATTGCATTTCTATGTATGGACCTGGAGGCATTCGGCAAAAAGGAGTTTTCCGATCTGTTTTTTGAATACTATAATAAATTTTTCCTGGCGGTGGCTAACGAGGCAGACAGGAGGTTGTTCATTTATTATAAAAGTTACAGGGCCAATATACGGGCAAAAGTTAACAGCCTTAGAGCAAAAAGCGCCGTGAACCATGATGATAAGACAAAATCCCTTAAGTCTGCAGAAGAATATCTTTCATTAATGAATAACTATATAAGCTTATTGAACGGGTAATGCGTAAATGAGAAAAGTAGCAGGAGTGCATGTGCTAACTAACAAAGAGGGCTTCATTTACATTAGCGAAACCCTCTTGTATTTGCCCCCGTCCCTATTCATTATTTTAGAATTTCAGCAGTTTCTTTGCAGCAGCTAACTCAGTCTATGAACTCGCCATTTTCATCCAGTTTTACCTTTAGTCGTTTGTTGCCGTTAGTAAGAAGAAGCTGATACACCACATTGGTGTAACTGTTTTCCTGATATTTAACCTGGTAAACATCTTTTGAAATGGCCCATTTAGGATACCTTTCTGCCACGGCATTTTTTACCGTTGCCGGAATGGCGATGTTTTTGAATCTTTCGGCGGTGCGTATTATTTTCCCGGAAGAGTCGTAGGTAGCGAGAATGTATCCCTGCGGAAGATAAAAGGTAATATAATAGGTATTGTAATCATCTTCATAGTAGTCTGAATTTTTTATATCATAGGCGGCGGCTTTATGCTCCAGCAATTTTACCGGCTGAGCTACATCTTTGTTGTCTACCGATCTGAGATACTTGTAGTTCCTGGCTACAATTGTAATTTCAGGTAGTACCTGCCCACTTAAGTGCATGCTGATTCCTGCAATGAGGATGCCAAAAATCGGCAGCAATTTCGCTTGTTTCATATTTTTAGATTTTTAAGTGATATAAAATTTGATCCAACAAATTGTTCTGCATGACTAATTTTTTTATAAAGATATTGGTTAAAGGGAGGGGTAGCAATGATACACATCACTGAAACAAGTGTTCTTCATCAATCTGTTTGAAGCCGGAAACAAAATGCTGTAACTATTTCGGTGCATCCCCCAAGACCTTCCTTCTTCTATAAGAAAGATAGCCGTGCACGGTTGATTGCACAGGGAGAATTTAAAAATGACAACAACCCGTTGGCGAAGGCCGGTCGGTTTACAGTTGGCAAATCGCGCTACAAAATTACATCGCCATGAACAGGAACATCCAAAGACAAAAAAAGCTGCCCTTGCACTGGTACAGAGCAGCTTTTCTGATAAGGTGCACGTTCATTCCCATTCTTTAAAGGAATATTCTGGCATCTCTACTCTCAACCTGTTTACCACACTGTTAACGCCAGGTGCATTCCAGGCCGTCTGTTCAACGTCTTCTTTTTCAGCAATTGAACGCACTGTACCTTCCAGGACAACCTTTGACCCTTCAACTTCCACTTTAATTTTTTCGGCCTCCACCGTGGCGCTTCGATGCAGCGCCAAACCTATTTTCTGTCTGATATCAGAAGCGCTCAACCGTGGCTTTAACTTTATCAGGTTGAGCACACTTCTTACGCCGGTAAGATTTTCTATGGACTTTTTAGCAAACTCGCGCTGGTATTCCCATTCTACCTCACCGTCCAGTTGAACATTCCCGTTTTCCACTTTGATCTTGATCTTTTCTTCCTGTACACCCGAATGCCACTTTAAAGCATGCAGTATCGCATCAGCAATCTCGGTATCAGTTTTTTGGGAAGAATTGGAAACACCAATTTGAATATCTTCAGCAATTGCCTTTACCCCGGAAATTTTCCTGGCATCTTTTTCCGCTGCCAATTTCTGGGTCAAAGAATCAACCTTGCCGGAAAGGGTGACAACGCCGTTTTTAACTGCCACGCCAATTCCTGATGAATTGAGGATGGGATCCCAGCTCAGTTCCTCGATCACATCTTTTTGAATCTGGAGATCATTTTTCATAAATTTAATTTTTGGTTAAAAAATACTGCTCAATCGCTCACAATATGAATGATGACAATTCAAAAGGGATTGTCGCATCATTGCCGGAAGTCAAACCTGATGTAAATCTATTCTCTATTCCATTTCAGGTAGCTGATGGCCATCAACCCATGTGTTGATACACCTCAAACATTGAACACAAATCGAAAGCTTCTGACCATGCGGCTTCCTGGCAGCACAACAGAAAAACTACTGACAACGATTACAGAAACAGCCTGGCTTGTTGAAACCTGAAAGTCGCCTGGAAAAAACACTAAAGCTGTTGCTGCGGCAATTTAACAGTCCGTTTATACTGCTGCTGGCAATTGCTGTTGTACGCTCTTATGTTTTGGGAGAGTCTTCTGACGCATTTATTTTAATTCTAACCGGATTGCTTGGCTTTTGGCAGGAGCTAAAAGCAAGCCATGCTTTCGAACAATTGAACAAGCTGGTAGAAATGAAGCATACGGTTCTGCGGGAAGGAGTGCCTGTTCAGCTACCCGTTACAGCAATTGTGAGCGGTGATATTTTATTTGCTGGATGCCGGTGACATTATCCCCGCGGATTGCCGGATTATAGAAAGCAATGAATTGCATATAAATGAAAGCGCTTTAACAGGAGAATCCTATCCTGTAGAGAAAACAGGGGGAGAAACAGCCGGTGATTTAAGCAAAAACAGCAATTGTTTGTGGAATGGTACCAACGTAATCAGCGGTGTCGCCAAAGCGCTTGTGGTATATACGGGTAAACAAACACTATTTGGACAAATGACGCATAGCCTGATGCAAACACCCGAAACGGCGTTTGAAAAAGGCATTAAACGGTTTGGATTCTTTCTGTTAAGGATCACTGTTGTTTTATCCTTAATAATACTGGTGGTAAATCTGTACTTTAAAAAGCCGCTTTTCGATGCTGTATTGTTTTCACTGGCAGTAGCGGTAGGTATGGCGCCGGAGCTATTGCCGGCGATAATGACGTTTGCCATGTCTGCAGGAGCGCGCCGGATGATGAAGAAAAAAGTCATCGTTAAAAAGCTTTCTTCCGTTTTCAATTTTGGAGAGGTCAATACAATTTGTGTTGATAAAACAGGCACAATCACCGAAGGCAATATACAGGTTAAAGATATAGTAGATATTCAAGGGAAAAGCAACGAACAGTTGCGGCGGTATACCTGGTTGAACGCATCGCTACAGAACGGGTTTACCAATCCGGTAGACATCGCTATTGCCTCAATGAATATGGCGCCGGTTAAAACAGAAAAAGTCAATGAAATACCCTACGATTTTATCCGGAAGCGGCTGAGTGTTGCTGTAATAGATGAAAATAAAAAAATCTTTATAACGAAAGGAGCCTTCAAAAACATATCGGGAATTTGTAGCCATATTCAGGTACAAAGCGGCGAAGTGGAAGCTATTTCTTCATTCACCAGGCAAAAAATGGAGGAACGCTTTATTGAATACAGCAACAGTGGGCATAGGGTATTGGGGGTGGCATTTAAACCTTTTGAACAGGAAAGAATAACCCGGGATGACGAAAAAAATATGATTTTCCTGGGCTATATTTTGCTGGAAGATCCTTTAAAGGAGAGTGCGGAAGCATCTGTTAAAATGCTCGGTCAATTAAAAATAGAGATAAAAATTGTTACAGGCGACAACCGTTATGCAGCCGCCAATGTTGCCCGGGGAATAGGAATTAAAGTGCCTGTAATCATTACCGGCGACGAAATGGACAAGCTTACCCCGGAGGCATTTGTAATAAAAGCCAGGCGTACCGATGTTTTTGCAGAGGTTGAGCCGCGCCAGAAAGAACGGATCATCAAGTCGCTTCAGAAGGGTGGTTTAATTGTAGCTTACCTTGGCGATGGAATCAATGACGTTGCGGCAATCAATACGGCCGACGTAGGTATCTCTACCAATAACGCTACCGATGTGGCAAAAGAAGCGGCTGATTTCGTTTTTTTGGAAAAAGATCTGTCTGTTTTAGCGGATGGTGTGCAGGAAGGACGAAAATCTTTTGCCAACTCCATGAAATATATTCTCATTACTACCGGAGCTACTTTCGGTAACATGTTCAGTGTAGCCGGAGCTTCATTGTTGCTCCCTTTTTTACCGATGCTACCCAAACAGATTTTGCTTACAAACCTGCTCACCGACCTTCCGTTTTTAAGTATTGCATCAGACCATGTTGACGAAGAACAACTAAAACAACCTGGGAAATGGAACCTGGAAATGATCAGGAAGTTCATGGTTGTTTTTGGCCTTCATAGCGCTGTATTTGATTTTATTACATTTTATATGCTTTATGCTCATTTTCATCTTACGGGCAGCGCGTTTCGAACAGGATGGTTTCTTGAATCTGCAATAACGGAAATTAGCATCGTGTTCATCATTCGAACCAGGCACCGCTTCACAAAAAGCAGGCCAGGCAAATTTTTGCTCATCACAGCAATGGTTGCATTTTTTATAGTAGTTCTGCTGCCAGTATCTCCGCTGTCGGAAATGCTTGGGTTTTCGGCTTTACATCCGCGCATCCTGATTCTTATTGCCGGAATATTGGTGGCGTATATCATCACCGGAGACCTGGTAAAAACTGTTTTCTTCAAGGCTTATGCCGCCAGGCATTCTACCCGAAGTCATCTTCACGAAGTAAAGGCCGGATAGACATCCAGCCTCGTAAATCCAATATCCTATGAAAAACCAGTTTAAAATTACAATCGGAAATATTCGCGTAAAATGACCTGTGTCAATACGTATGCTGATTGATCAATGCAAAAAATCCGGAAAGCAATTGCATGCGCTAATCAAAATCACCATGTACGATAACGCTCATCATCCCTTTACTCATAAGTGCGATAATACCTTGCAATAAATTTTTGGCCATGAAAGCATTGGGGCATCACGGTGCCGGGCAAAAAAGTTGGGAAGATACGCTGATACCTGAGTTGCGCCGTGAGTAAATTTTAAAAAGGGCGACCGCGTGTTGATCTCACGCATCGCATCTTGAGGAAAATGAGATTGTTGTAAAAAAGGAGTTTCCTCCAGAACTGGAGATTGGTTTCCCGTGAATGGCTTAATTGGCACCAGTAAAGTCAATTATGCCGTCCTGGTGTCTGTTTGAATAGAATGCATATGCTTTCTATTTGTGTGCTACAAAAAGAGGAATCTGGTGCTCTCTGATAATATCTGAGATAAAGCTCTCATGAAAGAGCCTGCGAAGCGATGATCGTCCAAAGGCACCGCTCACCAGAATGGCAGATCCGGTATTTGACAGCCAGGTGGTAAAGTACCTCCGGGGATCGGCCTCAAATTTAAACAGCTGGAGGTCAGGAAAATGCCTGCCCACCAGGAGTTCTGCATTCAATTCATCCGGGAAAGGATTGTCGGCATCAGCGTCTGCATGAACAAGTATGGTCTTATTGTTTGCTAATTCAGGTAAAAGATATGCGTATTGCTTTATAGCATATACAGAAGACTCGCTTCCATCGTAACTCAGTATGTTCACAGACGGGAATTTGAACTGGTTGGGAATGAGCATCACCGGGCATTCCATAGTGCGCAGGCATTCTTCTATGTATTTCCCGGAATTCTTTCCTGTATCGGAATAAAAAGATTCATTGTTGATGATCAACAGATCCGCAAATCTTGACTGCTTTTTTAATTCAGGGATGGCGAAATCAAAATAATCTGTATGCACCCTGTGGTCAATACCATAATCAATACAATACTGCTCAAAGCGTTTTATGTTATTGCGTATCTCTTTGCCTACATTGTTCTCTACCAGCGGAACCGTTCCGCTTTGCGGTTCGTTCATATCTGCATAGCTCCAGAGACTGCTAATGCTGGTAAGCGGCAGAAAAGCGCCCGTAATCGTTACAGGATTCTTTTTGTTCAATTCGGAGGCGAACTTTAAGGCAGATTCCGAATATTGCGTGCTGTCAAAAGCAATTGCTATTTTTCGCATACCATAATTTTAACGTACACAAATCTATTGTGGCAATCTGTTTAAAATGCTGACAGCTCATGGCTAACCGCATGATCGTTGTCAACTACCCCCAACATTGTTAAGATTGCAGGAAACGGCAAAAGCGCTGTTTGAGAACAATCAAATATTTCATTGATCACGGTCAGCCTTTTTGGATACTGACTGCTTTATTTTTGGTTTTGACCTCAGCTTCCGGGTGGCTATGCCCCCAAAAAATGGTACAGCTCCCCAGGCTGGTTATTTACCTGCAGTAAAAAGATAATTTATGAGAACAATTATCGCTCCAACCGACTTTTCTCCTGCTTCGGTAAACGCTGTGAATTATGCAGCGGATATGGCATGTATGCTCGGAACCCATTTAACGCTCTTTCATGTATACGCCATTCCACAACCGGTAAGTGAGGTTCCCGTAACCGGATACAGCATTGAGGAAATAAAATACGACGCTGAAAAGAAAATGGGCGACTTAAAAGAAAGCCTGCTCGACCGCACCGGCGAAAGGATCGCTATTCATACCGAATTAAGAGCGGGCGATGTGCTGTTGAACTTAACCGGTTATTGTGCAGAAGTAGCACCTTATGCGGTAGTAACAGGTCCGGAAAGCCTCAGCGGCCTGGAGCGTGTTGTACTCGGCGGAAAAACAACAGGAGCGGTTAAGCGACTGCAGTCGCCCTTATTTGTTGTGCCTGCAGACGCAAAATTTAAAGGTATTGCTAAAATAGGACTTGCCTGTGATCTAAAAAAGGTAATTGAAACAGTGCGGGTTGAGGAGATCAGGGAATTGATAAACGATTTTGATGCCGAACTGCATGTATTGAATATAAGTGAAAACCTTACAGATGCCCTTAGTGATGAAGCATCCGAAGAAGCGGACTGGCTAAGAGACATGCTGGAAGAGTTTCATCCGCGGTACCATTTCATCAATGATCCGGATATTGAACACGGTATTATTGAATTTTCAGAAAAAGAGAAGCCCGACCTGATCATTGTTATTCCTAAAAAACACAATCTGCTCAGTAAATTATTTCATCCCAGCCACTCGCAGCGGTTGGTACTGCATACACAGGTTCCTGTAATGTCTCTTCACGAATAGCAGAATCATATATTATGAAAAAGAATGTTCATATAAAAAAGTTCAGTGAAATCAGTATGGCCGACACCCAAACCGTAGGTGGGAAAAATGCGTCTTTGGGGGAAATGTTTACCAAACTTTCTTCCGGCAACATACAGGTGCCCGATGGGTTTGCCACCACATGCTTTGCATTTGAGGAATTTCTTACGCACAACGCCCTTCATTTGCCATTGCATAACCTGATGAGCCAACTTGATATTTCTGATTTTTCGAACCTGGCGCAAACAGGAATGCAGGCAAGGGAATTATTCATGCAGGGAGAGATGCCGCCCGGATTCCGGGAAAATATCATCCGGGCATACAAGCAACTGATTGGAGAAGATGTTGCAGTTGCTGTGCGCAGCAGCGCTACTGCCGAGGATCTGCCGAATGCCAGCTTTGCCGGACAGCACGAATCTTATCTTAATATCAAAGGAGAAGTGCAACTGGTAAAAGCCATTCAAAAATGTTTTGCATCGCTGTACACTGACAGGGCTATCAAATACCGGCAGGACAATGGCTTCCCGCACGAAAAAGTATCGCTCTCTGTAGGTGTGCAAAAGATGGTGCGTTCGGATGCAGGCTCCTCTGGTATTGTTTTTACATTGGAACCCGAATCGGGCTTTCGCAACATCGTCCATATTAGCGGCGTGTGGGGCCTTGGCGAAAACATTGTGCAGGGTACAGTTATACCCGACGAATTTTTTGTTTTCAAACCCACGCTACTGTTGGGGAAAAATGCCATTGTGCAGAGAAGACTTGGTGAAAAGGCTAAGACAATGATATACGGCAACAACGGAGATGCAACCGTCATCAATACCATCACCTCAAAGGAAAAACAAGAGCAGTTTGTGCTCAGTGATGCAGAAATAATGAAGCTTGCACACTGGGCGGTAACCATCGAAGCCCATTATCAAAAGCCAATGGATATAGAATGGGCAAAAGACGGTATTACCGGTGATTTATTCATCATTCAGGCAAGACCGGAAACAGTGCATTCACAGCAGGATCCGCTCATTATAAAAGAATATCGGTTAACCGGAAAAGGCGAGGTGCTGGGCCACGGTGAAGCCATAGGGTCAAAAATAGTAACCGGCCCTGCCAGGCTGCTGGAATCTCCCCAGGAATCGTATAAGCTGGAAGCAGGAGAAATACTGGTGACTGCCTTAACCAGTCCGGACTGGGACCCGGTCTTAAAAAAAGCATCCGCAATTGTTACCGGTAAGGGCGGCAGAACCAGCCACGCTTCTATTGTTGCCAGGGAATTGGGCGTGCCTGCTGTTGTTGGATGTGGCGATATTGCTGCAAAGATATCAGACGGCGAACTGATCACGGTTTCGTGCTGCGAAGGGAAAACCGGTTTTATTTATAAAGGGCAGGTATCATTCACCGAATCACGGGTAGATATTTCAACAATAAAAAAAACGGCTACAAGGGCGATGCTGATTGTAGCCGACCCTGAGCAATCATTTAAACTTTCATTTTATCCAAACGATGGCGTTGGGCTCATGCGCATGGAATTTATTATAACGCATTTTATTCGCATCCACCCCATGGCGCTTGTGCATTTCAATGACCTGGGAAATAGTGCTGCAAAGCAGGACATTGAGCATATAACCCATTTTTACCCCGATAAGAAAAAATATTTTACCGACAAACTGGCTGAAGGTATAGGCACTATTGCGGCGGCTTTCTATCCAAAGGATGTAATTGTGCGCATGAGCGATTTCAAAACAAATGAATATGCCGATCTTATCGGCGGAAAAGATTTTGAGCCTCATGAGGAAAACCCCATGATAGGATTTCGCGGCGCTTCACGGTATTACAATGATCTTTACAGGGATGGCTTCAGGCTGGAATGCGAAGCCATTAAGAAAGTGAGAAACGAAATGGGATTGGATAACGTGAAAGTAATGATACCGTTTTGCAGAACGGTAGAGGAGGGCAAAAAAGTACTCCTCGAAATGCAGAAATCCGGATTACAGCGGGGAAAAAACAACCTGCAGGTATATGTGATGGCGGAAATTCCCAGTAATGTAATATTGGCGGAGGAGTTTGCCCAAATCTTCGATGGCTTTTCTATCGGGTCTAACGATCTTACGCAGCTTACCCTGGGGCTTGACAGGGATTCAACCATCCTCGGCAGCATGTTTAATGAGCAGGACAAAGCGGTTGAAGAAATGATTGCTTCTATGATTAAAAAGGCGAAAGCAGCAGGTGTACATGTGGGTTTGTGCGGACAGGCGCCCAGTGATTTTCCTGAATTTGCCAGATTCCTGGTGGACCAGGGTATTGACAGCATATCATTTAACCCGGATGCGCTGTTTAAGGGGATCGAAAATATACAGAAGGCAGAACACGCCGTTAAAAGCAGGCGTAACCATACATTAATACCCCGTTAATAGTGTAATAAACCATTTATTTATCTGCATCAGCTAATATTACCATTATCTTTGACAGACACTACGGGCTGCGTGGCCTGTGCTGCTACAACTTCCCTGAATCCGGTACAAAACTATACCATAACCGGGGTGGCTGTTTTTTGTTTGTAATGGCTGATGCGGCAGTTTATTGATGATTGTTATCTGTTTTGATGATCTGGATCATTTGAATTGCATACGGGCGACAGTATTTTGTACTGAAATACATATCATCTGAGGGATAAAGTGGTTAAACATTCCGCTATGGATACTACGTACAATCTAACAGACGCATTAAAAAAAGATTTTTTAGTGGCGCTGTGCAACGGTATTAAAGAAGGCGCTGCGGTAATTGAGAAAACATCAGGAAAAATTATTTTTTGCAATAGCGCCTGGGGCGAAGTATTTGATATCAACACTTCAGATAATATCAGCATGTTGCCTGTTTTCGCATCCAGAAAAAAAAAGCTGACAGATACACAACTTTTGTATCGTATTAAAATAGCCGAAGAAGGATCTTTCCATGAACAGGTAGAATATGTGTCAAAAAATGGAAAGCCATTTTGGGCAGAACTGATTTTCAGGGCGTTTGCAAACAACAACAGATCATATTACCTGGCTGTGATTGACAGGATAGACGACAAGAAAGAAAATGAACAAAGGATAGCCCAGGAGAAACAACGGCTTGAAACGGTGCTGGAGCATGCCTGCATGGGCATTTTGGAAATAAATAAAGAAGCTGAAATTATAAGCATTAACCGTTTTGGCTTAACATTGTTCGGGTACAAAAGAGAGGAAATCATAAACAGGAAGATCGAGGTATTAATTCCGGAAAGATTTCAATTGAAATATTTACATCGCAGGAAAAAATATACAGTACACCCTCAGAGCAGGCTCATGGTGCCGGGGTTGGATATGTTTGCTATAAAAAAAGATGGAACGGAATTTCCGGTGGAAGTGAGCCTGAGCACGTATATAAGAAACGAACAACAATATGTGATAGCTTTTGTAAACGACATCTCTATCCGAAAAAAAGCTGAACTGGAAATAAAAAAGCTGAATGATGAGCTGGAAGAGACCGTGGAGCAACGAACAGGAGAACTAACGCACGCCATACAGCAACTGCAAATCTCCAAGGAAGAGCTTTCCATATCCCTGGAAAAAGAAAAAGAGCTTGGCGAATTAAAATCGAGATTTGTTTCAATGGCTTCTCATGAATTCAGAACCCCCCTGAGCACGGTGCTTTCATCGGCCTACCTGCTGGAGCAATACAATTCCGGTGATGAGCAGCCAAAGCGGGAAAGACATTTAAAACGAATTATTTCATCGGTAAATATGCTAACCGATATTCTGAACGATTTTCTCAGCGTTGGAAGGATTGAGGAAGGAAAGATACATGTTAAGTACACTAAGTTTGATGTGCAAAAACTCATTACCTCAGTAACTGAAGAAATAAAAAACAATCTTAAGCATGAACAAACCATTCATTACCATCACGAGGGTGCAGCCGTGGTATTCCTTGACGCTTCCCTGCTGAAGCACATTGTAATGAATCTGATATCCAACGCCAGTAAATTTTCCCCTGAGTCGAGCCGGATAAATATTCATACGCGTGTAAATGAAATGCAGTATGTTTTTTCTATAAGAGATGAGGGTATCGGGATATCGGAAGAGGATCAAAAACACCTGATGGAGCGATTCTTCCGCGGCGCCAATACCACCAATATCCAGGGCACTGGTTTGGGGCTACATATTATTTCCAAATATGCTGAGCTGATGAGCGGAACTATTCAATGCAGGAGTGCTTTGCAAAAGGGTACCGAGTTTATTATAACCTTTTCTAAAAACAATATGCATTATGAAAAAGATCCTGATCATTGAAGATAACGAAGATATAAGAAGCAATACCGCAGAAATACTGGAGCTGTCAAATTATAAAGTAACAGTAGCTGAGAATGGAAAAACAGGCGTGTCAAAAGCCCTGGAAAATTTGCCCGACCTGGTGATTTGCGATATCATGATGCCGGAACTGGATGGCTACGGAGTACTTCATGCTTTACAAAGGAACGACGCAACAAAAAATATTCCTTTCATATTTCTCACAGCAAAAGCGGAACGTACCGACATGCGCAAGGCAATGGATATGGGGGCCGACGATTATCTTACCAAACCATTTGACGGAACTGAGCTGCTAAATGCTGTGGGAAGCCGCCTGAAAAAAACAGAACTGTTAAAACAGGATATTCAGCCCGGCATACATGGAGTGCGCCGGCTGCTCGAAACTGCATCAGGTAAAAGTGAATTACAGGAGCTCACTGAAAACAGGAATGTTAACCGTTATAAAAAAAAGCAGATCATTTATTCGGAAGGAAATCACCCCACCTGTCTTTATTATGTATTGCGTGGGAAGGTAAAAGCTTTTAAGATCAATGACGAAGGAAAAGAGCTGGTAACGGAGCTTTTCAGCGCCGGCGATTTTGTAGGGCATATAGCGCTTCTTGAAAATGCCACTTATAAAGATACCGCGGAGACCCTGGAGGGTACTGATATGGCAGTAATACCCCGGGAGGACTTTAACGAATTGATTGACAGAAACCAGCAAATAGCCAGGAAATTCATACAGCTTCTTGCTAAAAATGTTTCTGAAAAGGAGAATCAACTTCTAAACCTTGCATACAACTCATTAAGAAAGAAAGTAGCCAATGCGCTATTAATGATCCAGGATAAATACAGGAAAGATAAAGAAGAATCATTTACCATAGATATCAGTCGCGAAAATCTCGCCACGGTTGCCGGTACCGCTACCGAATCGCTGATAAGGACACTTGGCGATTTCAAAAATGAGAAATTGATAGAAATACGTGAAGGGAAGATCAGTATCCTTAATCAGCCTAAACTGGAGAAATTATTCAACTAATTTAATTGGTTTGCGTGTATAGAAATGCCCCGCCAACAATCGGAACGCGGGGCAGAGCGCCTTGCAGTGAAGAATGACTGTATTCCTTTCTGGTTTCCCTGAAAGTACTGAGATCCTCAAAACTGATCTTTCCCCATTCCTGTTTGAATGAACGGGAATTGCTGTTTCTCAAATATGCCGCTATGGACATTCCCTATAGCGGAGTAGCAGTTAAAATGAATGGTGGAAATTTAAATCCGCATCACTCAACGCTTTCTCTTCTTCCTCACCAGTTCATACGAATCATCAATCCACTCTTTCAATATTCCGGAAGAAGCCGATCCATCCACAACAATGGTATTCCAATGCTTTTTGTTCATGTGGTAACCGGGCAGTACGCAGGAATATGCTGCCCTGAGTTCTTCCGCTTTATCAGGATCGCATTTTACATTGAACCGGAATGGTGCGGTATCCAGAGTAAGCAATAAAAATATTTTTCCGTCTACTTTAAATACTACCGTATCGGGTCCAAAGGGAAGAGATTCTTCTGTATCTTTTTTTAGGAGACAATAATCGCGTATCTGTTCAATATTCATGATCCATGCTTTTGTTTGCTACCCGTTTCGTGTCTTTACAAAACGGAAATGGAAATAGTCAAATTTAAATCTTTCATTTGTCTGCAATGGAAAAGCTATTGTATATATTTGAATACAATGCCGTTTGGTTCATGCGGTCGGTAGCCACCGGAAGCGGTGTCAGACCGCATGTTGATATTTGAAACCATTAATATCATTATCATGTTTTGTTCAACCCGCACCAAAATAATGTATGCGATATGCCTGACGGTTATTTTACTGCCTGCGTATTCGTTCGCCCAAACCGGAAGTGCGAACGAACCTGTTCGCTATGCAGGCGGTGTAACCATTGATCCTTCCGTGCATGAAGGCCGGCTGCGATGGGCGGTTGGCGCTGAAAGCATACAGGTTATGCGCGCCAACAGGCAGCATGGTGGCATTGACTCGGATTCGGGCTGGACATACAATCATGCGCCAAACCTTGCCTACCGGAACGGGAAATTTTACCTGCAATATCTCAGCAACCCGGTTGATGAACACATTGCGCCGGGACAAACATTGCTTGCCTCTTCAGCCGATGGCAGGAACTGGAGTAAACCACTCATTTTATTTCCACCTTACCAGCCACCGGCGGGAGTAAAAATTCCCGAAGGGTACCATGGGTATATGATGCACCAGCGTATGGGATTTTACGCGGCGCCAAACGGGCGCTTACTCACGCTGGCATTTTACGGTCATACGGAAGATCCCTTCCAGGAAGGGGGTATCGGGAGGGTAGTGCGGGAGATATACAAAGACGGTAGTTTTGGGCCAATACATTTTATTCGTTATGAAAGCCATGCCCAATGGAACGAAACCAATACCAGCTTTCCTTTTTACACCCGGTCAAAAGATACCGGCTTTGTAGCCGCCTGTGAAGTATTGCTGAAAAACAGGCTGATGGTATTGCAGTGGAAGGATGAGGATGATGGCAATGATGCCCTGTATGCTGAAAATAGAAATGATGACCACCTTTCCGCCTTGTCTTATTTTCACCGTAAAGACGGTAAAGTGGTTATGCTATGGAAAAAATCAAAAGCGGCTTTATCGGAAGATGAGGGCGCTACGTTTTCTACACCAGTAAAAGTACCTACACTCATAATGTCGGGCGGTAAAAACTGGGGGCAAAAAACGGAAGACGGCAGGTATGCCATGTGCTATAATCCTATAGACAACTCGGAATACCGTTACCCTTTAATTATAATAACCGGCAACGACGGAATCATTTTTGATGATATGCTGCTGGTGCAGGGCGAAGTGCCGCCCAGGCGCTTTTTTGGGAGGTGGAAGGATTTCGGTCCCTGCTACACAAGAGGGATATCGGAAGGCAATGGCAACCCGCCGGGCAATGATATGTGGATCACCTACAGCATGAACAAAGAGGACATGTGGATTACACGGATACCCGTTCCCGTTACCTATAGTGTAAGCACACCTGTAAATGATGATTTCAATTCCTTCGTTGCGGGTAAATCAATCCCCAGCTGGAATACCTATTCTCCTCAATGGGCGCCGGTTACCGTAACGGATTTTCCCGGCGCAAAAAATAAAAGCCTGCAGTTAACCGATGAGGATCCGTACGATTATGCAAGAGCTATAAGGGTGTTTAAAGAAACCACTAAAGCCCACCTGCAGTTCAGGGTATATGCCGCACAGAGCGACCATGGTGAGTTGTCTGTTGACGTTACCGATCGCTATGGCAACCGCCCCGTAAGGATCAGTTTTTCAGATAAGGGAAATATAGAAGCAATGAACGGCGGTAAAAGCATTGTAATCCAAAAATACCAACCGGGTGCATGGTACGATTTTCAGCTTATCATCAATGCGGGTATGAATGGATCATTCGATCTGGTGCTGAACGGAAAAAAAGTGCTATCACGGGCGGCATTAGCCGAAGCGGTAAAGTCGGTTGAGCGGATCTCTTTCAGAACAGGGTCGTACCGGGATATTCCCAACCGCAGAACGCCCAATGAAGAATCCGAACCTCCCTTGCCCGGCGCTGATGAAAAAGTTGCAAAAGCGGTGTATTATGTGGATGATGTAAGTGTGAGAGGAGAGAGGTGAGATGTGAAAGGTGAATTGTGAATGTTTGTGAAAGGCTGCCTGCATTAGCCCATAGCTGAATGCCGATAGCTGATTGCCGGAATGGTGAATAGTGAAGTGAGAGGTGAAACGGCAGAGGTGAGAAGTGAAACGAGGGAAGACCTGCAACCTGTACCCTGGCGCACGTTCACAATTGCACAGGTTCACCATTTTATAATTTAACGCCAGCGGTAAAGCTCAATACCCAGTGCTTGTTCAGCTCATTATCAGAACTGCTGGTTCCTGATGGTAATTGAGCCAGCCCTGCGATAACTAAAACGGATAACCGATACCCAGATTGAAAACAAGATTATCTCTCCGCCATGCGCCACTGCCGAATTTTATCCCGTCTATTACCCATCTTTGGTGTTCAGGCAGCCAGGGTTTACGCAAAGGAAAAGCCACATCAAACCGCAGTACAAGAAAGGATACATCAAAGCGTAAGCCAACGCCGGTGCCTACACCCAATTCTTTCATGAATGTATCACTGAACTGCGCACCGGGTTTTTCATCATTCTTCCGGTATAACCATATATTTCCCGCATCTATAAAAATAGCTCCATGTACTATGCTGAATAATTTGGCTCTTAACTCTGTATTAAATTCCAGTTTAATATCCCCCGACTGATCGGGAATGAAATTAAGCGTATTCATGTCTTTATAAGCGCCGGGCCCCAATGAACGGCTGCGGAATGCGCGGATACTGTTGTTGCCCCCCACAAAAAACTGTTTTATAAACGGAAGTTCAGTTGAATTGCCATAGGGATAACCAAAGCCAATAATCAGCCGGTTGGCCCATGTATTTTTGGAAGAGAGCCTGAAGTAATAGCGCAGATCGGTTTCGAGCTTGATGTATTGTGAAAACTGCGCGCCAAAAATGGTTTTGGGTTTTCCGTTCAGTGTATTGGCGCCGGTAATTAAACCTGCAATATTTCCGGAAAGATCAGCATTGCCATTAAAATAAAACCCTTTCAAACCGTTATTGCCTGCCAGTTGGTTGTAGTTATAGTTATAGTTGGAGCCGATGATGAACTGCTTTTCGATTGCTTTTTCCAGGGTTCGGTTGTTGATCGCATTGCTTTTATACAGAGGGGTAACGCGTATGGGCTGCACGTAATTGATGGAAACGGGGTTGAGCTGATGTTCTTTATTGACTGTTTCCTTCCAGGCATAGCCGTATTCAGCCCTGAAAGAATTCATCGTATACAATTTCTCTTTCGTAAGAATATCATACGCCAGTAGCATATTGGTTTTGGGCACGAAGCCGCTGCGGGTATTCAAAGCAACAAAGGGAATGAGAAAGCGCGGAAAAGTCAATTTGGTTTCCAATCCCCCTCTATAGGTATTAAACCCTTTTAACTGTCCGCTGTACTGTATTTCAAAACCGGCAGTGGCATTTATGGAAAGCAATTCTCCACCCCTGAACGTATTGCGGTTGCGCCAGCCTATAGTAATGCCGGATCCGGTAAGATTGTTCGATTTGGTATTGGCATTAATATCTGCGCGGAGTGATTTCCTGGGCAGGGAAGTGAGGTAGTAATAGGCATTGAGCTGAGCGGAATCAGAATCTTCAACGGGCTCGAACCTGTTCTTTACAAACTTAAATACACCCAGGTTTACCAACCTGCTGATGCTTTGATTATGATCGGTACGGTTATACACATCGCCGGGGTTAAACTGCATGGACTGTGCAAACATTTTCGGCTTGTAGGTTTTGCGTTTGTCTACAACATAGTAACCTTCATAGTATTCAGCATCGCTTTTGAGCGTATCGGTTCTTTCCGCGCTCAATCTGTATCCCGGGAAGATGTATACTTCGTTGATCGTGTACACCTGCCTGGCTCTTTGGGGTGTGCCGGGCTTAACTTTCACGTCAAGGTCCACAGTATTATTGCCAATGGTGCTGTCTGCCCGGATGATCAGATAATCGGGGTCGAAAAAATAAAATCCCTTTTCTTTCAGATCAGCATCTATTCTTTCCCGCTCGGTTTTGATCGTTTCAAGATTAAAATAAGTTCCGGTTTTAAGCAGGGTTTTGTTGGCAGATGCATTTATTGTTTTTTGTAAAACCGAACTATCCTGGTCAAACATTATTTTATTAATGGAATAACGATAGCCCGTTTGAACCGTATACACGGCTTTAACCTTTTTGTTTTTCAGTATAGAGTCGCCCGGCACCGCGGCCTTGAAATAACCCCGGTTTTCCAATGTACTTTGTAAAACCTTCACATTCCACTCCAGGTTAAGTGCGCTGGCCAGCACGGGAGGTTCACCTACTTTGTATTTCAGCCATCCCAGTATTGATTTCTCTTTTTTGGGATTGCCCGCCAGGTTATACATCAGTAATTTAAAAGGAACGCCTAATATTTTTTTATTTGGTACAGGACGGGTAAGCGATTCCAGTTCACTCCTGATGTTTTTCCGTTCTTTATTCCGCAGTGAAGGACCTTCTATCTTTACATCGGCACCGGTGTATAGTGCTTCGTCCGGCGGAAGTTTCCTGGTAGTACTGCAGGCTGACAGCAAGCAAGCCAATGTGCATATTGAAACGATATGAGTGAGCGCTTTCCGCATTTTATTTGTTCCCTGTGTTGTTGTTTGGAGCTGGATTGTTTTTTTCTTCCTGCCGTTCGGCTTTTTTTCTTTCCCTGTCTTTTCTGCGTTGCTCAGGCGTCTTTCTTTTTCTGAAAATGTCCCTGAAGCGGTTGTAATCTACCGTAATAATAAAGCCTATGCCCGTCTCTACTATATAGCCGTCAATTACACCCTGGTAATCATTTTTCCTGTAGGCCCTCAGCATATACCTGCCGTCTTCGCTTAAGCGGTAATCCAGCGCTACATTGCCGGCGATATTGCTGGATTGCTGATTGGAGTTTTGGGGTCCTTCAATCTCAAAATTGCTGCCAACGGTAACGGTTAACCGATCATTCAGTAATTTTTTAGACAGGCCCACATTCAGGTCAGTTCGGCTTTGTCTTTCCCCGGTAGTATAATCGTCAGAGGCGGCAATGTCGAAATTCAGGTCAACACCCTTTACCAGGTCGGCCGCAAGTTGGTTCAATTGTTCTGTCATCAGCTTGCTAACACTCTGCCTTACCAGTGTAGATGCGCTGGTGCTCCCGCTGCTTCTGAAAGGGTCCTCGGCCACAAAACGGTTCAGCAGCAATAAAGAAAAAACCTGTTTGTTCATTTCGGCCTCTTCCTGCCGCAGGATCTCAAGTTTGGTTCTTACATTGGCCAATATGTCATTCGACACCCCGTAATTTTTGTTATCCGGAAGAAGAATGTCAAAGCCAATCTTCGGCTTCAGCAGTTTGCCGGTCATGGTAAGCATAACATCGAAAGGAAGTTTTTGCAGGTATGTGTTTCTTTGGGCGGATGTTACTTCTTCACCCAATTGGTTTTTCACCAGGTCCAGGGGTGCTGTGCTGGCTGTGTATTTGGCAGTAATGTCCACGTTGGCATCTGTAGGTTCGCCTTCCCAGGTGATTTTACTTCCCTTTACAATATCAAACTTCCGGTGAAGCAGGCTAAACGTAAGGTCGTAGCTGCCCTCTTCCATTTCATAGTTCCCGGCAAGTGTTACTTTACCACTGGGATCCACGCCTGCATTCAGTTGGGCTTCACCTTTCACATTCAGAAAATCTCCGTTGCCTTCATCAACGATCAGCGTAAAATCTGCCGCTTTATCCACCTCAATATTTACGGAAACGTCCATTCCCTGCAGCGATGAGGTATTCAGTGAGTCAAAGGAGGCCCGGAAAAGGGAATCATTTTGCGGCGCGTCTTTATCAATAAAGGTAACAATGCCTTCCCTGTCGGTCACCCCTGGTTCATTCTGCGGAAGAACGATGGTCATTTTTGTTTCCTCATTTACTTTCAGTTGACCATCTATCACCGGTGCTGCTTCTGTTCCTTTTACAGAAAGGTTTGTATTAAAATACAATTGGCCATAAAATAAGTTATTGTCTTTTTTGGTGCTGTTTAATGCTCTGAAATTATCTGCCCTTATTTTGAGATCGAAATTATAGTTCAAAAAATCGCGGGTGGCTGCAGTTCCGTCAAGCATCAGCGTATTGCTGGCCGAATCCCTGATCTCAAAGCGATCGAAAACAATGCCCTGGTTATTTACGGACAATTTTTCCTGGTCAATGGCAAATACATTATTGAGCATGCTCAGATTGAACACTGCTTTGTTGAAAAACAAGTCGCCGTTTACTGCAGGCTCGCTTGTTGTGCCCGCTATTTTAAACGACCCGTTTACAAAGCCGGAAGCATCCCGCAATGCTCCTGCCGAAAATGCCTGTGCGGTGGTAAGAGGCAACTTGCGGATGTCGAGGTTGAAATCAATGACCGTATTGTTAGCATAATAGTTGCCATTAAGTTGTACATCGTTGTTGTGTCCGGTTATGGTTATATCGGCGTTGTAGGTGTCTTCTACTTTATTATTCACAAGCACTTTAATATTGCCTACCGTGTCTTTTTTGATGCTCAGTTCGTCTACAGAAAGTTCACCAACAAAAACGGGTTGTTGTGTAAGATTACTAACGGTAATTGTACCATTCAGTGTACCATCAGCTAAAGTGGAATCGGGCTGTACAAACCCGGTAAGGGTGGCAATGCTAAAATTAGAAAAATCTATTTCCATAGGGGCATTTGCTGCCGTGGAAGTACTGTTAATGCTCAGTTGTTGGTTTTCCTGGTTTAATACAAAATCTGCTGCATGCAATCCCTGATCAGATACTGTAATTTTATTATCTGCTGCTATAGACCAGTCTTTATAATTCAGCAACAGGTTTTCGGGCTTTATCGAAAACTGGTAGTCACCATTTTGCGATTGCTGTATTAATCCTTCCAGGTTGTATCTTTCGCTTTCGGCTTTGTCTTTTATATTCAATGTGTAGTTAATTGCATTGTTCGCTGCAGAAGCGGTAATATTGGTGTTATGCAGGGCCAGGCTTTTTCCAATAATTACATTTTCTACATCAGCGTTAAAAGTAAGTGCGCTGTCTTCGGTTGAAGCACTTAGTTGCAGGTTATCAATTTTATTGGCGCCAATATGCACAGCCGGAGCGCTTAGCAACGCATTCCATCCCTCATCGGTGGTAAACCTGCTTTTGAATACTACGGAATCCATTCTTTCCAGTTGAGGTACAAATGCCTTTAGCGCCGGCCCGTTCATAATGTTTGCATTTATGGTAAAATCATAAGGCTCCGGCTTTTTTGCTGAATCCTTATCCACGACAGCGAAATATGGTTGTATGGCGTATTGAAAAATGCTCCCCAGTTCGGTGAGCCTATACCGGCCAAGCAATTGGGCGTTCACCACATCACTGTTTAACTGTACATATCTCGCGCTGTCATTTGTGCCTGCCAGCAATTGTATGGTATCCATTTGTACCCTTTGCTGATTGTGTACCAGCAACGATTGCAGGATGAACAATGAGCCGTCCAGATTATCAGGATTGGTATTTTTAAAATCACCCTGGATGTTGCCCCGATAGATGATCTGATCACCGGTTAAGTGCAGGGCTTGCGTTTTAATGCTGTCTATTCTTGCAATCAATTTCACGGAAGGGTATTCCTTTGAAAGGTCGGCTGTAGCATCTGCAGCAAAATGAATATTTGGATCAGCAATGTCAGCGTGTGCTGTTGCCTTCTGATCTGCTATAGTTCCCTTTAAGTCAAGATCACGGTATTCATATCGTTTAATAAAAACAGATCTTATTTTTCCGGTAAGAGAAGCATTGGCCGTTTTGGTATCATAACCCTTTCCTTTAATGTGGAAATCAGCAGATACCGGCCCCAGGGTTTCCTTATTCTGCAAAATGGTGCCCAGGTCGAGCGAGCTTGTATTCAATTGAAGGTCGTAAACAGAACGTTTGGGGTTGTCCATCTGTCCTATGGTTCCTGTCAGCGAAGCATTGCCCAAACTGGCTTTCAGCAACAGGCTGGTAGTAAGCTTTCCTGCATTACCATTGAGTTTGCCGGATACATTCATTTGCGAGGGCAGCGTAATGTTTTGAGGTAATGTACCTGCAGGAACAAACAATGCAATGTCTCTTTTCGAACTGCTGATGTTTTTGATGAATAAGGTTGCGCCCAGCTTGTTCATATCAGGCAAACCCCGCAATTGTCCGCTCAGGTCAATCCGCGTATCTCTCAATCCGCTAATCTGTAAAACAGGTATTTGCAGATCGGCAATGCGGCCATTCATTTGGGTGTTGATGAGCCATGTGGTATTGGGATCGGCAAAAGCGGGCTGGGAGCGAAGATCGGGTACAAAGGTCAATACATCTTTTACCAGAATTTTGCTTTCCGCAACATCAAGGTCTATCTGCATGCGGCCGATATCTTTCTGCAACGCAGCAATAGAATCATAACGGATAGCAATACTTCTTTTCAATTCCGTTCCGGGTGTTTTCAAATAAAGATCCTTTAAATATGCCTGCTTGTTTGAATACAGGAAATGTGTTTGTAAATCATGCAGTACAAAACCACTTTGTTCTCTGAACGTTGTTTTTGAAATATTGCCAGCAATGGAATCACCGCTGTATAAAAGATCGCTGACATGCAAAGTCAATGCTTCCGTTTTCAGGTGCATATAGTCCATTCCGCTTTCCTGTTTGGGGCTGTTGTCGTCATCAAACTGCAAATTATTGTTGTTTAGCTGCAACGTGCCTACTTGTATGCGCCAGCCCGCTTCTGCCTGGGCCTCTGCTTCCTGCCGGGTTTCTTTTTTTACAATTTCGGCATCTTCTTTTTTGCCCAGGCGTAAAACAATGGTTGTGCTGTCTAATGCAAGTGCATCAAGATCAATGATGCGTTGTTCGAGATCAAGTTTTTGCGGTTGAAGGTGGAACGCTCCGAGGGTTAGCTTCGTGTACAACGCGGAAACATCGTTGCGGTAATCCAGGTTAATACTTTGAATATCTATATTGTCCAAATCTAACTGCACATTCACTGGTGCTTTTGCATCTGCTGCATCTTCTTCCGGAGGTTCTGCCTCAAGCAATGGCTTCGACTGATATACCCGGGCAGTTAATCCCCGCAAGGTGATAGGAGCAATGCTGAACTTCATGTTTTCCAGATCAAATTTTTCCAGCCTCGTGTCAAAATGTTCTAAGTATGCTTCTACATCATTTCCGGTGATCACATCTTTATAGATCGCTCTGATTTTATTCAATTCAACAGAACGAAAAGTAATTGGGGTGGCACTGGTATCATCTTTAGCAGGTTTTGTATCTGTTGAAGCAAAAGCATCAACAATGAACTGGAAATTAAAGGCTGTGTCAGGCAGTTGTCGCTTAACCTTGGCTGTTATGTTATTTAATTCAACAGACTGGATATCTACGTTTTGCCCGGTTATGAGGTCAAACAAATCAATATTTACCTTAATACTGCCTCCCGAAACCAAAGTGTCTTTGCTCCGGTCTTCTATATACAAATTTTCGACGACCACTTTTTTAGGAAAGCCAATGTAAATTTTGCCAATGGCAACTTTTGTGGCTAATTTTTTTTGAAGCCAGGTAACCGCCTTTCCACGAATAAAATTTTGCACAGGCGGCGTTAAAATGAGACCGGCGAGAAGCACGAGAAACAGCGATAGAAAAAGAACAGTTTTGATCACTATCCGTGCTATTCTTCTTCCCGTATTTTTTTTCTTTTCCTGTTGGTCCATGCCAGAGATGCTAAGAGATTACCGGTATTTGTTTTCGAGCTAATGCGTTATCAATCAATAGAAAATATCATGCTAATGCTGTATACGTTGCATCTGTACAGCAGGTGTGGTATAAATTACCCACTCCAGGCTGCCTGTGGCGCAAAAATAAGGCAGTTTTTTCCTCGAGCATAAAGAAACGATAGGAGCAGTGTGCTGGATATCAGTTGTGAGGTATGGGGTATTGAGGTATCATATCGTGGGGCAGAAAAGGAGCGACAAGAAAAATAAAGGCGAAACCTGAACAAAATAGTGTCAAATGGCAAATGCAGAACTTTATTAAAAGCTTCACGATAAATAAAGTCTATTTATGATTCGCGGTGCAGTTTTGAGGCGAAATGTGTGCCGTAAGCTACGGACCCATAGTTAATGATCACGGACTGGGTGGTTGTAAACCAAATGGACAAAGGTTTGGTTAACTGCTTTGTTGTGCTGCAAAGCCTCCGCCAGTGTTGGTATTTTCAAAACTCCAGCCTTCAAACCTGGTTGGTCAGAGAATTTGGATATTCGCCCCCTCCCGCGATATAAATTATATTGTTAACAGAAATAACTCCCGCATCAACAAATCCCCGGTTCATTTTGCCAATTGACCACACATCGGTGACCATATTATAAATATCAAACTCATGATGCCCTGAATAAAAAACGATTGAATTGTTTTTTAATAGTGTCCCGGAAATTGGGCAAGGTTGAAATAAGTGACTGATAATTGAAGTTCCATCGATTAAATTTCTTTTTTCTACAGTGCATAAAAAGTCATGATCACTAAAATTATTAACATATGAACCTCCGGCCCAGTAAATGTAATTGCCCACAGTAATACTGCCATGTTCTACCTTTCTTTCTTTCATAGCAGATGTAGACCATGTGTTGGAAGTATTGTCATAGATGTCTATTTGATCATATACCTGAAGATCCCAAATGAAACCTCCTGCAAAATAAATTTTACTGCCTGCCGTGGTTGCCGCCATTCCGGTTCTGCTTATGCTTAATATTTCAGTTGTCCATACATTCGTTGATGTGTTATATATCTCAACTTTGTTCGAAGAATTGTTGGTGAAGTTGTAGGTAAGAGTGTCGATGTTATTGCCGCCTGTAAACATAATTTTACTACCCACGGCTGCAGCTGTTAAATTTGCCTTGGGTTCGTTAAGTTCGATTGCGGACCACGAGTTTGAAGAATCATCATAAACATCAATTCTGGATGATACGGCAAAGGCTGTTGTATATCCCCCGGCAAAATAGATCTTATTTCCCAGGACAATCGCAGCCATATTTGTACGAGGTACACTTAATTTTGATTTTGACCAGGTTTGTGCTGTTATATCATAAATGTCCACAGCTGATGAAGGTGCATTTGATGAATTCCATCCGCCGGCAAATAATATTTTATTACCTGCCCAGGCTACAGACATCCCCCTCCGGCCTTCAGAAAGCGTACCTACAGGTACAAGTTGCGCATTTATTACTGGACTGTTTGAAGGTGGACATGATAGTGCCAGTGTAACAGTATTAACTACAATCTTGATTGTGTCCTTTGAGAACAATCTTCCCGCATCTGTTACTTTCAAATCGAACTGGTAACTGCCCTCCACAAGATTGCTTGCTGTTGTTTGCACAGCATTTGCATTTCCAATATTGAATGAAGATGGCCCCTCAATTTTTGTCCATACGTAACCGGCAATATTATTTTCGGGGTCGGTGGATGCCCTGCCATCAAGCGTTATAGTATTCACCGGCAAAATGATTACGGTATCCTTACCGGCATTGGCAGTCGGTGGATGGTTCGTTGTCAGCGCAGAATCCACTGTGATCTTTATAGTGTCTTTTGCCCATAAACCGGCATTATCAGTTACCCTCAATTCAAACTCGTAAGACCCTGAGATAATATTTTTAACCAGAGTAGCTGCTGCCGAAGCGTCCTGGATATTAAAAGCAACAGGCCCGGATATTTTTTCCCAGTGAAAAATCTTTATGATACCATCCGGGTCTGTAGATATACTGCCGTCCAGCATTACAGGATCCACCGGCAAAATAATCACCGTATCTTTTCCTGCGTAGGCAATGGGTGGCTTGTTTCCTTCTTTGCAATCTTCACAGTTGAATTTTTTTTGGCAGGAAATGTATAGTAATGTTTCTATTAATAAAATACAAGTGGAGTAGTTTATTATCTTTTCATGATTAGAGATTGTCAACGATTTTTAATGAGATAGGAACTAATTATTCTTCCCAAAATTTATCTTCCCTAAAATATTCTCTCCCACTTTCTTACCCATTTTGTTTCCTTTATCAACGGATGCCTGGTAGTGAATGCCTGCATATACTCTACTATCTCCCATTTCCTTTGCCATTTCATAAAATGAATTGAAATTGCGTGCGGGCATCCCCTGGTAATCATAGGTATGCAGACTGAATTTAAAATTATTACCAAACACATCAGTAAGCATTTCTGCCACAGCCGAACTAATTACGGCATGTGCGGCCGGAAACTCAGGATGGTTTGGGGTGGGTATCAATGGCGACCAGGTACTGTGCCTCATCTCATTTTGGATATAGGTGATCGGGCGTAAAAGTTTATAATTGTATTTATTGATAAAACAAATTAAACCTGCATCGTGGTGAACGAGCCCCACTTTTACATAAGCCAGGGCGGCAGCATCGAGTGCCGGTTGCACCTTGCTGATTACCTGTGACAGCACAGATACAAAATGCCCGCCGCCCGGATAGCCCGGTGCATCCCTGTTGTAAATAGCCATAGCGATTTGATCAGGCGTTAAAACCAATGATCTGTCATACACTTCTTTTGCCATTTCCCAAAATGCTGAACCCTCAGCATCGGAATACGCCGGTGGAGCTTCAAGGTCTGTACCATTTGCAACACCCGGAACCAATAAACGCCGCTGGCTGGCATAAGGATTAACAGGTGGGTTTGGTGAAGTAGGCACCCACAGACCCGGGCCAACAGGAGGAATATAAGGTGGATTTACAATTGTTGAGCCATCGGTAGCTGCCCATGCAAAAACTCTTGTGGCTACTTCTTTTCCAAATGCCACAGAACGTGTTAGAGTAGCTACATCGGCCTCATTGGCAAAACCTGCCAGCAGGGTATTTTCCAGCGCGGTCATACTGGCTTTATTATCATCAGATGTTGTTGGAAAAAGTTTCCGGTTCATTTCTGCTAATGCAGCATTGGCACAGGCTGCCCAATGATAAGCCTTGCCGGGTTCGGTGGAAGGCATTGCTGGAAAATCGGTCAATTGACCAGTAAGTGAACGATGAGCTGGCATGCCAGCAACAACCGATTCGTAAACAGCTATGCCACAATAAGCCTGGCACCTGTCTGAACCCTGCGAGCCTGTACCTGCAGCAAGAGGTACCCGCAACATATCCAACTGCATGTTAAGCCACCGGGTAATCACATCAGAAGAAAATGTTTTGGTTTGCTTTAAATGCCCATTTTCATGCTTTCTTTTTGGCAGGAAAGAACGAATAATGACACTGTTGCAAGTAGCAGCACCGCATGTTGAAGTTTCTTTTTCATAAACCTGGTTTTAATACTTTTAAAATAATTTAAGCCCGTTAACGACATTAACCCGGAATAATGGTGAGGTTGTGATAGGTATTACAAGAGCAAGCCGTTTTAATTGTTGGTATAATCCTCTGTGACATCCATATCCCCATCTGTTATTTTCACAGTTTTCCAAGATGTGTTGTCTGTAATTTTTACGAGGTAAGTCATTTTTTGATTGTAGTTACCTCGGTAACCGTGAAAATGCTGAAATCGTAATAGTGGCTTCCAATAAGGTGCCGGATGCCCGGAGGCAATTTGTTTTCGGTATAATATCGGAACATCATTTTTACATAGCCATGCCTTGTATAAAATATCCGGTGTTGAATGCTATCCCAGGTAAAGTAAACCCGAAAGCAGTCCGGGAAAACCGTCCATCTTACATCGGAAGCCTGCATGTGGTTTTTTTGGAAATGGCGTGCGGCATTAAGGTGGATATTATCCGGGAGACGGGGATCCGGCTTCAATGTTGACACGACAGATACGGGCGAAGGACTGTTTAAAGCCAGCAGGATGTTCTTATCCGGGTTCATTGAATCATCAATAGTTTGCGCAAATACCATGGCAGGTATGATACTGATACTACAAATGATAAAGCTTATTTTTTTCATGAGTTAAATTTTGTAAAAGAAGCCTGAAAAAAGGGCTGTCTTTCTTTTAAATAATTTGCTTTCTCATAAAAGAAATTGGAGATATAAACGAATTGTTTCTAAAATTAGCTTGTTGTTTTATTCCTGATTTTTCTTTTCGGTCAGGGAAATTGGCGAAAGGGTATATAACGCAATTTGCTGTAGTCATCGCCACTTGTCAACGGTAAACGGCGATGACAGGGAATGCAGGATCGTTGACCTATTTTTAGAAGGAATAGTATTTTTTGCAAAAACGATTGTGTAGTTTTATAAAACAACATAACGATTTGAGCCAGCATGACTTTATATTCTCCAATCATTTCCAGGCGCGGTTAACGAGGCACGTAACATTTTTTTTAGCCTGTTATTTGTTTTATATGATTTCCCACAGTATCCCTTTCGGTATTTTCCCGGGATGGAATACAGAAAAATTTGCTGAAAATTCTGCGCGGCTGGGTTTCCCAACATGGTTAAAATGGCGACTGTTTAATTCAACCATTGTTTTTATTCCTGCAATTTTATTTGCATATAGCATTATTTATTTTGTATTGCCGCGATATTATTTTGAGAGGAAGAAACCGGTTATAGCCGCCTTTATGTTTGCGGGAATATTTATCCTTGTTTTCTCGTTTCATTACTTTGCCTCATGGTTGGTAGAATGGAACAACCATCGCATAAATCCGGCAAGGGCAGTACCTGAACATTACCGCCGGATGAGCCTTGTAACCAAAGCTGTTTTATTCAATTATCCAATCTATGCGGGCATGGCTGTTATTATTAAAATGATGAAAAGGGACTGGCTGAAACAGCAGGAAACGCAACAGATTGCACGGGAAAAAGCAAAGGCGGAACTTCAATTGTTAAAAGCACAGATCCATCCTCATTTTCTTTTTAATACAATTAATAATATTTATTTTTTTACATTAACTGCATCACCAAAAGCTCCGGAAATGTTGATGAAACTTGCCGACATTCTTCAATACATAATCAATGAATGCAGCCGGTCACTTGTGCCTCTTGGAAAGGAATTGAAAATGATTGAAGATTATATGGCTTTGGAAAAGATACGGTATGGTGATCGTTTAAAAATGGAAGTTGAAATAAAAGGTGAATACATCAGTAAAATGATATCTCCGCTGTTGCTGATACCCTTAGTGGAAAACAGCTTTAAACATGGCGCCAGTAAAATGCTCCAACATCCCTGGGTAAATCTTGATATCACGATCAACGACCAATATTTATATTTCCTGTTGAGTAATAGCCGGCCTGATGAAATTCCATTACAGCAACACTTTGGGCATATTGGTTTAAATAACGTAAAAAAAAGATTGCAGTTATTGTATCCGGGCGCACATGAAATGAGTATCGTGAACAGCCCCCGCAGTTTTGAAGTTTTTCTGAAAATCGGTTTAACAGAAACAAACAGCATGGACGATGAAACCAATTTGAAAAAAGAAAATTCAGACTATGCAATGGCATAATCTTATATTTTCTAATCAATCACAGCACCGCTACAAGCGGCATTTATTATTTTGGTTGCTCTGGTGGCTATACATTATTGCTACTCTTTTTTTTACGCAGGAAGTTCCTGCTGTAAAAAATGCCAGTCCTGTTTTTTACCATCACCAGCCAGGACTACAGCAATTGGGTTATTTTACCTACAGTTTGTTGGTTCTGATAAAATCTTTTTTGCTGGTTCTTACCCATATGTTCTTTTGCTATACCATCATTTTTGTTTTACTGCCCCACTTTCAATTGAAAAAGAAATATTTGTTGCTTATCTCAGGTATTTTGGTTGCAGCTACCCTCATGATACCGCTGGGCTATTTTTTATATACCATGGTGTATCCCTTTTTTGACGGCCTTTTTAACCTGAATTTAGAATCGGATAAATTTATTGGTTGGAGAAGTGTTGAGTCCGCATTGATTTGTGCCATAAAGGTCACGTTGATCGCCGTTGCGCTCACCTTATTAAAAAGTTGGTGGCGAAAGCAAAAAGAAAAAGAACAATTGGAAAGGGAAAAGATAAACGCCGAGTTACAATTATTAAAGGCACAAATTCATCCGGCATTTCTTTTCAACACACTCAACAATATCACAACACACGCCCGGGTTGCCTCTCCAACGGCGCCTGAAATGCTGATAAAGCTTTCCGACCTGTTAAGTTATATGCTTTACGAATGTGATGCACCCAAGGTTGGGCTGGAAAAAGAGATTGGTATGCTAAAAGAATATATATACCTGGAAAAGACCAGGCAGGGAGAAAGACTGGAGATGACGTTTCAGATAAATGGTGATTGCAGCAACCAATTGATCAGCCCTTTGTTATTGCTCCCTTTCATTGACAATAGTTTTACTTATTGCAACAATGAATTGGTCGAACAGGCCTGGGTGAACCTGGATATAACTATCGAAAATTGCAGTTTGTCCATGAAGCTCATTAATGGCATAACTGCTGAAATGTATGCTGATATAAGAAAAGACGGGCAACCCTTTGCCAATATTCAAAAACGGCTTCAGCTTCTATATCCGGGGAGACATGAATTAAAAATAAATGCGGAACAAGAATTGCTAATGGTTCAATTAAATCTTAAATTAGAAGAGGCAACTCAGGAAGATCAGGTTATTGAAACACCTAAAACTGTTTTTAACCATGCCGGAGTATAGAAAAATAAGATGCCTGGTAATAGATGATGAACTTCCTGCAAGGGAGATCCTCAAAAAACATATTAGCCGTGTGGAAGCCCTGGAACCCAGTGGCGACTGTTCCAATGCAGTGGAAGCATTATCTTTTCTTAAAGACAAAAGGGTCGACCTGCTCTTTCTCGACATCCAGATGCCCCACCTGCTGGGTACAGATTTTATACGTACGCTGAAGAATCCTCCCAATATTATTTTCACCACAGCCTTCCGTAAATATGCCGTAGAGGGTTTTGAACTGGATGCTGTTGATTTTTTATTAAAGCCTATCAGTTTTGAACGTTTTTTAAAGGCGGTAAATAAAGTTTTACAATTGAATTTGCAGGGCAATTACGATGGGGTGCCACCGCCAGCGAACCACACGGAATCTGTGCCGCCTTTTTTATATTTCCGTGCCGACCGGAAAATGGTGAAAGTGTTGTTTAACGATATACTGTACATAGAAGGTTTGAATGATTATATTAAGATCATTACCCCTGCTAAAACCATTATTACAAAACATCTGCTTGCTTCGCTGGAGGAAATGTTGCCCCGTCATGAATTTGTACGTATCCACAAATCTTTTATTATCGCTATTAACAAGATTGAAAGTTTTAATGCTGATTCGGTAGAAATTGGAAAGAAAGAAATTCCGGTAGGTCGGTCATTTAAATTAAATCTAACTAAAATTCTCAATTCATCTGCCGCCTCACAGGCTTTAAGTCCCGGCAATACACATTCCTTTAGGAATAATGATGCTGGTTAACATTAGAAAATAAACCTTTGAGATGCGGTATTATTCTAAAATAATCAGTCATAATATGCCTTTTTTTAAAAGCACGAGGCGGCTGGCATTGTTAGTAAGTACTGTGTTTACATTAAATGCTGTTTCTATTGCACAAAATGGTTTTCTTAAAGGAGAGATAAAAGACCAGGATATTCCGCTTGAGAACGTAACGGTAACATTTGCAGATAAAACGACTGTAACCAATTTTGGAGGTCAATTTTCCATTACAGTACAACCCGGTGCTTATACGCTGCTAATTACGCATGCCGGTTACAATAAAATTAAAAGGTCCATTATAATAAATACAGGAGAAACTCAATTCCTGCAATTCAATATGGTGAGAGCGGAACAACTGGGTGAAGTAGTGGTATTGGGTTCCCGGTCACTCATTCAAAGAAGTAATTTGAATACAACTGTTCCGGTGGACCTTATCTCATCGAAAGAATTGCTACAAACGGGTCAACATACATTAATTCAAATGATGAATTTTTCAGCGCCCTCTTTTAATGTTAGCCGTCAGAATTTATTTGAACCGGTAACACTACGCGCACTCGGCCCCGATCATTTACTGATATTACTCAATGGCAATCGTTATCACAATACGGCCTATATAAATGTTGACGCTATAAGAGGTACATTGGGACCGGGAGCTGTTGGCAATGACGTGAATGCTATTCCTTTTTCCGCCATAGATAAAATTGAGATACTGCGGGACGGCGCTTCTGCACAATATGGGTCTGATGCCATTGCAGGAGTAATGAATATTGAGCTGAAAAAAACAACCGGAAAAACGTTTATAAGCCTGCAATCGGGGCAACATTATAAGGGAGATGGAGAAACGATGACATTTGGAATCAATCGTGGAATTTCCATTGGTAAAAGTGTACCTGCCCGCAGACAGGGGTACCTGAACTTCTCAGGTGATTTCCGTTATCGAAAACCCACGCACAGAGGCGGCGAATATCTCGGAACCGTTTATTATAATATTCCACAAAATGCCATCCCAACTATCCGGGACAGTTTGATAGTTCTTGATAACGAAAAAATTAAGCAACGTGGCTTTAGCAGAAAAACACCTGTGAGCAATGATGGCAGTATTCAATTAAGCAGTGTAGGATTTTTAATAAATGGAGGATACCCTGTTAACAGCAGAGTTGAGTTATTTTGGACCGGTTCCATAAATTATCGTTATGCCGTTAACCGGGGAGCTTACCGTTTTCCAAAAACAATATCCCAGGTGAATACCGACCTGTATCCTGATGGTTTCAAATCAAAGCCTGTAATTAACAGCCGTAATATTTCGGCAATAGCAGGCGCCAGGGGTAAAACAAAAAGTGGATGGAATTGGGAATGGAACAGTGTATTTGGTGAAAATTCAAATAAACAGATAAGTAAGAATACCAACAATGCGTCTCAGTTTGCCATGGGCGCCAATGCTCCTACTGAATTTTATGGGGGCAGTCCTGTTTTTCTACAACAAACTAATACGATCAGCTTTGCAAAAAATTTGGCCCAAAAAAGTAAGGGTTTAAAATCCTTTACTATTGGTTTTGGCGCTGAATACAGGTTCGAAAATTTTCGCATGCTGCAAGGTGAAGAAGCTTCATGGAAAGATTATGATTCTTCCGGTATAAGGGCAGGCGGTGGAAGTATAAATCCAGATGATGTGGTAAATAAAAGCCGCCATGTTACAGGATTGTATGCTGAGCTGGAAACCGATATTAACGATCGCCTTCTTATTAATGCATCAGGCAGATACGAGTATTACAAAGATTTTGCAAGCAATCTTGCCGGTAAACTGGCCGTTCTATATAAATTCACTCCGGCATTTTCCCTACGAGGTGCTGTAAGTAATGGCTATCATGCACCAGCCCTTCAGCAGATCTATTTCAGCGCAACCCAGAACGGCTGGAAAAATATCGGGGGTGAAAATGTTCCGGTACGGCTCGGCATTTTTAGAAACAACAGCGATGTTGCCGGGGCATTTGGAGTAAAAAAATTACAACCTGAAAAGGCGATCAATCTGAGTGGCGGATTTACATCAAACATTTCACCGCATATCAGTTTCACTGTAGACGCATATTGGATACAAATTAAAAACCGTATTGTATTGAGCGGAATATTTGATAAGAGTAATCCTGATGTAAACAACATATTGGCAAATCGTCCGGATGTTGATCAGGTGCAGTTTGTTACCAATGCCATCCATACAAAAACCCGTGGAATAGACATTGTAATAGATGGCGATTGGAAGATTAAAAAGGCAAGCCTTGTATTCATGTTGGCAGCAAATTTCACTAAAACAAATATCTTTGGTGATATTCAAACTACCGATAAACTTCCCGCTGATTCATTAAACATAAACACTTTGTTTAACAGGGAAGAAAGAGAAAAGATGGAACATAGCCAGCCGGCAAGTAAAATAATTTTATCCGCAAATTATGAAAAAGGGAAAATAGGGCTTTTAATCCGAAGCACCCGGTTTGGAAAAACATCCATCGTTTTAAGTTCAAATGATACATCGCGTGATGAATTTTTTTCCGCTAAAATTTTAACCGACATCAGCATCAGTTATTCACCTAAAATATGGATATCTATAACCACAGGGATCAATAATGTGTTTGATGTGTATCCCGACCGGGTAAAAAATCATCTAAATACAAATCAGGGAATATTAATTTACAGTAACCAAGGCACTCCGTTTGGGTATAATGGTGGATATTATTTTGTGAATATGGCTTTTAATTTTTGACAGCAAACCTGAACGCTGCTGTCAATTTATGTGGTGCAAGCCATAGCCCCTCTTGTCAATGCTAATTATTTTTTAACAGTGGCGGACAATTTGGTAATGGGCGTTATTTCAACCTTACGAAATTCCACTTCTGCTCCTTCGGCCTGTAAAGCGATCTGGCCCTTTTCCGCCGTACAATTAAAGCCGTCATTTACCAGGTCGCCGTTTACCCACACCCGTATGGAATTTTTTAGGCATTCTACGACCATCCTGTTCCATTCTCCCAGAGGTTTTTCTGAGCCGTCTTTTAAGTTGCGTATCCTCCTTTCTTTACCTTCCGTTATGCCCCAGTTTGCTTTTGGCCCCCGTCTTTTTTCCATGGCAGGCACTGCTATATCTTCCACAATGCACCAGAAATCGCCGGCATTTTCATGCATCATTTGTACTTCAATGGATTTGGGAAACATTTTATAAAGGGAGCGGGGTACAGACGCAAACACCAGTACGCCACAATTGCCGGGTTTGCCCGCAAACCGGTATTCTACCGCTAGCCTGAAATTCTGGTAGATGGAATCGGTGATCAGATGACCATTGGGTTCGCCTAAGCTTACCAGCAATCCGTTTCTTACTATAAAAGGATTTCTTGCCACCGCATTGGTATCCATTTCCGGCACATCAATATGCCATCCGCTTAAATCGTGTCCGTTAAACAGACTGTGGGAGGGAGCTTGCGAAAACAGTTTCAACGGCAATAAGAGGGCGATGAAAAAAACAATCTTCATATGCAATTGCTGTTAAGTGATTTTGTAAAGATCATCCATCGTTGCTGTTGAGGCATCCGCCGGCAAATGTATGAATACTATTGTCATCGCAGACAGAAGAAACTGCAAAAAAAAACTAAGCTTTACGAAAAAGCTTAGTTTTTTTACCTGGTCTGGATCAACTAATTATTTATTTAATCTTCAGTACCGGTTTTAATTTAAAATTATCGGTTCCCTCCTGAAAAATGGACAGTGCAGCGTCAAAGTCAATCAGTAAAGAATCCAAAGAAGCGTTGAGCATTTTATTGAGCTTGATTTTTAAACCCGATTCCGCGCCACTGGGTATAGTTAAAGGATAAACGTTATCTCCAATTTTAATACTGTTCTCATTACCAAGTACGAAACGGATTTCTTTGAGTGTGCCGGTGGGCACAACGCCCTGAGCCAACAGTGTGTCAATGCCGTTTTGCAGATCCAGGAGGTTGTAAATACCTGCATGTGTCTCAAGTTGCATCCAGCCGGTTGAATCATTACTTAAATTTACGTTTACTTCCTTGATTTCTACATTTACTTCTGAGGCCTGATAGGGATTGTCTGTAAGCCTAACTTTTAAATGAGTAGAATCGTTGTTATTGTCTTTTTGGCAGGATGTTATTGCCAGCAGCATGCCAGCAGAAATAACCAGAAAACTAAAATTACGTACGAACATAAGGTATAAATTTGTCTGAGAAGTTGAAAAAATCATGCCACAATACCACAAAAAAATTAAAAAATAATCTTCGCCTGTTTAAATGCGCAGTTCTTACGGATGTTCAATTTGATTTGTTATCATAGATCATTAAATTTCAACTACTGATTACAGTGACTTTTATTCACTGATCTATTGAGGATATTTATTACACGCACCTATTTATCCCAATAAATGAAAAAAGAACCGGGAAGCGATGGGTGGCATGAGCAATACAAATCCCTGGCGTTGCTTTGAGAAAGGGGGATCATGAAAGAGGTATGTGTGCTGCTGTTTATGTTATGGCAGCTTACTGATCTCCTGGTAAAGTACCCGGAAGCAATCCCATGGGGCATTGCCTGCAGAAGTTTCTGCTGTATTTCCGTAAAAACCTTTCAGAAAACCATTGGCGCCGGACCATACGGTTTGAACCATTCCCCGAAACCTTGATTTCATTTCAGGCGTTGATCCATGTCTGAAACTAATCATATCATTGAGTTGGCTTACTGCAATAGAAGGGCTCCGCCAGGGACAGGTAACCACGTCAAATCCTTTCATGGCAAAATACACTGCCGTTTTATCGGGGCGTTCATAATGCCAGTCGCATATTACAACGTCTTTGGGGATCATATCAATTGCACGGTGGGTATTATTATGACTGGCTTCCCACATACCCAACCCGGTAGTATATCCGTCAATCAGCCTGTCGCCCCATATCCATAGCTTTTTCCATGAAGCAGCAAGATGATCGTGTATACGGGTTACTTCCCCGGCAAACAGCTCAGCCTTGTCTTTTCCTCCGCAACGCGGACATCTGGCATCACCAATATAAAATACTTCATCCATACCGGCATGAAAAGCATCTGTTTCAAATGCATCACAAATCTCATCTATCAATGCAAAAACAACTTTATGAACGCCGGGATGTAACGGACAGTAGCTCTTGCAATACAAACTGTCTGCATTAGGCCATACATATTTCTCTGGCATTTTTACATGTGGTGTTTCGTCAAACTGCGGGTATTTCAATAAAAGATTAGACGTTTTGTTCGCCCAGGACTGGTGTCCCAGCAAGTTAACCTGCGGTATTACCTGGATACCGTTGGTCCGGCAGGCAGCTACTATCTTTTTAACATCGGCTTTTGATAGTGCAATACTGTCACGCAATTCGGGGTGACTGGTGTATTGATAATTGTAATCTACACGAAGGATCAGTGTATTTACTTTGCGGGGCGTCAGTTCCTTATTAATAAAAGTTACAAATGAATCCAGTCCTGGTGGCGTTGGCGCCGCAATGCAAAACCCGCGCACAGGGAGCATGCTGTCTAAGGAATTTTGAGCGAAAGCAGCACTGCTTGCCATAAAAATGAACAGGGGAAGCAGGAAAGAGATGCTTGTTTTTTTCATAAACCAATTTACTGCATTTTTGTTTGTTTAAGACAGTCCGGCGCAACAAAACAATTTAATTTTGACACATAGGAACATAGGAACACATAGTGTGCCTGGGTAACTTACAATGTTCATATCTGACGCCTGGTGCAAAAGATGCAAATTGTTCATAAAATTATAGCATTTCTTTTAGGTATAACCCCAACTTTTACCTTTATTCGCCTTGTGTAGCCGCGAGGGTTTTTGAAAGCAATGATTTGTATGGAACGCTGCCGGTAAAATTAATTTGAAGGTGAAGAGATTCTTTTTATTCGCTGCGTTCCTGGTACCCTGGTTCATTATACCAGTAATATTATCCGCGCAGGATAAATCACATCCCAATATCATCTTTTTCCTAGTTGATGATATGGGCTGGCAGGACACTTCGGTTCCTTTCTGGAAGGAAGAAACACCTCTTAACCGGCTGTACCACACTCCGGCAATGGAACGGCTGGCAGCTTCGGGCATGAAATTTACGCAGGCTTATGCCAGTAGTGTGTGTTCGCCTACCCGTGTGAGTTTGATGACAGGAATGAATGCCGCACGGCACCGGGTAACCAACTGGACTTTGCGCAAAAATGCCTCTAACGATGCGAAGGACGATGTGCTGGAGTATCCTTTGTGGAATGTGAATGGATTATCACCCCTGCCCGGTATTGAACGCACTGTTTATGCTACGCCGTTGCCGGCTATTTTACGAAACAACGGGTATTATACCATTCATAGCGGTAAAGCTCACTGGGGTGCTATTGGAACCCCGGGAGCTGATCCCCGAAATCTGGGCTTTGATGTGAACATTGCCGGTCATGCCGCAGGCGGGCCTGCTACTTACCAGGGGCTGAATGATTTTGGCAACAATTCACCCGGCAGCGACAAACAGGTCTGGGCTATTCCAGGCCTGGAAAAATACTGGGGACAGAATATTAACCTGAGCGATGCGCTTACCAAAGAGGCTATCCTCGCAATGGACACTGCCCGCTCATTGCATAAACCATTCTATTTGTATTTGTCGCATTACGCCGTACATGTTCCATTGGAAGCCGATCATCGTTATTACAAAAAATACAAAGACCGGGGTTTACCCGAAAGCGAGGCACGCTATGCTTCTATGATAGAAGGAATGGACAAGAGTTTAAATGATATTTTGAATTATGTTGATGAAAAAGGTATGGCTGATAATACGATCATCATTTTTATGTCAGACAACGGCGGGCTGAGTGCACATGCCCGTGCAGGTAAACCGCATACCCATAACGCTCCGCTCAGCAGCGGAAAGGGCTCTGCATATGAAGGCGGTATACGGGCGCCTATGATGGTAAGATGGCCGGGAGTTACCAGAGCCGGCGGTTCGTGTAACCAATATATTATAGCTGAAGATTTCTTTCCGGCCATCCTTTCTTTGGCGGATATAAAAATGCCTGAGACGGTGCAATCTGTTGATGGTATTTCTTTTACTGATCTTTTGAAAGATCCGCAGGCTAAAAGAAAAGGCCGGAACCTGTACTGGCATTTCCCCAATAACTGGGGACCAACAGGGCCCGGTATCGGAGCAACGAGCACTATTCGTTCGGGCGACTGGAAATTGATTTACTATTATAAAGATGCACGGACAGAATTGTTTAATATTGAGGACGATATTGGCGAACAGCATGACCTGGCTCAACAACATCCTGTTATAGTGAAAAAGCTGGCAGCCACGTTAACGGCATATTTAAAAGAAGTAAAAGCCCAAAAGCCGCTGTATAAAGCAAGCGGTAAGCCGGCGCCTTGGCCGGGTGAATAAACATCGCTGTAAATGCAAATACAAAAAAGGGAGCATGAAAATAAAATACTTTTTTGGGATACTGATCTGGTTTGGGTTAACAGAAAATATTGCAGCGCAAACAACAGATGTTTTTACCTGGTGGAATCCGGCGCGCAATGCATTTCCGGTTCTTGAAGGACAGGCATGGCCGGTGGAAGTGAAAAGCTTTTACGACCGTTTACCAGCAAGAGCCGAACAAACCGTAAGAAAATCGGTGTGGAATCTGTCGCGCCATAGCGCCGGTTTGTACATTAAATTCAAATCGAATGCCAGTAATATCGTGGTTCGGTACGGGGTAACTTCAACAGGCAATTTCGCCATGCCGCATATGCCGGCTACCGGTGTGAGTGGGGTTGACCTGTATGCTATTGATCATAGTGGAAGATGGGTGTGGGCGCCGGCGAAATATACATTTGGTGATACCATAACATACCAGTTCTCTAATATTGAAGCAGACAGGCAATTCAAAGGAAGAGATTGCGAGTTCAGGCTGTTCCTGCCGCTATACAATGGCGTTAGCTGGATGGAAATTGGCGTGCCCGAAGGAACCACGTTTATTCCACTACCGCTTTCGGAAGAAAAACCGGTAGTGGTCTATGGCACTTCCATAGCACAGGGCGGTTGTGCATCCCGGCCCGGTATGGCATGGACGGCCATACTGGAAAGGCAGTTGGATTATCCTTTGATTAATCTTGGTTTTTCGGGCAACGGAAGATTAGAAAAACCAGTGATTGATCTGATGACGGAGATTGACGCGAAAATATACGTGCTCGATTGTTTACCCAACCTGGTGAATATTCCAGATAAGGAGTTGGAAACCAAAATTCGGGAAGCGGTGAAAGGCCTTCAGTCCAAACGCCCATCCATACCTGTACTTTTGGTTGAGCACAGCCTGGGCGCCCATTCAGATATCATCAATGCAAAAAGAGTGGAAGATTGTGAGAGGTCTACCAAAGTGCTGCAGCAAACCTTCGCGAAGCTAAAAGATGAGGGCGTTAAAAATATCTATATATTATCCAGTGCATCACTGGGCATGGATATTAATTCAACCGTAGATGGCAGTCATCCTACGGACCTGGGTATGAAACAACACGCCGACGCGTATACGAAAGCCATTCGTGATATCGTGCATGAGCCAGCAAACCCGGCTTATACTACTACGCAACCTATTGTACAAACCCGCGATGGGTACGACTGGCGTGCAAGACATAACGCCATCCTCGACCTCAATAAAAAATCACCACCACGCAATGTCATTATTGCAAATTCTATTATTCACTACTGGGCCGGTGAGCCCAAAGACCCGATTGCACGGGGAGAAGATTCGTGGAACCGCTACCTGGCGCCATTGGATCTCAGGAATATGGCATTTGGCTGGGACAGGATAGAGAATGCGTTGTGGCGGGTATATCACGGCGCATTAAACGGATATACTGCAAAGCACGTGGCGGTAATGATTGGCACCAATAATCTATCAATTAATAGCGATAAGGAGATCATAGCAGGATTAAAACTGTTGGTAGAAGCCATTCAACTGCGTCAGCCGGAAACAGCCATATTGCTGTCCGGCATATTTCCAAGAAGGAATATGGAAAAAAGAGTAAAGAAGATCAATGAAGAAATTACAAAACTGGCAACGGCAATGAAGATTACTTATATTAACCCCGGCCAGGTATTGCTTACCGCCACTGGTAAAATTGATGAGAGTTTTTTTAGCGATGGGCTGCATCCCAATGCGGCGGGTTATAATAAGCTGGCGCCGGTACTGGCAGCTTACCTGAAAAAGTAATAGAATTTAACCGTTCTCTCGTGAAGAGACGTATTTCAAATTAGGTGAGCAGAGCTTTCGGGCGCCTGCCCGACTGAAGTCATTCAGGCGGGGTTACTTTTTCCACAAAAAGCAACAGAAAGACAAAACAAAAAAGCAGGGTTAAAATATGTTGAAAGTGCAGCATGGTAATTTACTAATGACTAGTTGCCAGCATAGTATGTTATTGACAATGCGCATCTCCTGAGAAATATTGATCTTTTTAATCAGATCCTCGCGTTTTCTGTATGGCGTATATATAATTAGAAAACCGGGAACGGGCTGTATTTGCTTTTGGGCCTTTTCTTTTTGGGGCAGGTAAAAAAGAAAATATATCTTTCAAACTTTAATGCCCAGGGTCATTATAAACCATAATCCATCAGCATGAAGTACCTGATTTATGTAAGTTTAATTTTTAGTTGTTCTGTTATTCATGGACAGGAAAAGCCATTTCACTGGCAGCAGGTAGCGCCTGGTGTTTGGAAAGCATCAGCCGGTGTTCCGGAAAAAATCAGTCCCCTAAGCATTGCAGATGTGAAACCCAATACGCAGGCGCTTTCTAAATTGGGTGAACCGGCTTTCCCTGTAAACTTACAGCAAAGTGTAAGCGAAATTTTTGATGCCAAAACACTGCTTCGGTTTCCCCTGGAAAAAGAAGAACAACTTTTTGGACTTGGGTTGAATTTTAAATCGGTTCAGCAAAGAGGCACTATTAAAGAATTGCAGGCAGATCATTATGGCGGAAAAGATGATGGCCGCACCCATGCGCCTGTTGCACTGTATATATCTGATAAAGGCTACGGTATTTTAATCAATGCCGCACGCCGCATTAAAGTATATGCGGGTATAGCAGTTAGAAAGGATAGCAAAAATCCACCAGAGGAAATGAACCGCAACACGCAGCCCAACTGGGATCCGCAACCTTACTCCGATGCGGTGGAAGTAGTGGTACCCGCACCCGGTACGGAAGTTTATGTGTTTGCAGGCAGCAATGCACTGGAGGTGGTGCAGCGCTATAACCTGTTTTGCGGCGGAGGTGTATTGCCACCCAAGTGGGGACTGGGCTTTACACAACGCACGCCCGCGCTTTTTTCCGGCAAGCAGGTTATGGAGGAAGTGGATGCTTTTGAACAAAGAGGATATCCTTTAAGCTTTGTAGGACTGGAGCCCGGCTGGCAAACCTATTCCTATCCCAATAATTTTGTTTGGGACAGCACCCGTTTCCCCCAACCTCAACAATTTGTTCGTGGATTGCTGGATAAGAACATCAGGGTTAACCTGTGGATCAATCCTTATGTATCTTCTCATTCACCGATTTACAAAAATATTTTGTCGTACACCGGCACACACACGGTATGGGCGGGCGTAGTGCCCGATCTTACCCTGCAACCGGCACGGGATCTGTATAAAAAACTTTTTTTGGAGCAGCATCTCAACATTGGCGTATCTGGATACAAGGTTGATGAAACAGATGGTTATGATGTATGGCTTTGGCCCGATGGCGCTAAATTTCCTTCCGGGCTGGGCGGCGAGCAAATGCGCCAGGTGTATGGATTACAGTTCCAGAAAATGACGGACCAGTGGTTTCGTGAAAAAAATCAGCGCACGTATGGATTGACAAGAGCTTCAAATGCAGGCGCTCCGTCTTTACCTTACGTGATCTACAATGATTACTACAATCATCGTGATTTCATAACCGCTTTATGCAACAGCAGTTTTACGGGTGTATTGTGGACGCCTGAAGCCCGTTCTTCCAAAACATCAGAAGAATGGCTGCGTAGAATGCAGTCGGTATGTTTTTCACCCATGGCTATGCTCAACGCATGGGCCGATGGTACCAAGCCCTGGACCTTTGCCGATGTGGCAGATGAAGTGAAATCGGTAATGCTGCTGCGTATGCAATTGCTGCCTTACCTGTACAATGCATTCGCACAATATCATTTTGAAGGAAAGCCACCGGTGCGGGCCATGAACCTTGAAGAAGGGTTCTTTTTTAATGCGAAAGCAGAAAGAGGAAATTTGAACTCATCCGACAATCCTTACGAAACGGCTATAAAACAGGATATTAGAGATCAGTTTATGCTGGGCGATTATTTACTGGTAGCGCCTATGTTCGCCGGTGAAACAACGAGGAAGGTAGTGTTGCCCAAAGGCAACTGGTATGATTTTTATACCGGCCAGTTGGCAGGAAACGGTAGTGTTATTGAAATTGAACCCGGATTCAAAAAGATTCCCTTGTTTGTAAAAGACGGTGGCATTATAGCCCTGATACCGCCGGTATTGCATACGCCCCGTAAGGATGAAATATTACCTTTAACCCTTAAACATTATGGGCGGGCAGAAAACAGCATACAATTGTATGATGATGACGGTGAAACTTTTGACTATGAAAAAGGCGGTTATGCGACGGCGTTACTGTCGGTAAAAAAAGACAAAAAAGGAAAGTTAAAAGGTTCGGCAGTATTGCCAAAGGGTAAATCTTTTCATTACAATAAAGTGGAATGGGTGTTTATGACGGAGTAGAAGAGAAAGGTGAAACGACAAAGGAGAAAGGAGAAGCTGTCTTTGTCTCTCACTTTTCACCTCTGACTTCTCACTTTTCACCTCTCACCATAATTCCAGATATGAGAAAGATCATTATAAACACATTATTGCTATACATCTTCGTTTATGCATCCGCCTTTGCGCAGCAGGAGCGGCAACAAAGCGCATGGCATGGCTTTGTTAAACACAGTTTTGTTTTTGAGGGAAGGCAGGCACGTATTGTAGCACCGCAACAGGCTTTGCCGGGAAACCCGTGGGTATGGCGGGCCTATTTTCCCGACTGGCATACCGAAATGGACAGTATACTTTTATCGCGTGGTTTTCATATTGCATATATAGATTGCAGCGATATGTTTGGCAGCGCCGAAGCCATGCAGGTATGGGAAAAATTTTACGATTATCTTATACATGAAAAGCAGTTTGCAGAAAAGCCGGCATTGGAAGGCGTAAGCCGGGGTGGACTGTATATATATGCCTGGGCCAAACTAAATCCGGGCAAGGTAAGCTGTATTTATGCTGAAGCGCCTGTATTAGACATTAAAAGCTGGCCCGGCGGCAAAGGAAAAGGCAGTGGCAGTGATGCCGACTGGAAAAAACTATTCAAAGCATATAATTATACAGAAGAGCAGGCAATGGCCTTTGCCGATAACCCGGTTAACAACCTGGAGGCATTGGCCGCGTATAAAGTACCTGTTGTGCACGTAGTGTGTGAAAGAGACAGCATAGTGCCATTGGCTGAAAATACAGCTATATTGGAAAAGAATTATAAAAAATACGGAGGCAATATTCGCGTGGATTATATGACGGAAGGCGTGAATGATGTGGGACATCATTTTACGATTAAAGACCCTGAGCAATATGCGGATTTTATTTTCAATCATACGATCCCTTTAAAGCAAACGCTTTCTAATGAAAAGTTTGTGCACAGCTATGGCAGCCTGAACAATACATTTTACCAGGTCGAAGAAAAAAAGGAACTGACGGTTGCTTTCTTAGGCGGTTCCATAACGCAAAACCCCGGCTGGAAAGATAAGACGGCCAAATACCTGCAGGAAGTTTATCCGCAAACAAGGTTTAATTTTATATATGCGGGCATTGCATCCCTGGGAAGTGTGCCGCATGCTTTTCGTTTGCAAACAGATGTATTGAATAAAAGCAAGGTTGATCTGCTGTTTGTAGAAGCGGCGGTAAACGATTTGGCTAATCAAACGCCGGTGGCACAACAGCAAAAAGCAATGGAAGGCATCATAAGGCACGCACTTACGGCTAATCCTTATATGAATATTGTGTTAATGGCTTTTGCAGACGAAGACAAGATCAGGGATTATAAAAATGGAAAAATACCCGCAGAAGTAGCCTTGCACGACCAGGTGGCAAAGTATTACCAACTTGCCTTTCTTAATCTTGCACACGAAGTGCAGCAGCGTATTGCTAAGAAAGAGTTTACCTGGGAAGCTGATTTTAAAGACCTGCATCCTTCGCCTTTTGGCCAGGAAATTTATTTTCAAGCTATTAAAGCACTTTTAAAAAAGGCTGGCGAGGAATATAAAAAAGAAGGATTGGTTCCTGTAAAACTTCCGGCGGCCAAATATAAAGCAGCTTATGATAATGGAAGATATGTAAGCGTGGATAAGGCCACTGCGCTGAAGGATTTTTCGCTGAACGCCAACTGGCATCCGCTTGACAAAGGAGGAACCAGGCAGGGCTTTGTGCATGTGCCCGTACTTGAATCAGGTAAGGCCGGTGCATCTTTTGGTTTTTCATTTACAGGAACTGCTGCGGGCATTGCTATTGTTGCGGGTCCGGATGCGGGAATGATAAAATATTCGGTGGATGGAAAGCCTGCCAAAACCATTGATCTGTACACACAATGGAGTGGGGGATTGCATCTGCCCTGGTACCTGGTATTGGCCGATGGTTTACCAAAGAGGAAACATATATTGAAGGTGCAGATCATAGCTCAAAAGAACAATGATTCGAAAGGAAATGCCTGTCGCATTGTACATTTTTTGGTGAATGAATAATAATGTTCAATAGGTTAAACAGGGTATCATAAAACAGAGTTAACTATATTTATATCATAAAATATCATTTCAGTTATGCTGGACAATACAAAAAAAATACGCGTTTTGGTTGTAGGTTGTGGCAATATGGGAAGTTCCCATGCAATGGCTTATCATCATCTTGATGGTTTTGAAATCTGTGGCCTGGTTTCTGGTGGAAGCACTAAAGAAATCTTGAATGAAAAGTTGGGCGGTGGATACGACCTGTATAACGATTTTGACCTGGCCCTGGAAGCCACAAAGCCCGATGCGGTATGCATATCTACCTATCCCGATACGCATGAACGCTTTGCTGTTAAAGCCATGGAAAAAGGCTGTCATGTATTTGTTGAAAAGCCCATCGCGGATTCTGTTGCCGCTGCGGAACGTGTGGCGGAAGCGGCCCGTAAAACCGGAAAAAAATTAGTAGTCGGTTATATCCTCAGACACCATCCTTCATGGGAGCGATTTATTGAAGAAGCGCATAAGCTGGGTAAGCCTTTGGCCATACGGATGAACCTGAACCAGCAGAGCAGCGGTAAAATGTGGACACTGCACCGCAACCTTATGAAGTCACTGAGCCCTATTGTTGACTGTGGAGTGCATTATATTGATGTGATGTGCCAGATGACCCGTTCAAAACCTGTGCAGGTATACGCTATAGGAGCGCGGCTAACCGAAGAAATCCCGGCAGGCAATTATAATTACGGACAATTGCAAATTCGCTTTGAAGACGGATCGGTAGGATGGTATGAAGCAGGATGGGGACCCATGATCAGTGAAACAGCGTTTTTCGTGAAAGATGTAATTGGCCCCAAGGGATCAGTATCTATAGTTGCCAGAACAGCGGGAGCGAGCGGAAAATCTGATTCTATTGATGCCCATACCAAAACAGAATCGCTGCTGGTGCATCATGCGGAATTAGACGCGGATGAAAAGTTCGCAAAGGAAGATGAATGGATCAACCTGGAAGACGAACCCAACCACCAGGAGCTATGCGACCGCGAACAACTTTATTTTCTGAAAGCCATTAATGATGATATTGATCTCATCAATCATATGGAAGATGCGGTTAACAGCCTGCGGATTGCTTTTGCCTGCGATGAATCGGTGCGTACAGGTAAGGTTGTAGCATTGGGGTAAGCAGGAGTGAATATACGAATAGAATGCTTTGAGATCGCGCAGGTCTTCCAAAAAGAAGTGGAAAAACCGGAACCGTAGAAATTTTTCAGGAAGAATTCTGCTCGTTTTGGGAATTGATTATCATTTCCATTACCTTTGCCACCCTTTCAGCCGTTTGCCTGAAGGGGAAGGCAAAAAAGTAAAGTTCGGGAGGTAGTTCAGCCCGGTAGAATACGTGGTTTGGGACCACGGGGTCGCAGGTTCGAATCCTGTCCTCCCGACCTGTAAAACAACAGAATCCGCACTCACATTGTGTTTGCGGATTTTTATTTACATTATGTAGCAGATTATGTAGCAAATAAGGTAATAATTATTGGTCGTTAGGAAATTAATTTATACCTTGAATTTCAACCCAAAAACGATCTAAACCATTCCAATCTGCAAAGGAGTGGATTAAGTCTTACTCCAATCAGCTATCCGTTTTTCCAGATGAAAGCCCGAATAAATTATTGCTTCTCAATCACAGTACTTTTATCGGGGTTCAATACCGCTATTTCTATGAGCAGATTAACAGCATCCTGGATAAAATGGGTCTGGGTGTTTTACCACCTTTATTGAATGATTTGGCTACAATCAGAATATTTGAACCAGCATCCAAACTCCGTTCCCTGGAATTAATGGAGCAGTTTTTTGGCATCAACCACAGTCGTAAGAGCTATTACAAAATAGCACCTCAATGTATTAAACTGAAAGAAACAGTATTGCAGAAAATTGTTGCTTTTGCCACTACGGTAGGCGTATCGGTTACAAACTATGGCTCACCGGTTCTTCCGTATTTTAAAAAATACTCAAAAAAAAGATAAGCTGTTTCATTGGATGCCGCCGTTGGGGAATGCATCGGACGGTTTGTCATTGCTACACGGTTTTTATACCCCAGCAGGCTGTTTACTTTAATAGCATGATTAAGCGCTACCCAACGCTTAGGGGTATCTTCGGCGCCTCCGGAAACGAGGAAGGGACGCGGCGCCATCAACGCATGCAACTCCTGTAGGTTGTATCCTTCTTCCACCAGCCTGGGATATAATCCCGTCGCCGGGTTTTGTTCGGTGATCATTCCTCTTTTGCGCCAGGGCCGGGGATGCCAGCCCAGGTACCAGGGTTCCCAGTAATTGACGTCCCGGCGAGATTCATCGAATACGATCCCCGGATCGGACCATACGGCACAAGCAAATTTTTCAAAAAGGCAGGAAGCAAACATGGCCCATTTGCCGCCGAAGGAATGGCCCATGATGCCGATCCGTGCGGGGTCAACCTCCGGCCTTCTGGAAAGTACATACCACGCATTGGCTGCTGCGCAGGCCAGCATGGACAGGGGCGCTACCGTTGCATTGTCAATGCCGGGATAGTATATCGAAAAGGTCTGTGCCTTTGAGGCTGCCGCTGTTCCCAGCGAAAGCGTCACGAATCCTCTTTTTGCCAACTGGTATGCAAAATCGCGGTTGGGTTGATCGGCTTTCCCCATTCCAATCGCAGTTTCAGGCTCGTAATAAACGGTAATGACCGCCGGTCTTTTTTCTTTTCCGCCGGGAACCAGTAAATATCCTTCTGTTGCTTCATCGGGCGTCCAGAAAAACTGTACGCGGTATTGTGTAAACCCATCTCTGCGTACCGAATCAATGACCTTCATTTCCTGTTCTTCCAATAACGGGGGCCACTGACCCATCAGTTGATGCCATCGTGCCAGTATTTCGTTCCGTCGTTTCTTCCAGTTGCCCGGCGTTTTTACGCTGTGCCCGTCGTAAAATTGCAGCGGGGAGCGATAGGTTCCGTACCGGTCTTCAAATTCATTGGGAGGAGTAAAAAACGGAGCCAATTTTTCCCAGGCAGCAGCCTGTTCCGTTTTAAGATTGTCCTGTCCGCTCAAAAAGAGGGAACAAAAAACGGCGGGAAAAAGCAATAGGGCAATTCTCATAAAAATTCATTTCATTTCGTTTTGGCCGTCAGCTATAGCATGGCTTTTTTAAAGCTATGACATATTATCCATAATTTTATTAGCTTTATACGCCAGACTAACATACTACAAGCATTGCCATTCGATATTACGATATTGCTGCAGCAGGTGTCATGCGACGATGAAGCGGCCTTTCGCAGGGTCTTCGATCATTACAAAGCACCGTTTTACAGTGTTGCCTTTAAGATGACCCATACCGCAGGCATCGCTGAAGAAATTGTTCAGGAAGTTTTTGTTACGCTTTGGGTAAAAAGAAGATTAGCAGCCCGCGCAAAAAATCCGGAAGGCTATATTTTTACTATTCTTCATAACTGCATATACGCGCATTTCAGAAAGCTTGCGCAGGAAAGACAATTAAAATCAAAGATCGTGCAGGCCACAGAAGAGAGTGTAAATCCGGTAGAGACCTTATTACTCGAAAAAGAGCACAGGATCATTCTTGAAAAAGTGATCAGCGGGCTTCCTCCTCAGCAGAAGATCATTTACCAATTGGCCAAGCAGGAAGGAATAAGCAGGGAAGAGATTGCCAGGAGGTTAAACATTTCTCCTAATACCGTAAGGAATCATCTCGCCGCCGCGGTAGAATATCTGCGGGTTTGCCTTAAAAAGGAAGCCTCCGCTATTATATGGGCCGTTATCTGGATGTATGTATAAATTTTTGCAACCGGTTTGCTTAAAATTATTTTTCACACCACTGGTACATTTTATTCTCTCCTTCATCATAGATCATAAGGGATGCGTGTTTCCAACTAAAAGAATCAGTATGAGGCCTTCAAAGACCAGGGTAGCGTATTTGTTAGAAATTTATTCAGAGGGTAAAGCCACGGCCGAAGAAGAACAGGAGCTTTTTAACTGGGTGGTAAAAGGAAATGAAAAGCCGGTAAAGGAACATATTGAAAAGCTGATTTCTTCTGATAATTTTGGTGAAGCGGCTTTAACTGTAGACTGGGAGCGATTGTACCAGCAGGTATTGAAAGAAAGGAATGCAGGGGATAATCAGCCGGTAGTAAGAAAAATGACATGGATACGCTGGGCTGCTGCAGCAATTGTTTTGCTGGCGGGAACTGGATACTATTTTTTTACGGCCCATAAAGGAAATGATCAAAAGGCGCTGACAAATATTGAACGAGTAAAAATGGATGATATCGCGCCGCCTGACGCGGTTAATGCGGTGCTTACTTTAGACAATGGGCAACGCATCATTTTAGACAGCTCGGGTACCGGGATGTTGGTGGAGCAGGGATCTGTAAAGGTGATGAAGTTGCCGGATGGGCAAATCTCCTATAGGGGGAGCAGTAAAGAAATGCAATACAATACACTAAGCAATCCCAGGGGCAGCAAAGTCATTGGACTAACGCTGGCCGACGGAACCAAAGTATGGCTGAACGCAGCAAGTTCCCTGAGATACCCTACCGCATTTACAGGTAAGGAAAGAAAAGTGGAAATCACCGGTGAGGCCTATTTTGAAGTGGCACATGATCCCGCTTTACCTTTTATTGTAAGTAAAGATGGAACAACAGTGCAGGTGCTGGGCACTCATTTTAATGTGAATGCATACGATGATGAGCATTCCCTGAATGTTACCTTACTGGAGGGAAGCGTAAAGGTTGGTACCATCTACGGCCGGCAACCTAAAGTGATCGGACCGGGAGAGCAGGCGCAGGTGGGCAAAGACGGGGCTATTGAACTGGTGAATTCGGTTGATACAGAGGAGGTGATGGCCTGGAAGAATGATTTATTTTCTTTTAAAGGAGAAGGCATTGAAAGCATTATGCGACAGGTATCCCGGTGGTACGATGTGGATGTGATTTTTGAGAAGCAGGTGACCGAAAAATTTTATGCTGAGGTGTCCAGGAGCACGAATGTTTCCATGCTGCTGAAAATGCTGCAGGCAACCAGGTCTGTGCACTTTAGCATTGAAGGAAAAACAATAAGGGTAACACCATAAAACTCATTTCGTAACTCAAATAAAGGTTGCAAAGATTGAGAACAGCTTAAGAAAAAGCCAGCTCCTCTGGAACAGGAACTGGCCGGGCATCTGAGCTGACTCAGCAATAATAAAAACAATGGGTGCTGTTTTACTATTTCATCAACTCAAACTAAACAAAGTTATGCTAAATGCTTTTTACCGGCCGCTGTATTTTAAGCAGCGGTTTGTTATCAAAACGCTGCGGATTATGAATTTGGTAACCATCATGCTCCTCGCGAGCTGCCTGCAGATAAGTGCGCATGTCAGTTCCCAGGGAATTACGCTGAATGTCAGGAATGCTCCTTTGGAAAGGGTATTCCGGGAGATTAAGAAGCAAACCGGTTATACATTTATATATACCGAAACGATACTGAAAGAGTCAAGGAAAGTAAGTGTACAGGTGAAAAATTCCTCTCTTAAGGAAGCGCTTGCCATCTGTTTTGTTACCCAGCCTTTCACCTATAAGATAATTGACAAAACCATTGTGTTGCAGCCCCGCGAACCTGCAGCAGCCGGTATGGCCTCCGAAAGTGCAGAAACACTTTTGCCTCCTCCAATTGAAATTCATGGAAGAGTGGTCAATGAGCGGGGCGAACCACTGCAAAATGTATCGGTATTGATTGCAGCCACGAAGACGGGGGTTGCCACGAATGCCGACGGACGATTTACGCTGACTGCTCCCGATGATAAAAACATTGTGCTTCAAATTTCAAGTGTTGGATTTAAGACAAAGACAGTAACAGTAGGGAAGGAAACTGAAATCAACGTGGTTTTAGAGTTAGATGTTTCCGGATTAACTGATATAGTTGTGGTGGGCTATGGAACACAAAAAAAAGTGAATCTGACTGGGGCCGTGGATGTGGTTTCGGGTGAGCAGCTTGCCAATAGGCCGGCGCCCAATGTATCCCTGCTGCTCCAGGGTGTATCGCCTAATCTGAATATCAATCTCAACGGTTTCGGTGGTGAGCCGGGCGCCTCACAGGTCTGGCAGATACGGGGAGTAGGCTCTATATCCGGTAATACGATGCCACTCATCCTGGTGGATGGTGTGGAGAGCAATGTCAATTACCTCGACCCGGAAACGGTTGAAAATATTTCGGTGCTCAAGGATGCATCAGCCTCTGCTGTGTACGGCTCCCGCGCCGCTTTCGGCGTGGTACTCATCACCACCAAAAAGGGCGGCAAAGACCAGCCTTCACGGTTCGGCTACAGCAATAACATCTCTTTTTCGGCGCCCATCTATGTACCGGATATGGAAAGCTCCCTGGTATATGCCACAGCCTTTAACCAGGCGCGGGCCAATGCGGGGCTTACGCCCACTTTTCCGGATGAGCAGGTAGAACGTATAAAGGGTTATATAGACGGAACCTACCCCTATGAATACGACCCGGATAATCCACCCTACAGCCAGTGGCGCGGGCGCTGGAACGGCAATGCCAATTACAACTGGACCCGCGAATATTACAAGAAATACGCCCTTCATCAAAAACATAACGTTAGCCTGAATGGCGGCGATCGTAAAAACCAGTATTATGTCAATGCCGGCATCTTCGATCAGCCGGGCGCGTACAGTTGGGGCGATGACGGGTTCAAGCGGTATAATCTGCTGGCCAATTTGAAATCGCAGGTTGCCGACTGGATATCCTTTGATTTCAGCACCAGGTATGCCCGTACAGAAACCAATGTGCCGATAGGGATGGTAGGACTTGAACGTACCTACACCTGGTCACAGTTCATTGATTTCTGGCCCACCATGCCCAAATACAATATAGACGGCTCTGTTGCCAACCCGCTGATGCTGGTGCTGGAGAAGGGCGGGCGCATCGTTACAGAAAATCATGATCTGTGGATGAACCTCGGTACAGAGATAGAGCCGGTGAAAGGTTGGAAAACCAACCTGTATTACCGTTACAATTACCGATGGGGTTCCGAGACCCGCAATCCCAAACCCGTTCCCGTACCCATTCCCAATGGCGCTACTGGCAATATCGGGGAGGCGTCGAACGGGTACCGGTCTGTTTTGAACCAGGGTCAGTACGATAAGGTCACGGCGTTTACCTCCTATGAAAAGCAACTCAGCAGTCATTATTTTAAAATATTAGCCGGTTACGAACAGGATGCCAATAAGAACCGTGCGCTTAATGGTTATAAAGCGAATCTGATTACCGACCGGGTGCCGTCCATCAGCACGGCAACGGGCGACTTTACACTGAGCGATGGAATGAACCATTGGGCTACCCGGGGTGTATTTGGAAGGATCAATTACAATTTCGACGGGAAATACCTGTTTGAGGCAAGCGGCAGATATGATGGGTCCTCCCGCTTCGCTACCGGCCAGCGCTGGGGGCTTTTCCCCTCTGCATCGGCAGGTTATAATATTTCCAGGGAGTCCTTCTGGCAGCCTGTTTCACCTTATGTCAACACGCTCAAATTACGGGCATCCTACGGTTCACTGGGTAACCAGAACGTGGCGAACTACCTTTACCTGCCCACCATTCCTATTGCCTACCGCCGGAATGCAAGCAATTTTAGCAACCCCGGCTATCTCATTGGCAATGAAGTGCCCCTATATGCATCTGCCCCGGCGATGGTTAGCGATAAGCTTACCTGGGAAACCATTACGACCTTCGACATAGGTATAGAAGCAGGATTTATAGACAACCGGCTCGAACTGGTGTTCGACTGGTACAACCGCACAACGTCCGATATGCTGGGACCCTCCGTACAGTTACCTTCGGTGCTGGGCGCCACGGTGCCCCAAACCAACAATGCTAAATTAGCTACCAAAGGGTTTGAGCTGTCGCTGGGCTGGAAAGACCGCCTGTCTGACCATCTCTCCTATGATCTGAGGCTGGTGGTGGGCGATTCCAGGACCACTATACTGGAATACCGCAATGAATCGGGCTCGATCAATAGCTGGTATAAGGGACGCATATACGGCGACCAATGGGGGCTGACTACCGACCGGATGCTACAGAAAGCAGGCGAGCCTATGCCCGATCAATCTTTTTACTATGCCACCTGGGGGCCGGGCGATATCATTTACAAGGACCTGGATGGCAATAACGTTATTAATGAGGGCGCACGTACGCTTGCCGACCATGGCGACCTTTCCGTGATCGCTAATATCAGGCCCCGGTACAACTATGGATTATCCGGCAATCTCAGGTGGAAAGGCTTCGATCTCAGCATGCTGTGGCAGGGTGTGGGCAAGCGGGAGTTTCTGCCTGATGTTAACGCGGAATATTTTTGGGGATTGAACATAGGACCAAGCAATTCGGGCATTTTTAAAGGCGGGCGTATGCTGGATTACTGGCGTCCTGCCGATGAAACCAACCTGCTGGGACCAAATACGGAAGCATATTTCCCCAAACCTTATTTTTCCGCCGAACGGTATAAGAATGCCCGCTACCAGAGCCGCTATGTACTCAATGCCGCATACCTGCGGCTGAAAAACCTGCAGTTGGGCTATACCGTTCCCCCGGCACTTCTCAAAAGGATATTTGTACAAAGCGCCAGGCTTTATGTCTCCGGCGAGAACCTGCTCACCTTTTCTAAATTGCCTAAAATGTATGAACCCGAAACAGCGGTTGCATCCAATCCGCTGGACGGAGGGGTTGATATGGGAGAAACCTACCCCATTAACCAAATGTTTTCCTTTGGCATAAATCTCATTTTTTAAGAGGCGGATAGCCGTAAAAATTAAAAAATATGAACCGATTCAATATTATAACTCCGTTTTTAGTAGTAAGTGTGGTCTTTGGAGCATGTAAAAAAACAGATTACCTTCAAAAATACCCGCTGGATGCGGTTACGGAGCCCGTATTTTTCAAAACACCGAACGACCTGAAATTATACGTGAACCAGTATTATGACCGGAGTACATTTCCTATTATGGATAAAAGCAGGGGAGATGCGGGTACTGATATCTATATCACGGAAACCTCCATTAATACCCGGTTCCAGGGGATCCGGACGGTAAACAGCGCCCCGCCTCTTGACTATCGGGGGGTGCGGAGTGTTAACTACTTTTTCGCCAACTACCACAATGTAGAAGCAGATTTCGAACAATATAAGCAATATGTTGGAGAAGCTCATTTTTTCAGGGCGATGTTCTATTTTACACTGCTGAAAATGTTCGGTAATGTACAATGGGTTGACCAGGTACTCACCACCGGGTCGCCAGAGCTCTACGACACAAGAACGCCCCGCAATATGGTAGCAGACAAGATACTGGCCGACCTGGATTCAGCCGCCAGTTATCTTTCGGCCGAAAAAACCAACGGCTATACACGGATCAATAAATGGGTCGCCCTGCTGTACCAGTCGCGGGTAGCCCTGTATGAAGGCAGTTGGGAGAAATACCACGCGGGTACTTCGTTTGGTGTGAGCGATGCCGATCCGGATAAATACTTTCAAAAAGCGGCCGGCGCTGCCGCACAGGTAATGGCTTCCGGATTGTTTGATATTTACGCTACAGGTCATACCGGCCGGGATTACAATGACCTGTTTGGATTAAGGGATTATTCCGATAATCCCGAAGTGATGTTCTGGACCAAAATGGATCGCGAACTTGGCATACACAGCCACAGTAAGTTGTACAGGATGGAAACTCCGGAGGGTTATGGCATCACTAAGGAATTGGCCGACGCTTACCTTTGTACCGATGGAAAACCAATTTCCAAAAGCGGCCTTTTTAAAGGATATGCTGATATAACAACGGAATCAGAGAATCGCGATCCTCGTTTCAGGCAAACGATATTTACCACCGATGCGCCCTGGATGATCGCGCAGAACGGTACTGTAAGGACTTACCAGGAAGCGTATAACAACCTTTACACCAATTCAACCAACTCCTCCGCTACAGGATACATAAGAAGAAAGGATTACAATCCTAACGCGGTTTACCACGACCTGAACTTCGAGGAAACGCCCTCTATACAGTTCCGCTATGCCGAAGTATTGCTCAACTATATAGAGGCCCGTGCCGAGTTGGGAGAGGCCACTCAGACAGATATAGACAATACCATCAAAAAGCTGCGCGACCGGGTGGGCATGCCCAACCTGCTGATCAATGCTATTGAAACCGATCCCAACTGGGACTTCCCTGCCCTGTCTCCGTTGATCAATGAAATCAGGCGGGAGCGGAAAGTGGAGTTGGCGCTGGAAGACTTCCGCTGGAACGACATTGCACGCTGGGCAGGAGCCGATGAACTGATCGTTGGCAAACGGCCCGGTGGGGCAAAGGCGGCACAGTTCTCTCACGCGCCTGCCTTACCGGTGGATCCCAACGGGTTCCTCGATCCTTTTGCAAACGCTGTGCCCAACGGGTATGGATTTAAGACCGACCGTGATTATCTTGACCCAATTTCAATCAATGAGCTTAACCTTAACCCCGACCTGAAGCAGAACCCGGGATGGCAATAACAGGAGTCCCGGATGTGGCTGTGGTTCGTTTCCACCAGCCGGGGCTAAATGCCATCCGGATGGGATAACAGTGAATTTCACCGCCCTGTTCTCACTTCTCTTTTTTCACACAGCAATAGAATGGCACAAGAGCATTGGTCAGATACAGATACAGAAGGAGCATATAACAAGGCCTGAGTATCATTTTCAAATACACAAAACCCATAATTAAGTTCACATTATGATCTTGTACACTGTTATTATAGAAATGAGCAGGCGTTTACCGGGCATATCCATGCTCATGATCGCCTTTTTGCTGGTAATGGGCCTCCCGGTGTATGCGCAAAATGTGAGAGTACTTACTGATGAGGCGGAAGCAACACGTATTGACGCCTACGAAAAAGAACTGAAAAACCATCTCCTGCATTACCTTGTTGACGAGTACAGCGCACGTGCTTCAATAGCGTGGCAGCGGGATTATAGCAGCCCTGACGCTCTTGTACGCAGCGTGGCGCCCAACCGCCTGCGCTGGGAGAAAAACGTAATAAAGCCGCCCCGCCTTGAAAAGACGGGGCCGCTTTCACGTATGCCATACAGCCTGGCGGGTTTGCAGGGCGAATGGTTGAAACTTCCCCTGGGAAATATTGCCGCTGAAGCCGTGATCGCATATCCGAAAGGTGCAGGCAAAGAAAACCCTGTACCGCTCATTATAGCGCTTCATGGAATAGACAGTGGCCCCGAAACAGCTTTTGAGAATGGCAAAAGTTACCACGCCTATGCGAAGGCCCTGGTGGAAGCGGGCTTTGCGGTGCTGGCCCCGCTCAACATGCGTAGCATACCGCGACGCAATAATATTGAGCGGCTCGCCAGGCTGGCCGATGTGAGCCTGCCGGGCATTGAGCTGGCCCGGTTGCAGCATCTGCTTGATGTGGTGCTGCAGGATGAACGCATTGATAAAGACCAGGTAGGCGCCTGGGGTGTTTCACTGGGGGGAATGGCCACCATGTTCTGGATGCCGCTTGAGCCCCGGATCAGGGCCGGGATCGTATCGGCCTGGTTCAACCACCGCGTTAACAAAATGGCTGTTCCAGATAAAAGATACAGCAGCTTTGCTCCCGCAGAGGAACATGCTTTTTTTACAGGATGGCTGACTGAGTTCTCCGATTGCGACCTGGTATCGCTGATCTGCCCCCGGCCACTGCAGATACAGGTTGGCAAAAAAGACGGCATCGCATACTGGCCGCAGGTAGTGGAAGAATTTGAGCGTTCCGAAACCCATTATAAGCGTCTGGGATTGTCTGGCCGCATTGAGCTCCGCTTGCACGAAGGAGGCCATGAAGCACTGGTAACGGAAGGCGTGGCGTTTTTCAAAAAATGGTTTACAGGCTATCATCCGTAGATCCGGCCGGGCTTACCGGAAGATGGAGGTGAGGCCTCTATAAAATTTTCCTGGAAGGACCGCCTGATGAATGCATAAATTATGATGAATAAATGGACCTGAAAATCCTTGTTATATTGATAGCGGCCGCCCATGGCGCAGGATGCCGCAATGCGGCGGAAATGGAATATGAATCCCTTTATTCCATTGGCGGCAGTGTTCTCGGGGTTACTACGGTTGTTGACAGCCTGGATGTGCCATGGGAAATATGCTGGGGGCCGGATGACAATATCTGGTTTACGGAACAATCCGGAAGTATCAGCAGGTATGATCCCCGGACGAATGTGCGGAAGCGGCTCCTTTTCATAAAAAACACCTACCGTATGCGCACCTCCGGCTTGCTGGGCATGGCACTGCATACCGATATGAAGCGTTATCCTTATGTATTTATAGCGTACACGGCCCGGTCAAATACGGAGAGGCAGGTATCAAGGGTTATGCGGTTCACCTACAGGACAGATACGCTGACCGATCCGCTGTTGATATTAGAGTATGCAGCATGGTCGGGCCATTTTGGTGCAAGAGTGGTGGTTGCCCCGGATGGAAAACTGATGGTGGCTACCGGTGACGGGGCCCAGTTTGAGAATGCGCAGAACATAAAGTCGCCGCACGGTAAAATCCTGCGCTTTAACATTGACGGTACTGTTCCCGACGATAACCCTGTTGCCGGGAGTCCTGTGTGGGTCTATGGCTTGCGCAACCCCCAGGGAATGGCGTATAGTGCCGGTGGTACATTGTATAGCTCAGATCACGGCGACGCTACAGACGATGAGGTGAACCGGATCATACGTGGCAGGAACTACGGTTGGCCACATATTGAAGGCTACCCCGACAGGGAAAAAGAAGCTGACTTTGCCAGGCAGCGTGCCGGCACGGAGGAGCCGATGATAGCCTGGACCCCCACGGTTGCCCCTGGTCACGGTTATCATTACATCGGGAAGCGCCTTTGGTCGCATCTCAGCCGCATTGTGGGGCTTTTGGGTAGGATGGCTGATAGATATAAATTCGGCCCGCGAAAGCTGATCCTTACAGGAATCCTTTTTGGAGGGATTGCTTTTGTAGCATTCGGAATGATGACCGATGTATGGCACTTTTACTTCTTTAATCAAACCTGTGAATATTTGATCATATAAAATAGAAGCACAATGCATAACATTGCTTTCACAAAAAATACATATGCAGAATACAGAATCATTTTACCGCAACCTGCTGCGGCCTTCTGAAGCCTTACTTGCCGACATGGACTCACTCGACGGAGATATAATAATTCTTGGCGCGGGAGGAAAAATGGGCCCCGACCTGTGCAGGCTTGCCTGGCATGCAGTTAATCAAACAGGGAGCAGGAAAAGGATCATTGCTGCTGCGCGCTTCTCCGGGCCGGGTATAATGGAAGCCCTTGCAGCACTTGGCATTGAAACAATAAAATCAGACCTGCTCAATGATAGGCAGCTTCAGCAATTACCCCAGGCAGAGAATGTGCTGTACCTGGCAGGTAACAAATTTGGCACCACGGGAAATGAATGCTTTACCTGGGCGATGAACGCGTATTTACCCGGACGCGTAGCCGAAAAATATAAAAACTCAAGAATAGTTGCCTTTTCTACCGGTAATGTATACCCGATGGTCCCTGTAACATCGGGCGGGGCAGCCGAAGACCAGCCTCCTCAGCCAACCGGCGAATATGCACAATCCTGCCTGGGCAGGGAGAGAATGTTTCAATACTGTTCTGAACGGCATCATACGCCTGTCTTGATATACCGTCTTAATTATGCAAATGATGTAAGCTATGGTGTGTTGTCTGAAATCGCAAAATCAGTAATGAACGAAACACCCGTTGACCTTACGATGGGAAATGTGAACGTAATATGGCAGGGCGATGCCAACGAGATGGCATTACGCTGCCTGCACCATTGCAGCACACCGCCTAAAATACTTAATATTGCCGGACCTGAAACAGCATCCGTAAAATGGCTGGCAGAAGAATTTGGAAAACTATTCGGCAAAAAGCCCCAATTTACCGGTGAGGAGCAGAGTACTGCCTATTTAAGCAATGCGGCAGAATCATTCAGACTTTTTGGCTATCCAAAAGTTACACTCAGCCAAATGATCAGCCTTATCGCGGACTGGCTGAGAGAAGGCGGCAAAACAATTAATAAACCAACCCATTTTCAGGAACGAAAGGGGAAATTTTAAAGCGATCAGATCAATGAAAAAATTACCCGCAGCTATTCACGAACTTCTTTTCAGGGGTACAGTAATACCAGCGCATCCCCTGGCTTTAAACGATGATTTAACTATTGATGAAGACCGTCAAAAACTGCTTACCCGCTATTACATCGCCTGTAATGCCGGAGGCATTGCCGTTGGGGTACATACTACACAATTTGAAATAAGGGATCCCCGGAAAAACTTGCTTGAACCCGTACTCAGAATAGCTTCAGAAGAAGTGCAAAATGCTAAGCTTGAACGACCCTTTCTAAAAGTGGCAGGTATTTGCGGGTCAACAGACGTAGCGCTAAAAGAAGCGGAGCTGGCTGTGAAATATGATTATCACCTGGGACTTTTAAGCAATGGAGGATTGTCCACCTATTCTGAAGCACAGCTTATTAAACGTGCTGAAGCCGTTGCGGCAGTGATCCCTCTATTTGGATTTTACCTTCAGCCTGCAGTAGGTGGCCGAAAATTAAGCTATGAATTTTGGCGCGATTTTGCTGAAATACCCGATGTACATGCCATTAAGGTTGCAGCTTTTAACAGGTACCAGACCCTTGATGTGGTAAGAGCGGTGTGCAACTCGTCAAGAAGAAATGAAATAGCTTTATATACCGGTAATGATGACAATATTATTGCAGATCTGCTTACCCCGCATCGGTTTACCATAGACGGGCAGGAAATTGAAAAGAGATTCACAGGAGGGTTGCTGGGACATTGGGCGGTATGGACAAAGAAAGCAGTGGAACTGCTGGATGAAGTGAAAAAATGTATAGCTGATAATTATGCAGGAGTTGAAGCATTATTACTGAAAGGAGTACAGGTAACAGATATGAATGCTGCCATTTTTGATGCTCAGCATATGTACCATGGCTGTATTTCCGGGATCCATGAAGTATTGCGCCAACAGGGATTATTGAAAAATATCCTATGCCTTAACCCCGAAGAAAATTTATCGGAAGGGCAGGCAGCAGAAATAGAAAGAATCATTAAAGCATACCCTTTTTTAACTGATGATGATTTTGTAAAAGCATTTATTAAAGTTTTGCCAACACCAAAATAAACCCGTACGTCAGGCTATACCTGATCTGTCAATTCATACATATGAGCCCATCTTTTATAAAAAGTACCCTGTTGTTTCCTGCGATCTTACTGGTGGGTTGTTCCGGTAAAGGCCTCCATGAAGAATGGCGTACAGCCACCGGCACAAATGAGGGGATAAGGTATGCTGCCGGTGCTGATATTACCGTTGAAAATGTGAAGCATCTGCAGCCCGCCTGGGAATACGATACCGGAGACTCCGTAGTCAAAGGTGCAACGATCCCTACTACACCCCTGGTTATAGGTGATGTGCTCTATGGGGTATCCCCTGAGCAGAACCTGTTTTCATTAGACGCCGTTACCGGCCGGGAAATCTGGGTATTTAAAGCTCCGGACCCAGCTTCAAGAGGATCAATCAGGGGCTTTTCCTATTGGGAAAATGAGCAGGGCAACGAAAAACGGCTGTTCTATTCCACCGGTCCAAAAATGTACGCCGTAGACGCCGTTTCGGGTAAGGTGATTGCTTCATTTGGGAAAGGCGGCTATATTGACTTAAGGGAGGATATGGATGGTACTTATGAAAACACCTGGATGTCGGGCAATGCCGCTTCGATAATTTACAAGGATATGCTGATCACCGGCATGCGGGTGAGCGAAGGTGCTGATGCAGCTCCCGGACATATCCGGGCTTTTGATGTACGCAGCGGAGCAAGGCGATGGATATTTCATACTATTCCTCATCCGGGAGAGCGGGGTTATGAAACCTGGGAGGACAAGGATGCCTGGAAAAGGGTAGGGGGCGCCAACAACTGGGCGGGTATGGCCCTGGATGAAAAGCGGGGAATCGTATATATCCCATTAGGGTCCGCAACTCCCGACTTTTACGGTAAGCGCCGCAAAGGAGAAAACCTGTTTGCCAACTGCCTGCTTGCGCTGGATGCCAATACCGGCGCCTATTTATGGCACTTTCAAACCGTTCACCACGATCTGTGGGACAGGGATCTGCCTGCCTGCCCCAACCTGGTAACCATCAGAAAAAACGGCAAGCGGACAGATGCAGTGGCCCAGATCACCAAGTCGGGATACATATTTATATTCGACCGGGTAACCGGCGAGCCTGTATTTCCCATTGAGGAGGTAAAATCACTTCCCTCAGACCTGCCGGGGGAAGAAGTGTGGCCCACCCAACCCGTTCCTACCCTTCCTGAACCTTTTGCAAGGCAGCATTTCGGACCTGAAGATGTCAATGACAGGACTCCGGAAATCCATAAGGAGCTTTTAGATGAATACTACAGGTACAGGAGCGGTGGCATGTTTATTCCACCGAGCCTGCAGGGCTCCTGGATATTCCCGGGCTTTGACGGCGGTGGTCAGTGGAGCGGGGCGGCCGTGGATCCCCGGACACAGATTATGTATATTGGAAGTTCAGAGCTGCCCTGGCGGCTGCAAATGATCCCCAATCCGGCCTTGAATAAAAGCGATGCCGCCACTTTGAAAGGGCGGGGAGCCGGGGTGTATATGAAAGCCTGTGCATCATGCCATGGCGCAGAACTGAAGGGAATGGGGCCAGCTTTTCCTTCCCTTAAACAATTAAAGGAAAGATTTACAGCACAGGAAGTAAAACATATCGTTGAAAACGGGCGTAACATGATGCCCGCCTTCAAAGGAGCGCTTAGCGATGCAGACAAAACCGCCCTGCTTACTTACCTGCTCGATCTTGAGGATAAGGAAGCTGTTCCCCAACACGAAAGCAAAGCGCCAGCGGAAACAAACAGGGATTCCCTGCCTGAATATATTCTCAATGGCTACCAGCGCTTCCTTGACAGGAATGGGTATCCGGGTATAAAGCCACCTTGGGGAACACTGAACGCAGTAGATCTGAACAGCGGTAAATTGCTGTGGAAGGTTCCCCTGGGTAATTTCGGGGAATTGCAGACCAGGGAAGATACAGGCACTGAGGTCTATGGCGGTCCCGTGGTAACTAAAGGGGGACTTATATTTATAGCCGGTACACAGGATGAAAAAATAAGGGCATTCGACAAGAGAACCGGGCAGGTGCTTTGGGAACACGAACTCCCGGCGGCGGGCTTTGCATCGCCGGCTGTTTACACTATAAAAGGGAAACAATTTGTAGTTATTGCAGCAGGCGGCGGGAAATTAGGAATGCGATCCGGCAATAAATATCTTGCATTCTCCATTCCATGATACCGGGATGAGATATAAATTTTACTGTAGATTGGATTTCCCCGCTCTGCAGGAATTTGCATTCGTTTTTTGCTTTTTCCTTTAAAACATCAGAACAACATTATCCAGGGGAGTATTGCGATTTTTGATAGACTCTTTTTTAAAAGACGCAGGGCACAACTGATGTGTTTCTCTACCGTTTTTACTGAAATGCCCATAACAGTTGCTATGTCTGCATGGCTGAGTTGCTGATATTGCTGAAGAATAAAGGCTTCTCTGCATTTTTCAGGAAGGTCGCCGATACCATCGGTAATAAAACGAGAGACTTCCTTTTCTTCGAGTGGAATTCGATGTCCCGTTTTATGAGGCCCGTCTCTTAATATTTCAACAGCGTGTCTTTGACGGACCAACAGGTTGCGGAAGTGATTGGATACCCTGTATTTAACAGCATTGCGGAGGTAGCCATTTACATTAAGATCGGCTGCAAGTTGTTGCCTGTTTTGATACAGGCTTACATATACATCCTGCAGAATATCTTTGGCAAGTTCATGATCCTTTACAAAAGTAAGCGCTATTTTCCAGAGCGGTTCTTTAGTCGCCATATATAACTCCTCAAATGCAGCCTTGTCTCCCAACTGCACTTTTTCCCATAAACAGATTACTATGTCGAACTTCTTTTTAAAGGATTTTGTTTTAAGCGATTTAATTTCTGTAACAACTATGTTCCCCGGGTTATTGCTCTAATGGAGACAATATTCCTCCAATGCTGATTTTTACCCATTTTTTGCTTCATGATATTCAGCGCTACCAGCTTGCCTCAGATTATTTTTATAAAAGAACACCATTGGATTTGCATTACAAAAATGAACAGGTTACCATAAAAAACCTGCCAGATCAGGTTAAGATAATATGAATTTGTTTTTAGGATGGGGGATAACGCAGGGTTACGGTATATTATACAAAGCGGAAGTAAAATCTGACTTATATGAATGCAGACCGGCTGAAATATTTATTGGACAGATACCTGAATGATAAAGCTACAGATCATGAGCTCCAGGAGTATGATGCATGGTTTGAACAGTTACTCCGCGAAAGCGTACCGGATGATCTTCAGGATCCCCAAAAAATAAAAGAGCTCAAGTCGGCATTGTTACAAGAGATTATGCACCGGATCAATCAGCAAGATACAGAGGAGCCCGTACACCGGGGCTTCAGTCGCTTTCTTCCCTGGGCTGCTGCCATTCTGGTGCTTATTGCAACAGGAGGGTATTACCTGGTACAACCGGCAAAAAATAAACATCTGACGGAGATACAGTCGCGAAATCATGCGGTTTTATCAAAAGAAATAGTGGTAAAAAATATGGGAGACAGCAGCAGGCTGGAAGTTCTTCCCGATGGTTCAACTGTAGTGTTATTTGCGGGTACTGAAATACGTTATCCCCATCCGTTTGAACCTTTTCGCAGAGATATACAACTAAGAGGTAAGGCGCTGTTTAATGTGCACAAAGACAGCGTGCATCCTTTTACAGTATATAGCGATTCAATAGCTACCACGGCACTTGGTACATCATTCACCGTTACTGCCTATAAGGGTAATGATATACGCGTGTCACTGCACGAGGGTAAAGTGGTAGTGAAAGCCATGTTTAGCGCCAGACAATCCGCCGGAGATGTTTTTCTCTCACCTGGGCAGGCAGTAATTTATAGTAAAGACAGCCGGTCAATGGTTCGCGTAGAATCCGGGGATAATAACAACACCTCTGGAGCTAAACCCAGGCTCAAACCTTCCTATGGGGCCCGCAAAGGATTTGCTATCTACTTTGAAGACGCCAGTCTTAAGGAAGTACTCCGGAGACTTGAAGAAGGCTATTCGGTCAGTATTAATTTCAACAGCAACGACATGGAATCTAAATTGTTCACCGGACACATCCGGGAAACGGATTCGCTTGGCCAGGTTTTACAACGTATTGCGGCCCTGCATGGCCTCAATATAAAGGTAACCCCAAAAGGATATCGTATTCAATAAAAATCATTAAAAATATAAAATATGAAACATCACATCAGTGTGATAGGCGGGCGTTTTATGCCTTCCCGAAAACAAAGATCATTATTTCAACCGGGCCACTGCTTCTGCGAAAAAATTGTGCTACTCCTTTTTCTGATAATGGCGGGCTGCCAGACATTGCTGCTGGCGCAGGTTAAAAAAAATGTATTACGCGGGCTTGTTGAAAATTATAAGGGCGAACCACTTGCCAATGTATCTGTAGAATTATCAGATGAAAAGGCTTCCATCCGTCGTTATGCCATCACAGGCGAAAACGGCTTCTTTCAGATCGACAACAGTGGTTTGGGGGGGCTTATAAATTAGTAATTACCCACGTCGGTTATGAAACACAAACCATCTTCAAAGAGAAAGCCAATTCAGATAAGGAAGAAGCGCTATACATTATTTTGAAAGAATCTGTCAATTCACTTGACAACGTAGTAGTGGTAGGCTACGGTACACAAAAGAGTTCTGCTGTTACCGGGGCTGTTACCAATGTGGCCCTCGACGCCGCAGAATCCCGGTCAGTACAATCTCCTGTAGAAATACTGCAAGGTAAAGCTGCAGGCGTAATAGTAACGCAGGAGGGTGGCGATCCAACCGCTGGTCCCAGAATCAATATTCGTGGATTGGGAGGCATTAATGGAGAAAAACCGTTGTATGTGCTCGATGGTTCTATATTTAACGGAGTTCCCCCTATTAATCCCAACGACATTGAATCTATAACGGTATTAAAAGATGCCGCTGCATCCATTTATGGTGCACGTGCGTCTGGAGGGGTGATCGTAATTAATACCAAAAAAGGAAAGTCAGACCAGGCTACTATTAACCTGGATGTGAAATACGGATCCCAGGCAGTATGGAAAAAGCTGGAGGCTTTGAATGCAAAAGAATATGCCGATGTGATGAACCAGGCTGCCGACAACGGAGGGAAACCACGTCTCGATGCATTCAACGCTGCTATCTATCCCGACGGCCAGATTACTTGTTCAAATTGGGTAGATGAAGTGTTCCGCACCGGAAAGGTTCAGGACTATAACGTGAATGTTAACGGTCGTGGTAATAAATCGAATTATTACCTGTCATTCGGTTACCGTAAAGCAGACGGGATATTACTGAATACGTTCAGTGAGCGCTATAATTTTATGGTTAATTCAGAACATCAGCTTCGTCCCTGGCTTAAGCTGGGCGAAAAACTAAATTTTAGCAATACCAGCGGTATTGGAGCCAATACAAGTAGCGAATATACCGGCGCTATTATCACAGCTATCTTTTATCCTCCCAGTATCAGTCCTTATACGGAAGACGGAAGATTTTCGGGACTGCCAGCCACCTATGCCGGCGCCTATGGAGATGTAATCAACCCTGTTGCTTACCTTAAACGACTTGACAACAACAGTCCGGTGAATAATTTATTTGTTAACCCCTATATTCAGGCAAATATTTTCAGGGGAATGTCTTTTCGTTCGAGCCTGGCTATAAATAAGCGTTTTTCATCCTCCAAAAGCTTCGAACAAAGAGTACTTGAAATCGGGAAAATATCCGATTATAACCAGCTTTCAATGGCGTCTTCGAATTCAACAAACCTATTAGCAGAGCAAACGCTTACTTACGATACGCGCTGGGGCAGGCACCATCTTGATGCATTGACGGGGTATACCTACCAGCATGATGAATCGGAAGGATTTGCGGTATATGCCCAGGGATTTGACGACGAACGGCCCGAGTACCGTTACTTTACCAATGCCACTATGTTCTACAAGCCCTCTGGTTCAACAGTTGAAACGGCCATTATTTCTTATCTCGGCAGGGTCAATTACGGTTACGATGACAAATATATGATCACTGTGATAGGCAGGCGTGATGGTAGTTCCCTGGTATCCGAGCAGAACCGTTTCCGAAATTATGGATCCGTATCCGGCGGCTGGGCACTGAACCGGGAGACCTTCATGAACCATATCAACTGGTTAGATCAGTTGAAACTGCGTGCCAGCTATGGAATTCTGGGAAACCTGGGTAGTTTGCAGGCAGGAAGCGTTGTTGTTCCATTGGCCGCAACAGAGGCTTATCTCGGGCTAACCCCCACGTTAATGCCCGGTTATGCAGAAAGGGCACTGTCTAATCCCAACATTACCTGGGCACAATCCAAACAGTTGAACATGGGAATAGATATGGCTGTACTTCAAAGCCGGATTACATTAACAGCCGATTATTTTATAAAAACTACCAGTGATATGATCCTTTCTCAGCAACCTGCCAGTACTACAGGTGTGCCGGATGCTACGTGGATTAATGGCGGCAAAGCACGCGACAAAGGTTTTGAATTGAGTGTGGGATACTACAGCAAACGCGAAAAAAAGTTTCGATATTCTTTGAATGCAGTGCTTACCAAACTTAACAATGAACTCATCAGCCTAAATGAAGGGGTAACAGCTATTTCAACCAACCAGTACAATATTCGGGGGGCAGTGGCTCCGTTACTGATACAAACCGGTAACCCACTCTATTCTTACTATGTTGTGAAAACAGATGGACTCTTCCGCTCCCAGGCAGAAGTGGATGCATATACTAATAAAGAAGGCGATAAAATACAACCCAATGCAAAACCTGGCGACCTTAAGTTTATTGATAACAATGAAGACGGAAAAATTGATAACAATGACCGTGTGGTTATGGGAAGCGCTTATCCTGGTTTTAGCTACGGGTTAAGTATGAATGCCAGTTACAAAAATTTCGATCTCAATATCTTTATGCAGGGCGTACAAAACAATAAGTTGTTTAATGGCACAAAATTCATGGGCCTGCAGGCCAGTTTAAGCGGGCAAAACTATAATATGCTCAAAGATATTCTCGGTGCATGGTCTCCTGAAAATATAAACAGTAATATACCCCGGGTAACACAAAGCGACCAAAACAACAATTTTCGTACTACTTCCGACTGGTTCATCGAAGATGGGTCATATATGCGTGTAAAGAACATCACCCTCGGCTATACGATGCCGGATAAACTTATTGCACGTACGGGTTTTAGCTTACTGCGGGTATACGTAACCGCTAATAATCTTTTCACCTTCACCCGTTATTCAGGATTCGATCCTGAGGTGGGAATGGATAATTATGGCATAGACAACGGAAGATACCCACAATCACGATCTGTTTTTGCCGGACTCAACATCAATTTCTAAATTCTTAACTGTTATCAAATATGAAAATGATATTTTTCCCCGAAATATGCCTTACAATATTAGCATTGTTGCCGGCAGGATGTGCGAAAAAACTGGATATTACACAGAAAGGTTCACCTACGAGCCAAAACTTTTGGAAAACGTCAAGCGATGCTATCCGGGGAGCCAATGCCATGTACGACCAGTTTGATGAAGGCGAATTCTATGGTCGTGGGTTTTTCTGGTATATTAATGCAAGCGACGATATGGTAACCGGACGGGCGAGTGCCAATGGTGACAATGTGAAGAATATGACCAGTGCGGTACCCAATGTATCGCTGCTTACTGATCAGTGGCGGTTTCGCTATATTGTAATTAAGCGGGCGCTTGATGTACTAAAGTATGTTCCGGGCATCGAAATGGATGAGACGCTTAAAAAACGTTTTCTCGGAGAAGCACATTTTTTTATAGGTCTCATGTATTATGAGCTTTCCAACAATTATGGCAATGAAAAAGCTGGCGTACCTATTATTACACTCGATAAGGAGGCCAGTCTTGAGCCGGTACCGCGTGCGGCCAATGTGAGCGAGAATTATGCGATCGCGGAAAGAGAACTGAAGGAAGCTGCAGATCTGCTGCCTTATTTTGACGAGTATGCACCAGCCGATTATGGCCGCCCTCATAAAACCGCAGCCTGGGCTTACCTTTCTAAAATGTATCTCTACACAAAAAACTATGCACAATCAGAGGTATATGCAGACATGGTGATCAAAAGTGGTCGCCATCAATTGCTGGATAAATTCACAGACGTATTCACGATAGATAACAACTGGAGTAAAGAATATATATGGAGCGCTTACAGTACCGTAACCCCCGTGAACTGGGGTAGCTACCTGCCCGGTGTAATGCTGGAAAATAAAGGATGGGGATTATACAATGGGTTCGGCTATTATACGCCTACTAAGGAGTTGTACGATGCCTATGAGCCGGGTGACAAGAGGCGGGAAGCCACCATCCTTAAGCCCGGTGACGAATTTATGTATTTCGGATCATCAACTATTTATCACTCTATCAACAGCCTGAGCGGCTATCAGTTCAGAAAATATATGGATCCGTATAAATATTCCAACCCTATCGGTACTTACATAAGTACGAACGGCAACTACCCTGTTACAGCCCTGAATCCTCCGCTGCTGCGATATGCTGAAGTGATTTTAATAAAAGCAGAAGCAAGATTAATGCAGGGTCAGAATGCAGACACAGAGTTGAATATGATTCGCAAACGTGGGTGGGAAAGTGCGGATGATAATGGTTATCCTAAACTTACTAATGCAACAATGAACGACCTTAAACATGAACGGCGCGTGGAACTGGCCGGTGAATTTGCCGACCGTCACCGTGACCTGGTACGCTGGGGTGATGCCAGGACCGTTTATGCCCAGCCTTTACACGGTTATTCCAACACGATAATTTGGCCCGCCAGAACCTTCAATCCTGAAGTTCATAACGTGTGGCCGGTACCCCAGTCTGAAATTGATCGCAGCGGCGGCATAATCAAACAAAACGAAGGATGGTAATATCAAAGAATATGAAACAGTTTCTTATTACGCTATCAGGTATCGTTACATTGTTCATTATCTCTATTCGGCTGTGTGCACAGGATGCGTCTGCAAAGCGAATAAAAACCATTCTTGTTTTTTTCGATGGACTGCGCCCTGATTATGTAACCCCAGGTATTATGCCTAACCTGTATTCCTGGAGGACAACAGGTAGTTATAACCCTGCACACCACAGCATCTTTCCCACATTCACAAGGGTGAACTCGGCAGGTTATGCTACCGGATCTTATCCCGGCACCAACGGGCTCATGGGCAATGAGGTATATTTTCCACAGATTGATCCGTTTAAAAGCCTTAATACGGCCCAGGCAGATGTGCTGGATAAACTGATGACCACAACCGGAGGGCAACTGCTTACGGCAGTCTCGCTCGGTGAAGTGCTGTCGGCGGCAGGACAGCAACTGATGGTATTCAGCAATGGCAGCGTAGGGCAGGCATTTTTTCAAAACCACAAGCTAAATGGCGCCGTGATTCATCCCGAATGGATCCGGCCTGTGTCTATTCAGGAGGATGTAACAAAAAGAGTTGGAGCGCCGCCTCCTTTTGAGGAACTTAATAAGCCACGCCATCAATGGATCACCAATGCACTGATTAGTTACGCTTTGCAGGAAAATGGGCCATTGGTATCGGCAATATGGTACACTGATCCCGATGAAACGACACATGTAAACGGTATTGGCTCCAGCCTCAGCCTGCAGAGCCTGAGAATTGTTGACGAACAGTTCGGTCGCCTCCTTAACAGTTTGCGTGAAGCTGGAAAGCAGGATGCCTTTAATATCATCGTATCCGCCGATCATGGCTTTATTACGCTTAAGGGTAACACCGATCCTACAGACCTCCTGATCAGGAAAGGCATTAAAGAAAGCTATACATCCGATGACGTTGTATTGGCTGATAATGCCATCTTCGTAAAAAAACACGATACTGCTGTGATTCGACGTATCGTAAATGTATTTCAGCGCGAGCCGTGGGTGGGACCTATATTTACCAGCGCAATAGCGCCCAACAGCGATTTGGGCTGGGTGCAGGGAACCTTTTCCTTCCAATCCATTCACTGGAACCATCCTCAACGTACAGCCGATATATTACTAAGTGCACATTGGGACGATATGCCGAATGAAGCGGGTTATGCAGGTACCAGCTATGCCAAAGGATGGAAAGGCAGTCATGGAGGCATTAGTCCATACGAAATAAATATAGGATTGATTGCAAGAGGTCCTTCGTTCAAAAAAAAATATACAGGCAAACTACCTTCATCCAATGTTGATATCGTTCCTACTGTCTTATACCTGAACGGATTACCGATACCCTCAAATATGGACGGACGGGTATTGCATGAGCTGTTGAAAGATGACAGGCAACAATTATCCATCCCGGTTAAAACAGAGTTGATTACCACATCAGCAGCATGCGACACTGGTACTTATACAATAGAACTGGAGCGGTCGGTACTGGGGCAGTATCGGTATGTAAATTATGGAAGAAGGAATTGAAAAAGAGTCTGGTTGATAATTCCGAAAAATCCCTAAGTTTGTATCATGCATCGCGCCGCACATAAGAAGACCCGCAAAATGCGTCCTGCGTAGCAGGTCCTGTTCCTGTATTGTCTCTCTCTCTCTCTTTACTCATTGTTTCATTCATTAAAACGTTTGCTATGCCACAGCAGGATTACAGCGCCTATACGGCTGAGGATCACCATACATGGTCTGTTTTATTCAGCAGGCAACTCGAAAAAAGCCACAAGGTTGCTTACTCAAATTTCTCACCTGGTTTGCAGCAACTTGATTTCCGCTCCGGCCACATTCCTGATTTTAACCTCATCAACCAAAAACTGAAAATCCTCACAGGCTGGAAGATTTATGAGGTGCCGGGACTAATTGATAACCGCTTCTTCTTTGAAAAGATGCTGCACCGGGAGTTCGGAGCAACCACCTGGATCCGAAAACCCGGGCAGCTCGATTATCTCGAAGAGCCCGATATGTTTCATGATGTTTTCGGTCATATTCCGCTGCTAACCGACCCGTTGATCTGTAACTTCCTGCACGGGTTGGCTGAGATCGCCATAAAACATACGTATGCCGAAGCCGTTGTTGAAATGCTTGCCAGGCTTTATTGGTATACTATTGAGTTTGGTCTTGTGCAGGAGGACGCGAGGCTAAAGATATACGGGGCAGGCATTCTTTCCTCCATTGGGGAAACAGATTTTTGTCTCTCCGCAAAAGCGAACCGCGTACCGTTCGATATAGAAGCCATTCTTTTAAAACCCGTCATCAAAGACAAATTCCAGGACAGTTATTTTGTACTGGATTCGATGAACCAGTTGCCGGATTCCCTGCTCGTGATTTCTAAAAAAATCAATGCACTTTCCTATGCGTCCTGATTATCCGTCCAAATATTTTTCAGACAGGCGTAACTGCT
>CALKHN010000124.1 GCA_937991535.1 uncultured Sphingobacteriales bacterium
GAAGGTAGCAAAAGAAAGACTTAATCAGCTTTTTGATTCTTACAAAGGAACAAATCAGTGTTGCTGATTTTTTTTGCAAATACTAATCGTAATATTTCGATAATAATAAAAACGTAAAATAATGGAAAACGAAAATAGTCTAAAAGAAATCGTGAAGCAAAAATATTCAGAGATTGCTTTACAGGATAAAGAAACGAATCAATCTTCCTGCTGCGGTTCCGGCTGTTGTAGTGATGAAGTATATAACATCATGTCAGAGGATTACCAGCATTTGGAAGGTTACAATCCGGATGCAGATCTTGGTTTGGGATGTGGATTGCCAACTCAATTTGCAAAAATTAAAAAAGGAGATGTGGTAATTGACCTCGGAAGCGGAGCGGGAAATGATGTTTTTGTTGCGCGATATGAAACAGGCGAAACAGGAAAGGTAATTGGAATAGATTTCACACCAGCGATGATTGAGAAAGCGAGAAGCAATGCAGAATTAAGGGGATTAAACAATGTGGAATTCCGGCAAGGAGATATAGAAAAAATGCCTGTTACTTCTAATGTTGCAGATGTGATCGTGAGTAATTGTGTGTTGAATCTGGTTCCAAATAAAGACGGAGTTTTTAAAGAAATCTTCAGAGTATTAAAGCCGGGCGGACATTTTAGTATTTCTGATATTGTATTAACTGGCAACCTTCCTAACAACATAAAAAATGCAGCAGAGATGTATGCTGGCTGTGTTTCAGGCGCTATACAAAAACAAGTCTATCTGAAATTAATAGAATCAAACGGATTCGAAAACATTACGATTCAGAAAGAAAAAAAAATCGTTGTTCCGGATGACATTTTAGGTAATTATTTGTCTGCAGATGAAATTGCATCTTTTAAAAACTCCGGAGCGGGAATTTTTAGTATTACGGTTTATGCAGAAAAACCTTTGGCCGAAAGAGATTGTGGTTGTGCGCCCGGTTGTTGTAACTAAAAATAATTATTTACAATGATGATTATAGATAAAATGCTTCCAGCAGATTTGGAAACAGTAAACCATCAGAATTTAACAGTTAGAAAACTTTATTATGAAAACAATTCTTATTCCAACTGATTTTTCTTCAACAGCGTTGAACGCTGCAAAGTACATCTCAGATATGTGTCAAAAAATAGGAACTGAACGGATAATATTATATCATTCTTATGAAATAATTCATCCGGATATGATTCTCCTTACCGATATACTTGTTCCACCACCATCTCAATTAAAAGAATTAAAAGATGAAGCAATCAAAAGTTTAACTGTTGTAAAGAAAACACTTATCCCGTTACTCAACCGTAATATAGCTATTGATTTTGTTGCCGATGACCTGCCAATTATAAAAGGAATAAATGAGATTATTATTAAAGAGAGTGTGAACCTGGTTACTATTGGAATTAGTGGCATGGGCAATAAAGGCAAGAACATAATAGGTAGTAATACTTTAAAAATAATGAAAGAATGTAAAACTTCTTTACTGATTGTACCTTCTGCAGCTACTTTTAATGGTATTAAAAAATCAATGTTAGCAGTTAATCTGCATAATATTGCTAACACGCTTCCAGTTGCTCAGCTAAAAGAACTGATGCTTAAATTATCATCAAAGTTGCTTGTCGTGAATGTTGAGCACCATGAAAATATGGACGCAGATATATTGATGAAAGAGGAAACCAATCTTCATCACTTACTTAATGGCCTGGATACTGAATACGATTACCTTGATAATAAGAACAAAGTAGAGGGGCTATTGATGTTTGCTGAAAAGAGAAGAATCAATTTAGCGATTGTTGTCCACAAAAGATATGCTTTAGTTGAGCAATTGTTTCATACTAGTATAACTAAAAAGCTTGCAATCAAAACCACCGTTCCCCTAATTATTTTACATAAGAATTAAAAATAAACTACAGAATAATACCAATCAGAATGACAGCAAATAATTGTGCTCCGGCAAATGAAAGACAGAAATTAAGCTTTTTAGACAGGTATTTAACCTTATGGATATTTTTGGCAATGGGCATCGGTGTTTCTATTGGATTCTTCATTCCATCATCCTCTGGATTTATTAATTCCTTTTCATCCGGAACTACCAATATTCCGTTGGCGATTGGTCTTATCCTGATGATGTATCCGCCTTTTGCAAAAGTGAAGTATAATAAGATGAGGGAGGTTTTTAAAAATACAAAAGTATTAGGCGTTTCGTTGTTTCTCAATTGGATAATTGGGCCAATATTGATGTTTATTCTCGCCATCATTTTTTTAAATGGCTATCCTGAATATATGACCGGGTTAATTCTCATTGGGCTTGCCCGTTGTATTGCAATGGTAATTGTATGGAATGAATTAGCCGAAGGCAGCCGCGAATATGCGGCAGGATTGGTTGCATTGAACAGTATTTTCCAGGTATTATTATACAGCGTGTATGCTTATGTGTTTATAACAATTCTTCCTCCATTGTTTGGCATCACAGGTTCAGAAGTAAACATTACCATTGCACAAATAGCTGAAAGTGTGGCAATCTATCTAGGAATTCCCTTTGCAGCAGGCATTATAAGCAGGTATGGATTAATAAAATTAAAAGGAGAAGAATGGTATGAGAAAAAATTCGTTCCTGCCATTTCTCCAATAACTCTGATAGCACTTCTTTTTACGATTGTAGTGATGTTCAGCCTGAAAGGAGAATTGATAGTTCAAATACCGATGGATGTGGTACGAATTGCGATTCCATTGGTCATTTATTTTGCAATCATGTTTTTTGTCAGCTTCTTAATAGGCAGAAAAATGGGAGCCGATTATTCAACGAACACTTCTATCGCTTTCACAGCAGCAGGAAACAATTTTGAATTAGCGATTGCAGTAGCAATTGGTGTATTTGGAATTAATTCCGGACAGGCATTTGCCGGTGTTATTGGGCCTTTAGTGGAAGTTCCTGCTCTTATTGCTTTGGTGAATGTAGCTTTTTGGTTGCGAAGAAAATATTATGGAAAGAGAATTTTGGCAGACTAATACAACTATAAACCCGTTTATATGGTCATTCTCGTTATTGTAATCGGCTTAGCATTAAGTTTCGACATAATTAATGGTTTTCATGATGCAGCAAATTCAATAGCAACTGTTGTTTCTACAAAAGTACTAACACCTTTTCAAGCTGTCGTTTGGGCAGCTTTTTTTAATTTTATTGCTTATAAGGTTTTTGGATTGCATGTAGCAAACACTGTAGGTAAAGGGATAGTACATACAGAGATTGTAACATTACAGGTTTTGATTGCAGCATTAGCTGCCTCTATAATTTGGAATTTAATTACCTGGTGGAAAGGAATTCCTTCAAGTTCTTCACACACTTTGATGGGTGGTTTTGTAGGAGCTGCAATTGCTCATGCCGGTTTCCATGTCGTTTTTTATGCTGAGGTTCTTAAGATTATTGCTTTTATTGTTTTAGCCCCGTTAATAGGCATGACAGTATCAATAATTATTTCAATGACACTTTTGAATATCTGTAAAGGGATTTCTAACAGAAAAGTAGATAAGACATTTAGAAGGCTTCAGTTGCTTTCAGCCGCGGCTTATAGCCTTGGACATGGCGCAAATGATGCTCAAAAAGTAATGGGGATAATTTATGTTGCATTAATTGCATCAGGAAAACTTACTGCTCTTGATTCAATTCCTGAATGGGTAGTTTTATCCTGTCAATTATCAATGGCAATCGGCACTCTAATGGGCGGATGGAGAATTGTAAAGACTATGGGAACGCGTATAACTCATCTACGCCCTTTTGAAGGTTTTAGTGCAGAAACTGGCGGTGCACTTACCTTATTTGGAACAAGTATGCTTGGAATTCCGGTGAGTACAACTCATACAATTACAGGGGCAATAATTGGAGCTGGCGTAACCAAAAGAATATCAGCGGTACGCTGGGGAGTTACAACAGATATTGTTATAGCATGGATTATAACAATCCCAGTTACCTCTTTACTAGCAGCATTGTTGTATTTTTTATCAAGATTAATTTTTAAATTATGAAAGTTATTAAACGCCTTTTCTAATAATAAAACGTATTTTTTTACTACTTAAAATCAAATAAAATGAAAATTGCATTATTCTCAGATATCCATTCAAACCTTCCTGCCCTGGAAGCGTTTTTTAAGGACGTAGAAAAGCATCAGCCTGATGTACTTTATTGCCTTGGCGATTTAGTCGGTTATAATATCTGGCCAAATGAAGTAATCAATGAAATTCGGAAAAGGCGTATTCCCACGATTGCCGGTAATTATGATTTTGGTATCGGCAGAAGTAGTGATGATTGCGGTTGTGCCTATAAAGAAGAACACGAAAAAGAAATGGGTAAAATATCTATCTCTTTTACGAACTCAATTATAAAAGAAGATGAAAGAAAATATTTAAGAACATTACCGGCTCATATCAAAATAGAA
>CALKHN010000125.1 GCA_937991535.1 uncultured Sphingobacteriales bacterium
GTTTTGAATGCCTTATCCCTTATCGCTATACTGGGGACTGAATAGTTACAAATTATAGTTAAAAAAAATTTCGAAAAAAAATAATTCAAGAATATTAAGAATAACGCAAATAAAGCTTTCTCTACAGTTAATTTTAAAATATTTTATATAATAAGTATAATATTAGATATCGTCTAATCAAAATTTGCAGAAAGATGATTTTTTTTAATCATAAAATGCAGCGATTTGGCAAAAACTGCTGCCTCCTTGAAATTCGATAAAAACTGTGTAGCATAGATTCTGACTTTTGAAAGAAAACATAATTTAAAGTAAAGAGAGAATGTTTTTTATCACAGCGAAGTAATAAATAGGTAGTTTTCTCTAACTAACACTTGTTAGTTTTTGAAAAATAATTCAATACCTAGAAATTTTAAAAAGTACTAAATACGAATGTTGTGCTACACAGACTGAGAATGGTATCTACAGCTTTTCCTGTGGAAATTCTCAGTAGAGTATTGGCAAATGCCGGAACACTTATAGTGAAAGGCTATGCTACCTCCCCAGACAGTAATTTCTTCTTTGGTATTAATTTCCATGTCATAAAGACTAATACAGCTGGAATTGTTTCAGGCTGATTTTACAGATTTATGGTTTCAAACATGGACAATCCTGCTTTCGATTTGTTCATGTATTCAATTCAATGTATGAACAAGTTTAAAAATGCAATCAAGAAAATTCAATAATTCAAAATTTTAAAAAAATAAATTAAACACATGAGGAAAACTGTAATTCTATGTATGATTCTTGTGCTGTCTTCGGCACTTGCAGTCGCCCAAACCCGCACTATCAGCGGGAAGGTTATAGACAAGGCGAATTCGCCAATACCGTTTGCGTCAATAACCATAAAGGGAACCAAAATCGGTGCTGTGGCAAACTCAGACGGACTTTTTGATATTAAGGCAAAAACAGGAGACGTCCTGGTTGTCACTTCCACAGGTGCGGTTCAAACTGAAGTTACTGTTGGTTCAGACAACTTTATTACCGTAATAATGCAACTGGCAAAGAATACCCTTAACGAAGTGGTTGTTACTGCACTTGGTATTACGAGAAGCCGAAATCAGGTCCCCTATGCTGCACAAACAATTTCCGGCTCTGATGTTAGTGATAACAGGAGCTTTGATATGGCGCAGTCCTTATCAGGAAAAATCTCTGGTTTGCAAATCACTCAAAACAATACTATGGGTGGTTCTACAAATGTGATTTTAAGGGGATATAAGTCAATTACCGGAAATAACCAGGCATTGTTTGTTATAGACGGTGTGCCCGTAAATAACAATAACACTAATAGTGTAAGCCAACAGACTGGAGGTGGGGGTTATGATTTTGGAAGCCCAATTTCTGATTTAAATCCTGATGACATTGCTTCTATTACTGTTTTGAAGAGTGCCGCTGCTACAGCACTCTACGGCTCCCGTGCAAGTAACGGTGTAATTTTGATTACAACTAAAAAAGGATCTTCCAGCCTGAATGTTACTCTTAATTTAGGAATTGAAAAAGGATATATTGATAAAAGTACATTCCCAAAGTATCAACACGAGTATGGCGCCGGGTATGGTCCGTTTTATGATGACGGAACAGGCTTTGCCCCTTATTTTTATGGATATACGGGTAAACAGGGTTTAGGTCCTTTGGTTCCAACCACTGAAGATGCTTCCTTTGGTGCAGCCTTTGATCCTAATAAAATGGTATATCAATGGGATGCCATCGACCCCTCCTCACCTTATTTCCAAACAGAAAGACCATGGGTTGCTGCAGTAAATGGTCCTATTACCTTTTTTGAAAAGCCGGTATCAAACTCGCAAAGCATTTTAATTACAAATTCATACGCAAAGGGTTCTTTTAAATTAGGTTATTCAAGAGATGATCAGAATGGCATTTTACCAAACAGTAATCAGGTTAAAAACATTTTCAATTTTGCTGCTACCTATAAGATTCTGAAAAACCTGACAGTTGGAGCAGAGGCCAATTATTATGATATTCCGGCTATCGGCAGATATGAAACCGGATATTCACCAGACTTCGCCCCCAACCCAATGAACAACTTCAGACAGTGGTGGGAGATGAATGTGGATGTCCAGGAGCAAAAGCAGGCATATTTCAGAACAAAAGAAAACACAAGCTGGAACTGGGGTAATCCTTATGAAAAATCTGCACCCATTTATTGGGATAACCTCTATTTCTCCAGATATCAGAATTATGAAAGTGATCATCGCAAGCGTTTTATAGGAGATGTAAATGCAAAATGGGATGCAACAAATTGGTTATCGTTTACCGGAAGGGTATCTTTAGATTCATATAACTGGTTGCAGGAGCAACGTGCAAATATTGGGTCAGTAGAAGTTTCAGGATACTCAAAATTTCTGGAAAATTATGCTGGAAGGAACATAGACTTTATGGCAAATTTTCACAAAGAACTAAGTTCTTCATTTAAATTGAATGCCTTATTGGGTACAGATTTACGGCGTGAAGAAACTCAGTCAACTTCTGCCGAAACGAATGGTGGCCTTTCATTGCCTGGTGTGTGGGCTTTGAGCAATTCTGTTGCAACACCCAATGCTCCGGCCGAATATGATGGTATAAGGGAAGTAAACGGTATTTTCGGCTCAGCCACTCTGTCTTATAACGATATGCTTACCCTTGATGCAACGATGCGCAGAGACGCTTCCTCTACTTTACCAAAAGGAAATAATGCATATTATTATCCTTCTGTTTCTTTAGGATTTGTGTTTTCAAAAGTATTGCAAAACACACCCTGGTTAAGTTATGGTAAGTTAAGTGTGAATGATGCACAGGTTGGTTCTGATGCACCTATTTACAGTGTATTTGATACCTATAGTATCCTGACGCCTTATAATGGCAATCCGGTAGGTTCTGTTAAAGGAACCAAGAATAATCCTAATTTAAGACCGGAACGTACAAGGAGCAAAGAAATAGATCTTGAAATGGATTTCCTGCAAAACAGAATTGGATTTTCAGCTTCTTACTATAGTTCCAAAACAATTGATGATATTCTTCCGGTAACCGTTTCTTCGGCAACCGGATATGCATCTGAATTTGAAAATGCGGGTTCCATGACGAATAAAGGTGTGGAACTTACTGTAAATGGAACACCGGTGCACACAAGAAATGTTCAATGGGACATCACAGTTAACTGGTCTGCCAACCGCAATAAGGTAGTTGAATTGTTTAAAGACGGATCCGGCCATGAAGCAAAGAATCTTCAGTTAGCTTCATTCCCGTTTGGACAAACCTTAAATGCACCATTAGGCCAACCTTATGGTCAGTTAAGAGGCTCAAATTTCATATACACAAATGGACAGAAAACAGTTGGATCAGATGGGTTATATGAAATGACTTCTGATGTAAACGAAAACATCGGGACAATTCAACCAAAATGGATTGGAGGTATAAGCAATAGTTTCAGATTTAAAGATTTTACATTAAGCTTTTTAATTGATTTCAAGCACGGTGGAGATGTTTTTTCACTGGATCAGGACTTTGGGCAATATGATGGTTTATATCCAATTACAGCAGGGCTTAATGCAAACGGTAAACCTAAAAGATCAGCAGTTTCAGATGGCGGTGGAGTTATCCTCCCGGGCGTTACTGAAGATGGTAAACCAAATACCAAAGTTGCGGAAGATGATTATGCAGGTGCTGTTTATGGTTTTGGGGTCAATCCCGATGCGGCATTTGTTTATGATGCAAGCTATGTCAAGTTAAGAGATGTGATTATTGGATATTCCCTGCCGAAGAGTTTAATGGATAGAATTAAAGGAATTAAAGGAATACAACTTTCTTTAATAGGTAGAAATTTGTGGATAATTCACAAAAATTTGCCTTATGCCGATCCTGAATCCGGAACCAGTTTTGGTAATGTAAGTGGATTCCAATCCGGTGTATATCCTTCAGTTAGGGATTTCTTATTTAATGTGAAAGTAAATTTCTGATGGGATATATTTTATAACAAAAATATTTTAGATATTATTAAAATAAATAATAATGAAAGCATTCAAACAAAATTTATTAATTGCAGTAATACCTTTGATATTGCTAAGTGCATGCTCTAAGGATTTGGCAAAATTAAATAACGACCCCAAAAGCCCGACAACAATTTCCTATTCGGCTCTTTTCACGCAAGGACAAAATGAGCTGGTGGATCTGCTTACCAATGCTGATTACAATTTTAATCCCGTGAATTTTTTTGAACAATATTGGCAGGAGACGACATATTTAAACGAGAGCCAATATGATATATTCTATAGGGGCATACCCGACCTGGACTGGAATGTTCTTTATTTAAATGTATTATCAAATTTGGTTCAGGCCGACTCTTTAGCTAAAAAGCAAGTGACAGATGCAAGTCAATTGGCCAATGTACATGCCCAGATTGATATTATGGAGGTAACGGCATTTTATTATCTTCTTACTACCTATGGCAATGTCCCCTATACCGATGCATTTGAAATAGTAAAGCAGGCATTTCCAAAATACGATGATGCGATGACAGTTTACAAAGATTTATTAAAACGTATTTCCGGAGATATTGCAGCTTTAAATGACGGAGCAGAGGGAGTGGGGCCGGCAGATCAATTGATTTATGCCGGAGATATTGATGCATGGAAAAAATTTGCAAGTTCATTGGAACTGAGGATGGGAATTACCATTGCAGATGTTACTAATGATGACAACTTAGCTAAAACAACAGTTGAAGCCGCTGCGCCAAACGTATTCACATCAAATGATGACAATGCTTATTATGTATATCTGTCAGCGCCACCTTATGTAAATCCAATTTATAATTTCTTTATTTTGCAGGCAAGACAAAAAGACTTTGTAGCCTGCACAACTTTTATAAATCAGTTACAATCCAATAATGACCCGAGATTACCATTGTTTTTTGCCACAGCAACAAATTCTTCAGGGGCCAATCTTGGATATATTGGTGTACCTCCAGGTCAGGCGGGAGGCTATTCTGGTCATTCAGCTCCTATACCTTTAATATATACTCCTGCTTTCAGAGGAGTGTTGATTGACTATCCCGAAACGCAATTTTATTTGGCAGAAGCTGCAGAGAGGGGTTATAATGTTGGTGGTACAGCAGAAAGCTTTTATAAAAAAGGTGTGGAAGCTTCTATCTTAGAATGGGGTGGAACACAGGCAGAGGCAGATGCATATTATGCGCAGCCATCAGTTAATTATGCTACAGCTTCCGCAAGTTGGAAAGAAAAAATAGGTACACAGGCCTGGATTGCTTTTTACAACAGAGCCTGGGACGCTTGGGTAGATTCAAGGAGACTTGGTGCTCCTGCCTTTCCTAAGCCGGATAAAGCCGTTTCAGATTTCCCACAAAGATTTACATATCCGGTTACAGAAACAAATGTAAATCAGGATAATTACCAGGCAGCGGCTTCTGCAATTGGAGGAGATAAAGTAACAACAAAGTTGTTTTTTGTCCAGAACTGATTTTCTGAATTAAAATCGATTAATGGTAAGTTCCAATCATTTTTTTAGAATAGTATCTAAACTTAGTTTGACAAAGAAATCTGATTGATAAATCCAATCAGGAATTAGGTTTGTAAACCAAGAAAAGAAGCATAGTGAATCAAAGTTTACTATGCTTCTTTTGTGTTTAATAACTATTCAAATAGTTCTGCCTTATTCTTCGGACGTTTGTCTTCGAGCCATTGAAAA